>NC_013960.1:0-327916 GCF_000024725.1 Nitrosococcus halophilus Nc 4 | reverse complement strand
CAAAGGTTATGATGCCTTGCTTGAGCTGCAACAGCGGCAACAGAAGCTCCTCAACCCTTCCCCTCCTAGGCACAAATAAGGGGTGCCTTAGAAGCACTCATTCAAAAGAGAATTGGCGAGACTCCCATGAAATTGCTAATCATCAGCGGTGTATCGGGATCAGGCAAAAGTATTGCCCTTCATGCCTTAGAAGATCAGGGTTTCTATTGCATTGATAATCTGCCTGTCTACCTTCTTCCCGTCTTTGCCCAAAAGATGCAACAGGATGATGCCCAGCAACTCCGCGCCGCCGTCGGTATCGATGCCCGCAACCTTCCCCAAGAACTACAACAATTTCCCCAGATCCTAGAGGACATTGAAAATGTGGGGGCTCACTGCCATATCATCTTTCTTGATGCCAGTGACGCCACCCTTCTTAAACGCTTTAGTGAAACCCGCCGCAAACACCCACTCAACAATATTCCTCTCGCCGAGGCCATCCGCCATGAGCGGGAGTTATTAGAGGCCATTGCCGAAAAAGCCGATCTTAGGATTGATACCACCTGCACCACGGTCCACCAGCTACGGGATTTAATCAGCGAACGGGTCGGCGATGGTGCGCGTACGGGAATGTCACTGCTATTTCAATCCTTTGGCTACAAACATGGCGTCCCCCTCGACGCTGACTTTGTATTTGACGTCCGCTGTCTTCCTAACCCCTATTGGGAACCCCATTTACGTCCCTTAAGCGGGCGTGACCAAGAAGTGATTGCCTATCTTGAGCGCCACGAGGCCGTCGCCCAAATGCGGCAAGACTTGATTACCTTCTTACAGCACTGGCTGCAACGGTTTCAAGAGACCAATCGCAGCTATCTGACGGTGGCCATCGGATGCACAGGGGGACAGCATCGTTCAGTTTATTTAACAGAGCAGCTCACAGCCCATTTCCATTCCGCCCATAGCCGAGTACTTTGCCGCCATCGGGAATTGTCATGACCGTCGGCGTGCTTATTATCACTCACGATAATATTGGCTCGTCTTTGTTGGATACCACCAACGACATGCTGGGCAGCTGTCCTCTTCAGATCCAAATACTCCCTGTGACCCGCGCCTCTCACCCCGATGCTTTGCGGGAACGAGCACGAGAGCTAATCCATAGTTTGGACACCGGCCACGGGGTTTTAGTCTTGACTGATATGTATGGTTCCACCCCCAGTAACATCGCCTGTTACGCAGCGGACGCCCAACATGCGCAGATCGTCACAGGCCTTAACCTGCCCATGCTGATACGAGTGCTGAATTACCCACGCTTGAGCCTCACCGAACTCACAGAAAAAGCGATAAGCGGCGGGCGCGAAGGGGTTTGTGCCTGCTTTACCACCATGAGGAAACAGGATGACACAGAATGAGGTGACTATTATTAATAAGCTGGGGCTACATGCCCGGGCTGCAGCCAAATTCGTCACTCTAGCTTCTCGCTTTAAAAGCGAGATACGCATTCAGCGGGGGACAAAAGAGGTCAATGGAAAAAGCATCATGGGCGTGATGATGCTGGCGGCGTCCCAGGGAACCCGCCTCTGTATTATGGCCTCGGGCCCCGATGAGGAAGAAGCTCTACAGCAACTGAAAACGCTGGTGAATGAGCGCTTTGGAGAACACGAATGAGAGTAAGGCAAATCACCCTAGTAGATGGGGACCTAGCCAAGAAAAATTTCCTTAGGGCCTTGGCATGACCCTTGAACTGCACGGGATCGGCGTCTCGCGAGGCATCGCTATCGGTAAAGTTCATATACTTTCCCGCGATCAGCCCGAGGTCAACGAATATTTCCTGCCCCTGAACCTTATCGAAAACGAGGTTCAACGGTACCAAGCAGCGCTCAGCACTGCCAAGGCGCAACTCCAGTCTATTCAGGAGCAAATTCCGGACAATATCCCCACCGATATCGCTTCTTTTATCAACACTCACCTGTTAATGCTCGAAGACAAGGCGTTGGCTATTGTGCCCATAGATCTCATCCAGAATCGGCACTGTAATGCCGAATGGGCACTCAAACTACAGCGTGACGCCCTGGCAAGCGTTTTCGATGAGATGGACGATCCTTATCTTCGCACCCGCAAAAATGATGTGGACCACGTCGTCAATCGCATTCTTCGGATCCTGACTAACCAAGAGAGCCCCCGCCATGAAGTCTCCGGGGGGCGGCTTAAGGGTTATATTTTGCTGGCCGACGACTTGACCCCTGCCGACATTGTCTTAATGCAGCAGCAGCAAATTAGCGGTTTTGTCACCGAGCATGGTGGGGCTAACTCCCACACCAGTATCCTCGCCCGCAGCTTGGGGATTCCAGCTATCGTCGGCCTCCGTGGGGCTCGCCGCTATGTCCAAGATGACGAATTGCTAATCATCGATGGCGAACAAGGAATCTTGCTCGCCGGGGTCGATGCTTTTCTTATCGAAAAATTTCGGGAAAAGCGGCTCGCTCAGCAGCGCCGCCTTGCCGCGCTGACGGCACTCAGGAGCCAACCTGCTATCACCCTCGAGGGGCAACCCATCACCCTCGAGGCTAATATTGAATTGCCAGAAGATTTGCCCCTCGTGGCCGATTCCGGTGCCGAGGGAATCGGCCTCTACCGCACTGAGTTTTTGTATATGAACCGCACCACCCCACCCGATGAGGAAGAGCAGTTAAGTGCCTACACCCGGGTAGTAGAAGCCCTTGGGGGAGCGCCAGTGACCATTCGCACCGTGGATTTGGGGGCTGACAAAACCGTGGATGGAGGCCGCCTCAATACCCCGGTGGCGACTAATCCTGCCCTAGGCCTGCGCGCCATTCGCCTGTGTCTGCGGGAACCTGGGCTATTCCGCCCCCAACTGCGGGCCATTCTCCGAACCTCGGCTCAGGCCCCCGTACGGTTGCTGCTACCGATGATCTGCACCTTACAAGAGCTGACCCAAGTGATGATGTTGTTAGAGGATTGCAAACGGGAACTTAAGCGCCAAGGACTGAAATATGACCCGGCATTGCCCGTAGGGGCCATGATTGAGGTTCCCGCCACCGCCATCTGCGCCGATATTTTTGCGCGCCACCTAGACTTCCTTTCCATTGGCACCAATGATCTTATCCAGTATACACTGGCCATCGACCGCATCGATGACGAGGTCAATTACCTCTACGATCCCTTACACCCAGCAGTATTGCAGCTCATTCATCACACTATCGTGGCCGGAGAAAAAACGGGCACAGCCATCTCCATGTGCGGCGAAATGGCAGGGGATCCCCGCTATACGCGGCTACTGTTGGCACTGGGGCTGAGAGATTTTAGTATGCATCCGGCCTCCTTGCTGGAAGTCAAACGGGTGATCACCGAAAGTAACCAACAAAAGCTTACGGAAGTCTCCCAACAGTTCTTAGAATGCTACGATCTCTCAGAGATGCAAGCCCTATTAGACCAAATCAACGAAGATCTGCCCAACTAATCCCTTCCAGGGGCGAACCCTCCTCAAGCTTCTTAACCTGCTTTTTCAACCCACCCCTTAAGCCACAGCAGTATCCAGTTCCCCCTCCCCCCTGTAGAATGGAGTTATTCCAAACCTATCCGCCAGTCCAACGCGAGGAGTCATCATGCTGCAACCCCTCTCCCCGGAAAGGAATAATGAACGCCTAAACGCCCTGGTAGCAGCACTTGAAAGCGGCCGGATGGTGCGCCTACGGCGACTACTCAGCAGCCTACATCCCGCTGAAGTTGCCCATTTACTGGAGTCATTACCTCCCCCAACCCGACATCTAGCCTGGCAGCTGGTGGGCGCCGGCCATCGAGGCGAAGTATTGAGCTATGTGGGCGATGAAGTGCGCTCCGATCTCATGAGCGACATTGCGGTAGAAGATTTGGCCTCCCTCATGGAAGACCTGGACCCCGATGATTTAGCCGACATCCTCCGGGATCTGCCGGAGACGGTGGTCGAGCAAGTCCTACAGACCATGGATGCTCAGAATAGGCGCCGCCTGGAAACGGTGCTCTCCTATCCGGAGGACACAGCGGGGGGGCTTATGAATACCGATACCATCACCATCCGGGGTGACATCACCCTGGACGTGGTTCACCGCTACCTGCGCCTTTTAGGAGCACTGCCAGAGGCCACGGACAGCTTGTTCGTGGTGGACCGAGACGATAATTACCAAGGGGTATTGTTGCTGACCACCTTACTCACCCGAAAACGGGAACTGACCGTCGCCGAAGTCATGTCCCACGGGGTGGAAAACATTCCGGTCTCCTTACCTACCGCCCAGGTCGCCCAGCGCTTTGAAAAACGGGACTTGATCTCCGCTCCTGTGGTGGATGAGGAGGGAAAACTGCTTGGCCGAATCACTATCGATGATGTGGTCGACGTGATTCGGGACGAAGCGGATCACTCTTTAATGAGTATGGCGGGCCTAACCGAGGATGAGGATACTTTTGCCCCTGTTCTTCTCAGCTTACGGCGCCGTTCCCTGTGGTTGGGGATCAATCTTATTACCGCCTTCCTCGCCGCCTGGGTCATTGGGCTATTTGAGGCGACCATCCAAAAGCAAGTCGCCCTGGCGGTCTTAATGCCCATCGTCGCCAGCATGGGGGGAATTGCCGGCAGTCAAACACTCACCTTGGTAATCCGGGCCATGGCCCTAGGCCAGCTCAGCCAAAGCAACACCCGCTGGCTATTGAGCAAGGAGCTAACCTTAGGCGTCCTTAACGGTCTCCTCTGGGCACTGGTGATCGGAATAGTCGCTGCGACCTGGTTTAAAGGGGCTGAACTGGGTATTCTGATTGGGGCCGCTATCATCATCAATTTGATTTTCGCCGCCCTTTCGGGGGTCGTCGTTCCCCTCTTCCTACGACGGATAGGCGCTGATCCAGCTCTAGCCGGCGGTGTTCTCCTCACCACCATCACCGATGTCGTGGGCTTTATGGCCTTCCTAGGGTTTGCGACCCTTTACTTGATTTGATTCCTCTCGCCGGATGGAGAGGCTTTGAAAGAAAAGCCCGCTCCCGAAGGAGCGGGAAAAACTTAATTTATAGCCTGTTAAATGGGAACCGCTATAAAATTTAGGTAGAGTGACAGTGATGAAAACGCTTTGTCATCACAGCTATCGGCAACAATAGCTCGGACTTGAATTCCCCTAAAACAGAACTGATGTTTACCGGCTTTCCTCTAGATAGTCTTATCCGACCCAGCGAATCTTGAGCTCCTTGGCCTCTTCCAGACCTAAAGTGGCTGCAATTTGATGCCGGGTTTCCCGGGCTAAAGTATCCCGACTCTGTCCCTGCCAGGAGAGGGGTTCGTGAAATGCCGTAAGTAACGGCGATTGATATTGGCGCTGCGCAACAGCACAAAAACATCAGCCACATTAAATGCCCGATCCAGGCAAGGTTCTCCACAAATTTCCGCCCCTAGCCGCAAATAGCCCTTAAGCAAGGTAGGCACCACGGCTCCTGGCCGGGAGGCGGTATCCGTGCGAGGCAAGGGCAACCGAGGCACGACCCGCAGGTGGGGGGGGCTGAGATACTTTTCCCGCAACTGGTCAAAGACGGACAACGCCTCGGCGCCCCCCGCGGACATAGGAATACTGGCACAACCTATGAGGTGATCAACACCATTCATGGTCATAAAACGGGCTAGTCCCGACCATAACAACATAATCGTAGCTCCATTCCGGTAATCGGGATGGATGCAGGTCCGGCCCACCTCCATAAAGCGCCCTGGCAGAGCCAATATCTGCTCTAGTTCGAACTCCGTTTCAGAATAAAACCCGCCGGCGTTGACGGCCTGCCAGTCGGTCAAAATCCGATAACAACCCACCACTTCGCCAGTGCCGGTATCACGGACAAGCAAATGCTGGCAAAAATCATCGAAGTAGTCTCGATCCAAACCAAATTCTGGGCTATCAAGGCGCGCCCCCATCTCTTTCGCAAAGATCCGATAGCGTAACCGCTGTGCTTCTCGAACTTCACAACGATTTTTTGCCAAAGATAAACTTAGGCGGGAAGTCCGAGTGCGAGTGAAGACCTCCCTTGGGCTATGGGCAAGTTCCATGGTTTCACCTTCTCAACAGAAGCCAATGGATTGCAGCATGCCTCACGCCCATGACAGCGCCGTAACAATTTAATGAAATTTATTTGACAGTCCCACTGCTTCCCTGCTTCCACTTCCTCTATAGCTCTTCCATTGAAATCAACCCTAAGCATCTCGGCAAAAATTTTGAGTGGCTCAAGCCCCCCTCCCCACCGATCAGTGGGGTGCACTGTGCCCACGAAGAGGTTCAAGCTTTAGTAATATGGGCAAGATCGGCCCGAATGGCCTCTACCGACCGCTTAAATTGGGCCTGTTCCTCTTCAGTCAGGGACAATTCCACAATACGCTCTAGGCCATCCTCCCCCAAGACGCTGGGAACCCCCATCGCCACTTCATCTTCACCGTACTCTCCTTGCAGGATCGCCACACAGGGCAGGATACGCTTACGGTTATGGCGAATCGCATCCACCATCGCCGCAATGGAGGCCGCAGGCGCGTCATAGGCACTGCTGGTTTGCCGAAGGCGGAGAATTTCAAATCCCCCATGCCGAGTGCGCTCGATGATTTTTTCAATGGTTTGCTGGTCGAGAAAATGGGTCAGGGGTATCCCATTGATAGTCGTGTAGCGAATAAGCGGCAACATGGTATCCCCATGTCCCCCAAGCACCATCGCCGAGATATCCTTGACCGACAAATTAGTCTCTGCGGAGATAAAGCTTGCCATTCGGGCTGAGTCCAACACCCCCGCTTGCCCGAAAACCCGGGTCCGATTCCAACCACAGTGACGCCAGGCATGATAGGTCAACACATCCACCGGATTGGTCACCATCATCACCAAGGATTGGGGGGCAAAACGCATCACCTGATTCATGATGTCGGTAATGATAGGGAGATTAGAATCCAGGACATCGGAACGGGACATTCCAGGTTTTCTGGGCTTACCCGCGGTAATGACGACCAAATCCGAGTCCGCGATGAGCTCATAGTCAGTGGAACCCGTTACCCGGGTATCAAAATTAAACAAGGGCGCCGACTGCTGAATATCCAGCGCCCCCCCCTGGGCAACCCCTTCCTGGACATCCAGGAGCACCAGTTCCCGGCAAAGCTCGTTTTTGGCCAGAAACTGAGCCGTTGCCTCACCTACCCGGCCTGCGCCCACAATGGTGATTTTTCTTATCGCCATGATCCAATCCTCCATTTTGGCTGTTGCAAATTAGATAACAGTGTAGTTGCTGAAGAATGCCCCGTCCGGTCAAATCTTGACCTACCCCAAGGGATTTGTATTGATACAATATCCCCTCTTTAATAATAAAGGTGCCGATCTGCCAACCCTTCAATTCTATGACAAGTATCTCGGCAAAAACTGTGAGAAGAATGCGGTCGGTTGCACGCTGCTCAACCGCCCTGACGAGCCGACAAGTCGCGTGCGCTAGGCGCACGAAGAGACTTATTCAAGCTTCAATCCATCCCACCCACCGATCACGGGACCTCTAGGTAAAAGATGTCAACAGAAACCCCGGCTCCACCCTACTGGCGTCTCTCCGGCTTTTACCTGTTCTACTTTGCGACTTTAGGCGCACTGCTCCCCTACTGGAGTCTCTACCTTCAGTCCCTGGGATTTACCCCCCAGAAAATCGGGGAATTGATGGCCTTGCTGATGGCCACTCGAATTTTGGCCCCTAACGTTTGGGCCTATATCGCCGACCATAGCGGCAAGCGCATGATCATCGTCCGTATCGCTTCCTTACTGGCCGTCCTGGCCTTTAGCGCCGTGTACTTAAATCACAGCTATTGGGCCCTAGCAGGGGTGATGGTGACCTTTAGCTTCTTTTGGAACGGGACCTTAGCCCAGGTTGAAGTGACTACCTTAACCCACCTAGGAAAGAAAACCCATCATTACAGCCGAGTCCGCCTTTGGGGTTCCATCGGTTTCATTCTCACTGCGGCCCTCCTCGGCTCCCTCTTGGACCACGCCGGCATGGATCTTTTGCCCGCCGTCATCCTGACCCTGATGGCCGGCATTTGGGTGATGAGCCTCACGGTGCCAGAAAGCAATACCCCTCACCACCCCCCCCACCACGGGCCACTGTGGCGCGTCTTGCAAAAACCAGAAGTGTTGACCTTTTTCGTGGCGGCTTTCCTGATGCAAGCCAGCCATGGCCCCTATTACACTTTTTACACCATTTATATGGAGGGATACGGTTACAGCCGCGGCCTCATCGGCAGCTTATGGGCCATCGGAGTCATTGCCGAGGTGGGATTGTTTCTTGGCATGCACCGCTTGCTGCCCGCCCTGGGAGCCCGCTGGATGCTGCTAGGAAGCTTGCTGCTGGCCAGCCTCCGCTGGTTACTGCTGGGACTCTACCCTTCCCTGTTACCCTTGATGGTCTTTGCGCAGCTTCTGCATGCGGCCACTTTCGGCGCTTTTCACGCCGCCGCCATCGATTGGGTCCATCGCCACTTTACCGGTCCTCACCAAGGCCGAGGTCAAGCCCTTTACAGCAGCCTCGGCTTTGGCGCGGGAGGGGCCTTTGGCAGCTTCTACAGCGGCCATCTCTGGACCCTGGAGCCTAAAGGCGCCTATCTGGCCGCCGCCCTGATCGGAATCACCGCCTTTTGTCTGGCCTATCCCACCATCGACCGCCCATCAAAATAATCAAACTTATTGTATTTGTATATAATATATAAGATATATTAAGCAAGAGAGGAAACATGCCGATGCAAAAAGTTTTATTTTCCCTACCTGATGATTTAGTCACTCGAATGAGAGCTAGCATCCCTTCTAAACAGCGAAGCAAGGTCATCGCTTGCTTGCTGGAGCAGGAAATTCAAAAGCGGGAACAAGCCCTTTATGAGTGCGCCTTGAAAGTCGAAGCAGATGAGACCCTAAAAGAAGAAATGAAGGACTGGGAAGCCACCCAGGGCGATGGAATAGAAAATGAATCGTGGTGAGGTCTATTGGGTTAATCTTGACCCTACCCAGGGATCAGAGATCCGCAAGCAACGTCCTTGTGTGCTAGTAGGCGCCACCCCCATTAATAAAGCTCGGCGCACAGTCATAGTCGTACCCCTTTCCACCTCCGCCAAGCCCAACCCCCCACTCACCATCCCCATACAGTGCCTAAACCGCCAAATTGTAGCAGTCTGCGACCAAATTCGCGCCATAGATAAGACTCGACTGCTAAAGTCCGCAGGCCGCTTATCAAAAGAAGACATGAAGGCCATCAATGAGGGATTAAGACAAGTTCTAGTACTTTAAAAAAAATCGTGAAAAGATGGGATCTGCTGAAAAAGCTTGAAGAAATGAGTTGCTCTTTATTCGCCATGGTAGAAAACATGGTTGGTATCAAAACCCAAAGACAAAAATATCTCAACCTGTTCCAAGGCATCTATGATTACAAGAGAATACATACGAACCACAGGAGCATTGAAAATGAAGGAAGGTGTGTTTACTGTCCGTATAGACCCTGAGAAGCAGAAACAGCTTGACGCCATTGCGCAGCAGCTTGACCGTTCCCGGAACTATGTTGTCAATCAAGCCATCGAGGAGTTTCTGGACACCCACGCTTGGCAGGTGGAGCACATCCGGGCCGGACTGGACGCCGCCGAGCAGGGCGCGTTTGCTACTGACGAAGAGATGGAAGCAATTTTCAACCGCTACCGTCCGGAAGAAGGAACCCCGGAGAGATGAGGGTCAAATGGACCCGGCCAGCCAGTACCGATCTGAAGCACTTGCAGTACCATATTGCACAGGATAATCCTCACGCCGCTTTTCGTGTTGCCAGCCTCATCCGTGAGCAGACTGGCAGACTATCTGAGCATCCTTATTCTGGCAGGCCGGGCAGAGTGGAGGGTACGCGGGAACTGGTGGTATCAGGGACGCCTTATGTGGTAGCGTACCGGATCAGGGAAGGCAATGTTGACATTCTAGCCGTGATCCATGGTGCCCGGAAATGGCCAGAAGCCTTCGAGTAGGTCATCTCTGTCCAGAGCATCTAGGCATTATTTCACCCCGGTATCCCTTACTCCTCGAAAAAGCGTGCGCTGTGCGCACGAAGAGGCTGGCCCCTATCCTACCATTGACCGTCCACTACCTGTTCAGCAATTTCGGTGCTCCACCGACGCAGCTTTTCATCCAGTCACTCAGCCAGAATATCCATTAGGACAATTTAAAGTTTGCTAGCGAGGAGACGAAGTTACTGAAAGTCAGCCTGCCGTTTGACATTCCAATGAATGATTTCCAAACAAATGGTGTAAATGGAGATGACAAGCCCCACAATCTTCGGTTCCTCTGCCCTAATTGTAACTCACAACAAAAAACACATGGTGGAGGAAATCGTGATCGCGTAACTCAAGAGGAAAATTCATTCGTCATAAATCATCACCACGGAAATAAGGAAAAGGGACAATGGAGCTTGATGAAGCCAGAGAAATATTGAATGCTCTTGCAAATGGCGTAGATCCGGTGACTGGTGAGGTTCTACCGGAAACGAGCCCATACAACGAGCCGAAGGTCATAAGGGCACTTTTCACAGTACTAAATTCTCTGAAGGGCAAAAGACAGCCAAAAAAGACACTTGAAGAAAAACAGCAGGAAAACATCGCGGCTGGACGTCCAAGGAACGCGGGGTTGCCTTGGACGGATGATCTAAAAGGGGAACTTGCAGAGAAATTCCAGAGTGGTGTGGCTTTGGATGAGTTAGCTCGGTACTTTGAGCGCACAAGGGGAGCAATTTTATCCGAATTGGCGAAACAAGGGTTTATTGAGCAGGCAGAAGTCGATGAGTTGGGGGGTGTACAAATAACTGTGTAACTGGTGATCTGTAATTAACAACAAGGAGAAAGCACTGATGACCAGTATTGAAAAAAAGACCGATGAGTTGCTGGATGAACTTCTGAAGGAGTGCAATAGCCCGAAAGAGGTTCTGGGCGAGCATGGGTTATTGAAGCAGCTGAGCAAGCGCTTGGTGGAGCGGGTTTTGGAGGCTGAGCTGACTGAGCACCTAGGGTACGCGCCCCATGCTCAGGAAGGTCGGGGCAGTGGCAACAGCCGCAACGGCAAGAGCAAGAAGCGGGTTCAGAGCGAGGCGGGGCAATAATAAAGGAGCCAATAAAGGACACCCATATTTTGTTGCCCTTCCTGTTTTGATCCGCTAGACTTCCACCATGACACAAGCGCGCTCTCTTCAAATCAGCCTTGTCGATACTCCGTACTACCACTGCGTCGCCCGTTGTGTGCGCCGTGCATTCCTGTGCGGCGTCGATGACTTCTCCGGTCGCAACTACGAACACCGCCGCCAATGGATTGTCGACAAACTCAAGCGCTTATCGTCCATATTCGCTATCGACATCTGCGCCTATGCCGTGATGAGCAATCACTACCATGTCGTATTGCGGGTCGATGAAGACACGGCGGGGCACTGGGAAGACGCCGACGTTATTGAACGCTGGACCACTTTGTTCAGCACACCGGTGTTGATCCAGCGCTACCTGAAAGGTGAAACCACCACCGCCGCCGAGATCACCAAAGTCGGCGAGATCGTCGCGCTGTGGCGCGAACGGCTGACGGATATCAGTTGGTTTATGCGCTGTTTGAATGAATCCATCGCGCGGAGGGCCAACAAGGAAGACGGCTGTAAAGGCCGGTTCTGGGAGGGACGGTTTCGCTCGCAGGCCTTGCTTGATGACAGCGCGGTGCTGGCCTGTATGGCCTACGTCGACTTGAATCCGATCCGCGCCGGTCTAGCCGATTGCCCGGAAAACAGTGACTTTACCTCGATACAAGCGCGCTTGCGCCAGTATGCCGATACGCTCAAGCCAGAAGAACCGGACACGGCCGATCCGGTCACCGAGCAACCGCTCGATCTACTGCCTTTTATCGGCGGCGCACATCTCGACGCGCCGAGCGGTATCGCCTTTGCACTGCCGGATTACCTGCAACTGGTCGATTGGACCGGCCGGGCGGTGCGTGAGGACAAGCACGGTGCAATTCCCGCCGATGTGCAACCGATCTTTCATCGCTTGGGGTTGAACGAATCGCAATGGCTAGAGACCGTGCAACATTTCGGGCAACGTTATCGCCTGGCGGCCGGTGCAGCCGAACGCTTGCAGACGATGGGACAGCGTCTGGGCCGGTGCTGGCTGCAGGGTGTGGGCTTTAGTCGCCGATCCTATCGACCGGCTGCTGTACCCGGCTAGACGAGCGATGGCTACCACTGCCCTTGAAAAGACAAGAAAAGGGACTCACGGGTAATATCTTATCCGTTAAGCGCACCGAATGAAAAAGGGGTCAGGTCTTGTCAAGTGCTTTTTTTTTGGAAAGGTGTTAGCTGAAGAATGGCTCTCCCAGGAATTGGGTAAGCAGCCCATAATATTAGAGACGATATTCGATGGGCCAATCTCAATCCTATTCGAGTACATATACAAATCGCTCAAATCGAACCCACGCTTTTGAGCAGGATGAGATCGATTTCGCGCTGCTCAACCGCCACCATGAGCCAACAAGTAGCGGGCGCTGTACGCACGAAGAGGCTAGCCTATCTCCCTATTGAGCACCCCCAAGATAAACCGGCGCCAATCAGGCAGCGCGCTCGGTCGGCGGGGCCAAGGAAGGCAGGATAGGAGCCCTACGGCACAGGGGTTTGGTGAACAACATTTGAACATCGCCGGTGGCCCGCTCCAAAAAGCCCCCTTCGCAATAACACAAATAAAATTCCCACATACGGATAAAAGTCTCGGAGTAACCCAGCGCCTGCACCTGGGCCAAGTTGGCCAAAAAGTTCTCCCGCCAGTATCGCAAGGTAGTGGCGTAGTGGGGCCCTATTTCTTCCAAATGAAATAGGCGCATATCCGTAACTCTAGCCACCGAATCGGTCATGACCGCCACTGACGGGATGCAGCTGCCGGGGAAAATATAGCGCTGAATAAAGTCCACTGAACGGCTGAATTCAGCAAAGCGCTGATCGGCAATAGTAATGGCCTGCAACAGCATGAGGCCCTCCGGTTTCAGCAACTGGCTGCACTTTTGAAAAAAAGCATCAAAGTAGGCCTGTCCTACCGCCTCAATCATTTCAATGGAAACCAACTTATCATACTGACCGGTAAGGTCCCGATAGTCTTGTTGCAGCACCCTGATCCGATCCTCCAAGCCTGCTTCCCGCACCCGCTGGCAGGCGAACTGGTACTGCTGCTCCGAAATTGTGGTAGTGGTCACGCGGCAGCCATAGTGGCGGGCTGCGTGCAGGGCAAGGCTCCCCCAGCCGGTACCAATTTCCAGCAGGTGATCCTGGGGGGTAAGCACCAATTTCTTGCAAATGCGATCGAGCTTAGCCATGGATGCCTGCTCAAGACTCATCTGGGGGTGCTCAAAAACGGCGCAGGAATACATCAGGGTTTTATCCAGAAATAAGGCGAATAGCGCATTGCCCAGGTCGTAATGGGCGGCAATGTTACGCCGGCTTCCCTTCTGAGTATTGCGGTGAACCCAGTGAAAGAGCTTGTGAAGCGGCGCACTCAACCGGGCCAGGCCCGTTTCCATGCCCTCAAGCACTGCTTGGTTGCGCAACAAAATACGCACCGCGCTGGTAAGATCATTGCAGCTCCAATAGCCTTGCATATAGGCTTCTCCTGCCCCAATGCTGCCCCCAAAAGCCAATTCCCTGTAGAAACGGGGATCATGAACGGTCACCGTGGCCCGGAGGGGAAAGTGCCGGGATCGCCTTCCAAAGGTATGAATCTGGTCCTTTTCCTTAACCACCAGTTGACCCTGGCGCAATCCAGCCAAACGGGAGAGGACGGCCTTGCGGGCTCCCCGTTCCAACCAACCTAGGGGCTGGGACCTATAATAGCTGGGAGTTTCCTTGGGAAAATATTTGGTGCTCATAAGGGTTTCTCCGGATTGGTCGCCGCTCTTTTTCCAGGATGGGAATAGAAAGGGCTTTTTTTCAGCCACAGGCCGAGGGCCTGGTAATAGATAGCGGTGATCACCCTGATGGTCATCACCGGATATTGCATTAAAACTCTGCTTAAGCTTCGATGGTCGATTTCCCGGCGCTGCAAAGCCAAGGTGGCATCAAAAATTGGTAGTGCTGCATATTGAGTGATTATGCGCTATATTTATATTATGTATGTATAGATTTCTCAAGGAGATAGCCATGAACTGTCCCCGATGCGGTGGTACTCATATTGTCAAAAATGGGAGTAATGGGGTCGGGACACCCAAATTTTTATGCAAAGTCTGCGGTCGGCAATTCGTGGAGGACCCCAAGAATTGCTCCATTACTCAAGAGACGAAAGAGCTGATTGATAAATTGCTCTTAGAGAGAATTCCGCTGGCAGGGATTGTCCGAGTCACGGGCGTTTCAGAGCGCTGGTTGCAATATTATGTGAACGATAAATATGCGCATACACCGCGGCGAGTGGAGATAAAAAAAAGTCCAGAGCTCGTTTAACCCTTGAGTGCGATGAGCTTTGGTCGTTTGTCGCCAGAAAGGGCAATAAACAATGGGTGTGGTTAGCGTTCGATAGGGACACCCAAGAAGTTGTGGGGGTTTATATCGGCGATCGGAGTCAAACAGGGGCACAAGGATTATGGCAGTCCTTACCCGCCGTTTATCGGCAGCGGGCCGTAAGTTACACCGATTTTTGGGAAGCCTATGAGGCTATCTTCCCAGGGCCACGCCATCGCAGCGTGGGCAAAGAAACGGGACAAACAAGCCACATTGAACGCTTTAATTGTACGCTCAGACAGCGTGTTTCGCGTTTAGTCAGAAAAGCACTCTCTTTCTCCAAGAAATTAGAAAACCATGTCGGCGCTATTTGGTATTTTGTCCACCATTATAATGCGACCCTTTGCCCAACAACCCGATCCTGATTATCACTCATAATGCAGGACTACCCAAAAATTTTATGCCCCGCCTTCCAGTTTTCCATGTGGACCGCCAAGCGCGGGCCCGGCGTGGTGAAATGCCAGCGATAACGGATTTCCAGGGGCATAAAGGGGGAGACATGGAAGCACTTGCTAAACTCAAAGCGCAGGTGTCCAAAATTGCCGGGAGAGTCCCGGACCTCAAGCGCGTAGCTGTATTGCTCCCCCCAAGGGGTGTTGTTGATCTCAGCGACAATGGCTTCCAGTTGACTCCCATCGGGGGCGAAGCAGTAATAGAAGCTCACGGGATTAAAGCCATAACCCCAGTAACGCAGGTGGGTAAGCAAGCGGATGGGACCCTTGGGACGGTGACCGGTTTGTTGCTGCACCCCATCCCGCACCGCCTCAGCCAAGGGCAAACGTGCACCCCCCAGGTGGTCCCGGCGGCGAAACCAGGCCAGTGCCGGACGTCGGCTGGACCATAACCAATAGGGGTCGAACAGCTCCGGCAACTCGTCCAGATCCAGATACATTTGAAACAGGCGATATTGAAATTGATGCTCCACTGGCTGGAAGCGCCGGTGCCTAACTTGCCCGAGGTAAATGCAGCTGTGCATGGCTAGTCCGCTCCATGAAATGTTGCAAGGCGGTCAGGGCACTGACCACGCCATCCTCATGAAACCCAGAGCGCCAATAAGCCCCGCAAAAATAGGTGCGCTGGCGCCCATTGATTTCCCCATGGCGCTGCTGAGCACTGAGCAGCCACCCCGCCGGGGGTATAGACGGGATGGTGGTAACGCATCCGCCGTAAAATACGCTCAGGCGCAATGGCATCCGTATAGTTGAGGGTGACGCAAAGGGGGCTGGGAGCCGGCAGGCTTTGGAGAATGTTCATATTGTAGGTCACCGCCACCCGGCCCCGGTTCTGGCGTAAAATGTGATAGTTCCAGGCGGCCCAAGCCAGCCGCTGGCGGGGGAGCACGGCAGCGTCGGTATGGAGTACCGCCTCGTTTTCCTGGTAGGGAATGGCCCTGAGGATCTCCCGCTCCAAGGGACTAGCATCGGCCAATAAGGCTAGGGCCTGATCGCTATGGCAAGCAAGGAACACCTGCTCGAAATGGTCGATATGCCCCCCCGCAGTGGTGATCTTGACAGAACCCGGATAACGACGAATGGAGACCACCGGCGTCTTAAGACGGATACGGTCCCGGAAGGGGGCGGTAAGCCGCTCCACATAGCGCTGGGAACCGCCCTTGATCACATACCATTGGGGGCGATGGTTGACGCTCAGCATGCCGTGGTTGTGAAAGAAACGCACAAAAAAGTGGGCTGGGAAGGCATGCATTTGAACCGGGTCCGCCGACCAAATCGCCGCCCCCATGGGGATGATGTAGTGCTCGATAAAGGGCTGGCTATACCCCTGCTCCGCCAAATACTGCCCCAGGGACAGATGGTCATCCCCTACCTCAAGCAACTGCAGCGCCTCCCGGTTAAAACGGAGAATATCCCGGATCATGCGATAGAAGGCGGGACGCAGCAGATTGCGCCGCTGGGCAAACAGAGTGTTCAAGGTAGTGCCGTTATACTCCAGCCCGGTCCGCTCACACTTGACGCTAAAGCTCATGGGGCTGGGTTGAAACTCGACTCCTAAAGTTTTTAACAGGCGGATAAAGTGGGGATAGGTCCATTCATTAAACACAATGAAACCGGTATCCACGGCGTAAGGGCGCCCATCGAGCTCAATATCATGGGTATGGGTATGCCCGCCCACATAGTCATTGGCTTCAAACACGGTAATGTCGTGTTCCTGGGAGAGGTAATAGGCGGCCACGTTGCCGGCAATACCTGTCCCAATGACCGCGATCTTCATAAATGCCTACCTCCCTGCCTTAAGTACCTATGAATAAAATATGAGCTGTTTTAGGAGCGAGCCGTGCCTGACCAACCGCCACGGCTTTTGGCCGGCAATTGCTTCAAATCCCAGATCAATCCAGTGGCGGCCAGCAGGCGCAGAAAGTAATAAGTAAAATCAATTTCCCACCACCGGAATCCCTGCCGAACCGCGCCGGGAAAATAATGATGGTTGTTGTGCCACCCTTCACCGAAGGTCAGCAGGGCCAGCCAGAAGTTATTGCGGCTGTTATCCGAAGTAGCGTAACGCCGGCTTCCAAAACGATGGGCCAAGGAATTGATGGTAAAGGTGGCGTGATAAAGCACAACGGTGGAAATCCCAAAGCCCCACACCAATAACTGGAGACCATTAGTGCCAAGTTCCGGGGTCATTGCTCCCAATCCCTCCCCCACTCCATAGAGGGAAAGGGCCAGAAGGGCTGGCACCAGGGCATCGAAGCGATCCAGGAAACGCAGTTCAGGATAGCGCACCAGATCCGGAACGGCTTTCAACTTGGGGGGAAAATTGGCCCTAGAGAGAAACCATCCCATGTGGCTCCACCAAAATCCCTCCTGGAGCGGGGAGTGGCTATCCTGCTTTTGATCCGCATAGCGGTGATGGTGGCGATGGTGGGACGCCCACCACAGGGGGCCCCGCTGCACCGCGGAGGCTCCCAAAAGGGCAAACACAAACTGGGCTCCCCGGGAAGTCTTGAAGGCCCGGTGGGAAAAATAGCGGTGATAAAAGGCCGTTACCGCCAACATACGAATCCCATATAAGGCTACCGCCACGGCGATTGCCGTGGGGCTCCACCCCACCCACAGCACCCCCAAGCAGGACAAATGCAAAAGCAAAAACGGCAGGACCCGAATCCCATCAATCCGGGTCCCATCGCCCTCCTGCAAACCCGTGGTGAGGCTGCTATCAAACCAACGAAGTAGAGACCACCAGCGCCGCTGACGAACCGGCCGAAACCGGGCAACTTCGTAGCGGGAAGCTAAAATATCCTGTTTCCTGTCAGACATGGGATTGATTTCCATAGCCGTCTCGGGAGTCATTGCCCAGTGTTTTGGGGGGATCTCGGCGGAGCCAAACGGGGTGGCCGAGGGAAAAAAGCCGGGGTGCGCCAGATATAGTCCCGGTAAGGGGGACGGCGCTCACTGATGTCTTTTTCCAACAACGTCACCCCGGAGACTTTAAGCAGCAGGACCGACATCAGTAAGGGTGAGGCAATGGCCCACCAGGCGCCCGCCGACAAGGCCAACAAGTAAAAACCCCACCAGAGGCAAAATTCTCCAAAATAATTAGGATGGCGGCTGTAATGCCATAACCCTTGGTCCAAAACCCGGCCCCGGTTTTCAGGCTGGGCCTTGAAACGGGCCAACTGATAATCGGCGCCCACTTCGAAAAACATGCCCAGGAGCCAAAGGCCCATGCCTAAGAAATCCAAACCGCTAAGGGGGGCGCTGGAGGCAAGCGCCCCGAGCAGCGGCAGAGAAACGATCCAGGCCAATAGGGCCTGCAAACCGAATACCAGATAAAGGCTCTTAAAGGCAAAATGGGGCTGATGGTGACGGCGGAGGGCCTGATAGCGATGGTCTTCCGGCTCGCCCCAACGACGCCAAAGAATGTAGCCTGAAAGCCGAACGGCCCAAAGACTGACCAGTATCAAGACAATGACACCCCGCCCACTAAGGGCCTCCTGCCACCAGGCGTAGGTCAAGGCCGACGACAATACTTACATCGCCCTTAAACAGGCTTAAAAACCAAGTGCCCAAGGCCAGCAGCGCCATGACCGCAAGACCGCGGAGATAAAGGTCCCACTCAAACATGATGGATACTCCCTTTAGCGTGGGGTCCGTAGGCCAGCCCCGCCGCGCCTTGGCCAATGCCATCAAAGCGCATGGAGAACCGCGCCAACAGGGGCAGCAACACCGCCCATCCCACAGCCAGTACTGACAAGGCTTGCATGAGCTCCGGCATCGCTACCCCGCCAAGTCGAGAGGCAGCGTAATAGGCAGGGGGCCAGCTAGGGCTCCACTTGCGGTGGCAAGCCACCAGCGACCCTTGAGCCAACGCAGGCTCACATTGAGAGTGCAGGCGAACAGCATCCACAGAGCGATGATCCAATGGGGAGCCATGCCTACCATGAAAGTGCCGGAGGGATAATGGAGCCAGCCCATGGTAACCAAGAAGCTGTCCCAAACCGTGCCGATGACACCCGCTAGCAGAATCAGGCGCAACTCCCGACGTGGCGCTCGGGTCATGGCCACATGGAGTCCAACAAAAATAGCGGCTAGGGTAGTGCCCAACCAGGGCAGTTGGTAGGCACCCCCTAGCACGCAAGCAAGCCACCCTACTTGGAAGGCAAACAAATTAATGAGGACTGCCATGGGAAATCGGTCTCTCGGTCACTTACTTCGCCGGGCGATCAAAAAGGTAATGACTCACCCACCACTGCTGTCCCTGCTCATAGCCAAACAACTCGGCGCAGGCCATGAAAAATATCCGCCACCGCATCCACCACTGGTGGCTAGCCTCTTGGCCGTACACCTCTGCCAGAATAGGCAGCAATAAATCCTTATGGGTCTCCATGTTGTCCAGCCAGGCGTTGGCGGTCCGTTCGTAGTGGCGACCATCCCAACGCCAGTGCTTGATACAGCGAAGGTGCTCTTGGAAGTGCAAGGGCAGGTCGTCACTGGGCATCATGCCACCGGAGAAGAAATAGCGGCCCATCCAATCGCTCGGCCCCTGGTCTTCAAAGGCATAGGGCACATCCCGATGACAGAAAATATGCATGAAAAACTTTCCCGATGGTTTCAGCCAATGGTGAATCCGGGCCAATAACCACCGGTAATTCCGCATGTGCTCAAACATCTCCACCGAAACGATGCGATCGAAACGCTCCTGGGTGGAAAAGTCATTCATATCCGCGGTGATGATCTCCAAATTGGAAAGGCCAAATTGCTCGGCTCGCTGCCGGATATAGTGGCTTTGGGAGTGGGAATTGGAGACCGCAGTGATGGTGCTACGGGGATAAAGGGCCGCCATCCAGAGGCTCAAGGCCCCCCAACCACAGCCCAATTCCAAAATCCGCAGGCCATCTTCCAGTTGGGCCCGCTCACAGGTGATAGTAAGCGCAGCGGCTTCCGCTTCCCCTAAGGTCCGAACGCCTTCATCCCAGTAACAGCAGCTATATTTGAGATGCTGGCCCAAGACATATTCAAAAAAGGCGGGAGGTACTTCATAGTGCTGCTCGTTGGCTTTCTCCGGCAGAGCCGCAATGGGACCTTTATTCATTTGCTCGATAAAAGCCCGCTTCGTATCGGCTACCGCCTCACAATCATCCGCCTGAATCTCCCCTAGGCGTTTTCGCAGAAGACCGCGAATACCGTAGCGGATAAAGACATCCGGGATTCGGGCCTGCTCAGTTAAATTGATAGCAATGGTCGTCGCTATGGAAGCCAATTTCTTCCCCTCACAAGGAGGCAAACCGTGGGATCCGTAGAGGTTATCGCTTGAGGATAGGTGATAGGGTGTCTGGCGTTGGTTGCTCATGGGTGACCTCCGTGGCCTTAGATGCTCCAAGTGGCATCCCCCTGCTTAAATTATACAAATATTATACAAAGTTACTATTAATATTCCCCATAAAAATATAGTATTTGATAAATACAGTCTTATTTAGTGGGTAATCAGGCAATAATACTTTACAAAAACTTAACTAATTATGGATATGAGACCAGTTATTTTGTATAAGGTTTCGGGAGGGTATAGGAATTTTCGATCTTGTGTTGACCCCCTTTGGGATTAGGGGTGAGAGTAGAGCTAGATAGCCCTTATCGTGCCAAAAAGAGCCCCAACCCCTAGACAAGTAACGTGCCCTGTGGGCATAAAGAGGCTGTAAGGAAAGTTCCGGCCCTGAAAAACCCTACTATCGGATTTTGCCGGTAGCGGGCAACCTTTAAAGAGGCTAGCCTAACAGTCAAGCAGCTAGACTATCTCGAACACAGCCGCTCTTGGCGAGCGAAAGGAGGACCGACCATGATCCAAAAACTGCATCATAACGCTTACCGCTGTCGCGACTCGGAAGAGACGCGGAGCTTCTATGAAGACTTCTTAGGCCTGCCCCTTGCCGGCGCGCTTGAGATCAAGGAGACTAAGAGCGGTCGCAAAACCCATGCCTTGCATACCTTTTACGAACTCGATGACGGCTCCTATCTTGCCTTCTTCGAGGCACCGGACAGACCCTTCGAGTTCAAACCCCAGCATGATTTCGACCTTCACATTGCGCTTGAGGTCGATACTGCCGCTTTGCATGAGATGTTCGCTAAGGGAAAGGCACAGGGCATCGAGACCCGTGGGGTTGTGGACCATGGATTTGTTCATTCCATCTACTTCCGGGATCCTAATGGTTATGTGATCGAGCTAACAGCAAAGACGCCCGAGCATGATCGGATGATGGATCCGGCGACCAACGGAGCGCGTGCTATTCTCGACCAATGGCAAGCTGAAAAATCCCAGGGGTGAGCCGCTAAAGGACTGTTAGAATACCCCTTTTTAAATAGTAAGGTAATCCGCATCAATGAAGACCAAACCATTACCACTTTGGAGTTGGATTTTTATCGTCACCATTCTTTGGATAGGGTTTGTGCTTGCCATTAGCTTCATGGAAGCCCCCATTAAATTTCAAGCGCCTTCATTGACACTACCGGTGGCTCTTGAAATTGGCTATCTTGTGTTTCATGCCCTCAATTTTGTGGAAATTACATGTGCAGCGTTAATCATCGCAGCCACCTATTTTGGCCAACCTTCCCGGAAAACCACCCTTTTTGCCGCTGGCGTTGTGGCCCTGCTGATCATTCAAACCCTCCTTCTTTTTACCAAGTTGGACGCAAGAACACTGGCCATCATCAACGGCCAGGAAGTTTCCTCCGCGCCCTACCATATCGTGTATATGGGGATAGAAGTCATCAAATTACTGGGTTTGGTGGTTTTGGCGTTTAATCAGCTCCATGACTTTAAGTCATTGGCCCTAAAGCTTAGCGGACAAAATTTGGAAAGTCCCCGTCATGCCCGGTAACAAACGGGCCTTATCTTTATAATTCCCTATGATGGGAACCGGCTGAAACAATCAGCGTGGGGGCCGCCCTGCAAAGCCCAGCCCCCTGGGTTTATAGCGTTTCCCTGATAGTTAGGCTGAGAAGTTAAGGTCCTGGCAGGCCGTGTTTGCGTCCTATTTATTCGGGAAATGCGATAGTCTATGATTGTATGGGATGTGGTCATCATTGGTGGCGGCGCCGCTGGTTTGATGTGCGCCATCGAAGCAGGCAAGCGCCGACGACGGGTTTTGATCCTCGAGCACAGCAACCGGGTGGGCAAGAAGATCCTCATGTCCGGCGGCGGACGCTGCAATTTCACCAATCTCCACGTCACACCGGATAACTTCCTCTCCGCCAACCCCCATTTTTGCAAATCCGCACTGGCCCGTTACAGCCCCTGGGACTTTATGGCCCTGGTAGAGCGCCACGGCATTGCCTACCACGAGAAGGAATTGGGGCAGCTATTCTGTGACCAATCCTCAAAGCTGATCGTGAAAATGCTGGTAGCAGAATGCCAGCAAGCCGGCGTGCAAATTGACGTAGGTTGCAAAATCACTATGGTGCAGAAAACTGCCGCGGGTTTTGCATTGGAAACCAGCCTAGGTCCGATCCAGACAACAGCCTTGGTCGTGGCTAGCGGCGGTCTATCCATCCCCAAGATGGGCGCCACTGGCTTTGGTTATGAACTCGCCAAACGTTTTGGGCACCGTATCCGAGCCACTCGCCCGGCCTTGGTTCCGCTGACCTTAAACGGAGAGACCCTGGCACAGTATCGGGATTTAAGTGGTATTGGGTTATTGGTCGAGGCCAGTTGCCATAACCGGTGTTTTCCCGGTGGCCTGTTGTTTACCCACCGGGGGATTAGCGGCCCAGCTATCTTGCAGATTTCTTCCTACTGGCAACCCTCTGATGAACTCCAGGTCAATTTATTACCGGGGATAGAGGTCTCGGCATGGCTAACAGATCGGCAACACAACCGCCCCGATGCCGAACTGAGGACGGTGCTTACCGAAAAACTGCCCAAGCGGTTGGCCCAACGCCTCTGCGAACTGGCGTTTGACAACCTGCCGCTGCGCCAATACCCTCCCCAGGAATTACAGGCAATGGCCAAACAACTCCAGCACTGGCGTTTCCACCCCCAGGGGACTGAGGGCTACCGCACCGCCGAGGTCACCCTAGGTGGCGTTAATACCGATGAACTTTCTTCGGCGACAATGGCTTCCAAAAAAGTGCCGGGTTTGTATTTCATTGGGGAAGTGGTGGATGTGACCGGCCACCTGGGTGGATTTAATTTTCAATGGGCCTGGGCATCGGGTCATGCTGCCGGGCAGGTGGTTTGAGGAATGATTGCAACGGGTTCTTCAAGAATATTTGGTCTGTTGAAATAACAGCCGCATATACAAATACAAAAATCAATCATAGCCCTTTATGGGGAGCACCAACAATTGAACAGATGCAAAAAGGCGAAAAGTTTAACAGCATCAGCCATCTGGTGGGGGCAATAGCCGCAACTGTAGGTTCTGTGGTGTTGGTGGTGCTGGCAGCGCGCCAGAGCGATCCATGGAAGATTGTGAGCTTCAGTATCTATGGCGTGACCTTATGTTCGCTGTACATCGCTTCCACCCTTTACCATAGTTCCCTGGGGAAGACTCGACGCTTCTTCCGCAAACTCGATCATCATACTATTTACCTATTGATCGCAGGGACCTACACCCCTTTCACTTTAGTTACGCTACGCGGCCCTTGGGGCTGGTCGTTATTTGGTATCATCTGGGGCCTTGCTATTCTTGGGATTGTGCTAGATTCTCTGCCAAACGAAGGGCGTAGAATACTCCCCGTCGTCATTTATCTCCTCATGGGCTGGCTTGCCCTCATCGCCCTAGATCCGCTAATGCAGGCTTTGCCATGGGCGGGCTTTATTTGGCTCTTGGCGGGCGGGTTATTCTACACAATTGGCATTATTTTTTATGCCTTGGGGAATAAGCTAGACTATGCCCATGGCATCTGGCATCTATTTGTACTGGCGGGTAGTTTTACTCACTACTTTGCTATATTGCTTTATGTCGTTTAAGTTTAGTTTTTATTTTATCGATTCTTGATGTCTTTATAAAACGCCTTAAGAGACTCTAGCAACTTCTCTTTCTCTTCATCCGGGATGCTCTCATCCTTTAATTTCTTAGCGATAGTTTTGATTTCTTTTTTCTCCTCCGAGGTCATTTTCTGGAGTAAAATTTTGTTTTTCTGCTGTTCTTCTTCCGCCTTTTTTTTGGCAGTTTTCAGTATATCGCTCCATTCATCATCGGAGAGATCTTCCGGTTTTCTTCCCGATGAAAAAAGGGAAACACAGGTCCAGCCAATGGTTTCAGTCAATAAAACCGTGGTTGCCGCGTTGGCCCAATTGCCGACGCCTGGAAGCCAAAATAAAAGCTTGCCGGTGAGATAGGGTCCCGCATAGTAGGCAGCGCATTGGCCGATAATCTGCTTAGCAGCGACATCCTCAACCCCATAAATCTTTCCTAGGCGGCGGACCATATATAAGGTTAGCCCTGTCACCAACATCGTATCCCCTAAAGCGGTATTAGCAAGGGTAAAAGCAACCCCCCCATTGGCAACGGCGCTGGCGTGGATGAGCACTGCGGCTTCGTTGCTTTTCATCAGGGATACTCTAATTTTACGGGATTAAGATGTAGACGTTATACCAATCCCAATAAAAAACATTCTTTATTAACCATTACCCCCCCTCATCCTAATCTTCTCCCGCCAGGGGAGAAGGGATAAAAGAGCGTTAATTTCTGGGATGAGTATTATTCCATACTAATCATAGCCCACAACCTCCATCATTGCAGAGTGGCGATATCCAGAAATTAGAACCCTCATGTCCGGTCAAAATTCCAGAGGCTACTCTCCCAGTTCAGTTTGCCCGATTTCTTCTAATTTCTTTTGCAATTTCAATGTATCCAAGGAGTCAAAGGGCAGATTGACGAAAATTTTAATTCGGTTTTCCAACTCCCTAAAAGCCTGCCGGAAGGCCATCATGCGCTCCACTGGATCGCCCTCCACTGCCGCTGGATCAGGAACCCCCCAATGGGCGGTGATAGGCTGCCCCGGCCAAGTGGGGCATTGTTCAGCAGCGGCGTTGTCGCAAACAGTAAAGACAAAATCCATCGCCGGGGCACCAGGTTGTGCAAACTCATCCCAGCTCTTGCTGCGCAACGACTCCGTGGAATAATGTTGACGGCGCAACACTTCAAGAGCCAGAGGATGGACCTCCCCCTTAGGGTGACTGCCGGCACTGTATCCCCTAAATTTTCCCTGGCCCCAACGGTTGATGAGGCATTCTCCGATAATACTGCGCGCTGAGTTGCCTGTGCACAGGAAGAGTACATTAAAAACTTGATCAGCCATTCACTTTTCCTTTTCAGCCTAAATTTTGCTGGGTACGGCGCTAACACGCCTTAATTCTCTACTTAAAAAGTTTTCCAACAGTTTTTTATTCTTAGGCGCAATGGGTCGCACCTGGTCGGTTGGGCATGGCCGCTAGTGCCGTCCTATCGCTGGTAAAGGGTTCATGGTCGCTCGCCCCCTGGGCTGTCTCCCGAAGAACCCTGAAAACCCAATCGGGCAAATCCGGGTTCACCCGATAGTAGATCCAAAGCCCTGCCCGCCGATCAACCACCAAACCAAGCTCGCGCAGTTGGGCTAAATGGCGTGAAATATGGGGTTGCGCTACCCCCAGGGCGTAGGTCAGTTCGCAGACGCAGAGCTCTTCGTGGCTAAGCAATAAAAGCAAGCACCGCAGGCGTGTGCCGTGACCCAAAGCGGCAAAAAAACTCACCGGCTCTATATTCATAAAAACGAATATAGCTATTTCCATATATTCCGTCAACAGGATATACCTCAGGAATTATCCAAGGGTAAGTGATTGGAAAAACCAGGTTAAATTTCCTATTTTTATATTAAAGGCAGCTCATTCTAATCAATGTCTAGGCACAAATGATTGCTCTACGTTTTTTATCTCTCGGGGGAATAGCTTTCGCCTATGGGTCGGCGGCTTGGGGAATTGATTGCCAAGGCATTGTTCACGATCAAGACCTTAAGACCAATCCCCTTCATAGTGTCAAGACTGAAGTACAAAACAGTCCCCTATTTACTTTTACTAATTTAAAAGGGGAGTTCACACTGACCTTTCCTGAGGGTTCAAAATGCAGCGACTACGCAATCAAAGCCTCGGCGACCACCCTCAATGGGGACAACTTCTTTAGCGAAATCATTTCTTTAAGTGATGGGAGCACCCCTAAGAAAATACCTATTAACCAGCCTGTTCCCTATGTAAGCTGCGGTTCTGGGATAGGAATAAAATATAAACTGTATCTCCATGCCCCCTGGCCAGGAGCCAAAAAAAAACTATCACACCCCCCACATTCTTCGGGTTGGCTCTGTTCACAGTGAAGAAGCACGCTATAAAGCTGAGGTTAAGTGCTTACAGAAGCGCCTAGAGGAATTAGGATTCAAATCAGGGGTTGTTAAGCAAATAACCGAGAAAATTGAAGTCAACGACCTAGAAAAAACCGTCAAGAATTTGAAATATCACCCCTATAGCGATCGTAATTTTAGTACGGCAACCACTAATACCCCCGGCTTATACGATAATGATGAGGCGTTAGCGGTGTGGCAATTCCAAGGTTTGGCCATGTGCCAAGCTTCCACCGGCGCCCTTCCAAGATTGCCTAGCCGATGTACAAGCAAGATATTTGGGAAAATAAGATACAAGGCCAAACAAGTAGATAAAACCACAGTAAAAATACTCAATGCCACCAATAGCAATCCTTTTTGGAAATGGGCGCAATTTCAACCTCAACAATGTGCTCCACCCCATTCAACACAAAAATGCTTATGGCGTAAAAAGTGGAAACAACCCCAAGTGGAATGGGGGACAAAGGCATTAGTAGAGGTTTTGCAAAATGCCGCCAAAGCACTCAATCAAGCGAGTGCTTCAAGCACTGCAAACTATCGGGGAATAGAAATTGGCGATATCAGTTATCCCACAGGCGGAAGCGTAACCGGCCATGGTTCTCATGAACGAGGTATTGATGTAGATATCAATACTAGAGCCCTTTGTGCCGATGGCACCACACAATATGGGGCGATTGAATACTGGCAAACTGCACCCTGTCCTTATGATCAAGCCTACATGGAAGTTTTACTCAAAGCCCTGGCTGCTCAAAAATATGTGGATAAGCTGCTTTTCCACGATCCAGCCTTTTTACCCGGCGGTGCCCGCTATAACAATATTCCCGCAAGTGATAGGAAAAAAATTACTTGCTCCAAGTATCAACAGCATACCCCCTGTCCCGGTAACTCACATACCCATCATATCCATATGCGGCTCAAATGGGAGAATTAGTTTTCATATCATTGGCCCCCATTTTTATGGTCAACCCCCATGAAGATTAAATCCATTTATCTTTTTTATTTTTTTATTGCATTTATTTCTATAATAAATCCGCAACAGGCAGAGGCTAGCAATTCTTCTCCCATTCAAATCACAGTCCCCTTTCATTTATTTTCATCAAACGGTCAAGCCGCTACCTTTAATATCAACCCTGTCTCCAAACCTGAAGATGGGAGCGACACTTTTAGCATTATTCAGGTTCCCCATAATCGGCGTATTCTAGAAATTCCAGGGTTTCCCCTCTTCCGGGTTATTCTGGGTGATACTCCCCTTGGGACCGATGCCTTTTTTAGCGCATTGATGTATCCCTCGGTCAATTACTTTCAAATACAGCTCTCAGGTTCCATTTGCCTAGGGTTTCCCAAAGCCATACTCAAGCCGGTGAGTGCGCCCAAACATACCGCTCTGTGTCAATCCAATGAATTAGAGCTGCAATTTGGCCGGGCAGTGAATACTCCAAAATCAATCAATGACTTTCCCGATTTGGCAGAAGGATTTCTAGAGTTCAACGCGGTCATGGATTTTAATACTGGAGAGTTTTATCTCACGGGGATTGATTTACCAGAAGTTGATATCTTCGGCTTGGGTCTTACTATGAGCGCCTCTAATATTGCGCTTGATTTGTCGGATTTTTTCA
This sequence comes from Nitrosococcus halophilus Nc 4, assembly GCF_000024725.1. Lineage (NCBI taxonomy): Bacteria > Pseudomonadati > Pseudomonadota > Gammaproteobacteria > Chromatiales > Chromatiaceae > Nitrosococcus > Nitrosococcus halophilus. Next base: position 299,943 of record NC_013960.1, on the reverse strand, counting down.
ATCCCTGGGAGGTTCTAGATCCCCCCATGACTTAGGACACACCTGAAAAAATTAATCATTATTGGTCTGATTTTGATCAGTTAGACACCGCCTTTTCAGGGGAAGATTTATCTGACACTCAATGGAAGGGACTCTATATCCAAGAAGCCAAGATCACTCCCAAACTGTTGGGAATAAACACGCCTATAAAGGTACACCATCCCATTATCGATCATCATGGACTGACCGGCGCCATCAATGCCCCCATCACCCAAAAGGTCAGCTTGGGAGGGTTTTCGGCCGACTCGGCTCAGTTTAATGCCATTTTTGTCCGTAACACCCTCAAAGACACCCATCTTAGTGTTGATCTAGAGATTTTTAATGGAAAAGCCAGGGGCCTATTGGCCTTTGATATCAAAGGTCATTGGAGTGCTAAATTAGGGCCAATGCCCTCCGAAGATTTGGTAAAGGTCTGTTTTCCTACTTCCTGTTCAGATGCTCCTGGAGCGATTCCCCATATACGCCTCAATTTAGAAGAGCTTCGATTAGGGCATAAAAAAGAACAGGGACCGTTAGTATTGACCGTGGATGGGAAAGTCAGTTTACAAAAGCTGGTAGGGAAAGTGCCGGGATTCGGCGATCTAGACTGTCCTCCTAAAAAAGCGGACTCCGACTATTCAGGTTGCGGTTTGGATTTCTCCGGCTATCAGATAACCTTTAGCTCTCCTGGGAAAATGAATCCCCCCGAAGGATTAGGGGGTTGGGTCAATATCGGCCAATTCAAAGAAAAAAGTTTTTATGGCTTTAATTTCAATATCCGCAAGATTGGTTTTGGCACGTTAGCCGGTTTTCAAGGCTTTGAAAAACAAGGCTGGTTTGGCATCGGGGGTAATTTTGCATTGGGTGATGAATTTGGAATAGGGGTCACCCTCAACGAGCTGCGTTTTAAATGGGGTTCGCCCGCGGGTTCCGGCTGTCAATTAGGTCCCTGGAGTGGGGTTTGCCTAGAGATCCCCAACATCGATATTGAAGTCAATAAACAGGTCGTAAAACTCAAGGGCGCTTTAGCATGGCACGATGGCGGATTGGGGAATCAAAACTTTAAAGGGGCTATAGAAGCCACCTTCCCTTCATTGGAATTCTCCGTTGGGGCCACCCTTTATATTGGTCAGGCAAAGACTGCCGCGCAACAATGTCAGTATTGGTATTTTGATGCTCAGACTCAATTCCCCACCGGCATTCCCATTGCCTCCAATGTTTCTATCTATGGGTTTATGGGGGGGGGCGGGCTACCATGTACGTTCCAAATTGATCGATACCAATAACGATGGTATCTACGAAGGTTATAAGAATTGGGATAAACTTTGTGACGACGATGCCTATGCTTTCATTGTAGGTCTGACCCTAGGCACCTCTTCTGATAATGGTTATGTGGTTAACGCCGATACATCGTTACTTATTGAAACCTCAGGGCCTGTCATTACTCTCGATGGGAGAGGTTGGATATTGCAAAACCGCTTTGACCGGGGAGAACCGACCAAGCCATCAAATGTCTATGCACTGACACGTTACGATGGGCATCAAAATATATTTTTGATGCAGGTAAGTGGCTTCTATCAAGTGGAATCCAAAGGGCTAACCCTCATCAAGCTCTCGGGCGGTTTTGAAATCCTTGCCTCACCGCCTGAATGGCATGTCTACCTCGGTTGGAAAGGTTATGAATGCCAAGGCCCACCCCCTCGTCAACGGACAGAAAAAAAACTTGAAGTCAATATTCTCTCCCTATTCGATGCCCAGGGTTATTTCATGGTTGGGTCAATGACTCCCTTTCCCAAGGCCAAAGATTGCCGCCCTGCCATCATGTTGGGGGCCGGCTTTGATTATGGAAAAGAAATCGATGCCAAAATAGTCACGATTTATGCCCAATCCTGGGGTTCCGGTGATTTGGCCATTAGTTGGCACCCGACCCAAACCTTCGCCGCATTCGGATTAGGGGGAAAACTAGGATTTAGTTTATTTGGGATTGATTTTGGTAGAGGTTTTGACGCCAACGCCCAAGGGCAATATCCCACCCAGCAGAATTCTTAGCTCACGTTTCTTTTTCTCCACCACTGCCCTAGCCACTGCCGGATGTGCGAATCTCATTTGATATTACCTTAAAGGAGAAAGAGCCTGGGATAGGTGATATTCCCTCCTTCCCCCATCCACTTCGCTCCGTAGAGTTAACCTTCCCCCAGGGAAATCTTTCAAAAAACAAACACAGTATTAAACTCGAAGAAGGAAAAATAAAGAACATCCCCCTGTTAAATCCTCGATTTGTGAGTACATTTCATCGACCCATTACAGGGGAGCTACCCATTAACTCGCCACCATTTAATAAGCAACCCGTTTCCAAGGATGTGCTCCCATTCGGTGGCTGGAAGAAAGCCACTCCGCAAGCATGGGTCGATCAAGTGGGCCAATTTCAAGCCTGGTACCGGTTTCGATATCGAACCTTTAAAGAATTTGAGGAACCTCAAGAATTACTAACCTGTGGGGCTGAAGGAGGCAGAAATGTGGCCATCAAAGGGTACTGGGGGAGTGTCTATCAGGATGATCCTGGCAACGCCTGGAATACCGAAAAACAACTCATCATGGAAAAACCGGCAGTAGGAAAAAAAGAAACCCTAGCTCCCAGTGATCATCCCGTTAATCAGCGGCGGCGGCAACTCTATGCTTGGCATGCCACCGCACTGCCTTACCCAGGGGGAATCCCCTTGACCGATGCCATTTTTGAGCAAGAAGATCTTATCATTACCGATCCGCCTAAGGCTTTAAAACCCAATACTTTTTACCAAATCAAGCTGGTGGCCCGCCATGATTGGTACTGGCCAAAAACCAATCAAACGGGGGGGAGCCGCCCATACCCTGTATACTAAAAAATTTATGGAGAAAAACATCACCGCGGAAAATAAATATTATTGTTTTCGCACCGGACCTGCCCCCCTCGATCTGACTCCCTATATCGCCTGGACGAATCCTATAGCCGACGCCAAAAATATATTTTATGGGGATGACTTGATGGTTTTATTTAATACGGCGGGGATGAAAGCACTCTATAATTATAAAGCACCAAAATTTATTATTTATACCCAAAACGGAAAAGCCCTCGGGAAAGGGGAGCTAACCCTTAACGAGCAATTGCTCCACATCAGCGGTACTGACCTCATTAAAGCCGGGATAAAGCCAAGAAAGCGCTATTTTGTCAGAATCCAAGACCCCTATTCCAATTGTCTGCCTATTCATTCCAATTTACCACCTCCCAATATCAATCTTTCAGCGCCTTAATGGAGGCGACTAACACTAAAATTGGAGGGCCTAATATTGTTTCGACACAGCCACTGACTGCTTACCAACCCTTATCCATTAAACAACCTGATACCGATTTTATTGTGGTTAACACCCCGGAACCGTTACCTTGGAGCCATAACAAGCTCAAAGTCACACTAAAAGATGCCGCCAACAATACTATTCCCATTGAACGGCTCACCCCTGATCACGGGACTCAACATGTATTTATCCGCCAGGATAAAAAAACCTGACTCCAGGGAACTATAAGCTCATTTTTTCCTATGCCCGCCATCTTCCAGCCCAGCCCAAGGATCCCACCCTAGTGAATACCTCGGCACTGATCCAAGATGCCAAAAACCGGATTTCGGCACTCACCTTTGTGTCAGAGACGGCCATAATGCAATTACCTGCTCCGATCATTGATGTAGAAATAAAAGAACTCACCTTCACAAGGAAGCCATGATGGGACGCGACAGTGCTTTGATTGCCCTTTTTATCGCCTTGACTCTGGGACTAATAAGCTGTGCGCCGCCACCAGAACCCCGCTTGGCCATTAAGACGTTGGTGGTAGAAAACAAAGAAACTCAGGGGATAGTAGTTAAACTTCGCTGGTCATTAGATAAGGAAAAATTCACCGGCAAAGATCGATACCGTTTCCCCGAATGTGGATTCACCTTGTATCGCAAGGAAGAAGATTCCGCTCAGCCCAGTAGCACCGTATTCAAACCCTTAGGGACTTTCTCCCTTCCCCAGTCTAAATCAGAATTAATATCCCGCCTTCAACAGATTAAAGATGAGGCCATTAAATATCGATTATTATCACCTGAAGGACTGAAAGAAGAAGGAAATCATTTATGGCAAGCGATTGAAGTCAGTCAAACGGGAAAACAACATCCCTTCCCTGCGGAGCCAATGGATTTATTAACCCTTGCGGCCATCAATCCTGATATGGCCCAAGTGCTAGGGTTGCTCTACGTAGATACTGCCGTGGCGCGGGGTAAAAAATATACCTATAAATTAGTCGGCGCTTGGGATCAAACCCCGGGAGGTGGTATTTCCTGCAAGTCGGGGCCGGCTAATGAAGTGGTCACGGATCCCCCCGTAGAAACCACCCCGGAAGGGCCTTTAAACACGCCCCTATGGGTGGATATAAAAAAAGATACCCCCTTAAAACAGCTACGGTATATCACCTTTGATAAGCCGGAACAGCAAGTCACCGTCTTTTGGGACAAACCAACGGGCACTAAACAGAAACCCCCATCCTTCGTGCCAGAGGGACCGGTCGTGCGCCTGCGTTGACAGAAAAATAACCCGGATTTCGTAGGCTACTATATTGATCGGTGGAAAATAGAAAATGACGCTGAAGGCGCCGTCCCCATCAGAGTGACTGTTTTACCCAATGGAACCCCCTATTTGTTTTTGAGCGGCGTTCCTGCCACGGAAGAAAAACCAGAGCAATTTCTTGATAGTTATCAGCTACAAAAAGCAAAAACGATTACCTTAACCCCCATTGATTTTCCGCCCATTCCCCCTCAGCGCACTTGTTTAGAAAGCTATGATCCACAAACAGGCTTATTAAGCGATTCCTGTCCTAAAAAGACCCAAAACACCACGGATCCGGCAGCCCCTAAAGTCACGTGGGTAACTCCTGCAGACTTGAAACAACCTAAAAAAAGTGATCAATTATCCGTACGGCTAAAATGGCAGTGGACTGAAAAAGAACAAGCCCGCTTCAAGGCCAACAAATTCAATATCTACCAAATCATTAATCCCGATTCCAAAACGCCTAATGTATGCCAAACCCAAAAAACTCCCCCTGCCTCCTACCAAATAGGCAAGATGAACATTACCAGCGCGACTTCATATCAACTTGAACCTCAACCTTTAACGCTGATGGCAGGCGATACGGTGTCCTATTACTATTTTTGTATTACCACCGTATCGCACAATATCGATGACGATAACGATGGGAAACGGGATGAAGATCCAAAGGGTGACGATAATGCCGATGGTTGCCCCGGCCGATGTGGTATCGATGATGATGGAGATGGCCAAATCGATGAATCTGTGGCCATGGATGACGATGAAGATAATGATCAACTCTTAAAAGATGGGATAGATAACGATCGAGATGGCCGCATAGACGAACCTGGTGAAGGCATTGATGAAGATCCCTATGAAAGTGAAAGCGTTCCTTCTTTGCCTCTACTGGCCTATATGGTGGATAAAATCCCCCCCCAATTACCTCAAGCTCCCTGTGAGATCTCATGGGCGGAAATAACCGGTACCCAATTAACCAATGGAGTGATTGAAGCTGATTCCCAACAAGCGCCTAATTGGGAAGGAAAGTTATCGGTTCGCCTTGACTGGAGTAAGTTTTCCTCCAAGCTTGCCTCCGACATAAAAGGATATAACCTCTACCGGGGGATTGATCAACCCACAGGAGAATATATCCGGCTTAACCGTCATCTTATCGATAATACGGTCTATGTGGATTACCTCGAGGCCACGGCAAAAAATAAGTTTTATTATCGGCTGCAAGCCGTCGATAAAGCAGGCAACGAAAGCGATAAATCAGAGGCCACCTGCGCCATTGTATTGCCAGATAAGATACCGCCTAAACCCCCCGTCATCGTCAATGTCAGTGGTGGCAATGAAGCAATCAAAATCATCTGGGAAAGCAGTTCCAGTAGTGATGTGGCAGAATATCACCTTTACCGGGGAGAAACACGTTCCCAGGTAGAATTTCAAACTCAGGATAAAAAAAACCGAATCAATGTTTCGCTTATTACACCACTAGGCCCAGAAAATAAAATTTCTTATGTGGATGGACCCGCTTTAAAAGCTAGAAAAGATTATTACTATATTGTCGAAGCAGTGGATAAAAAAGGGAATCAATCCTATTCACTGCCGGCCGCAGGCAGGGCCTATGACATCAATCCACCCGCTCCGCCTTCTAGCTTATCGGCAACATTAAAATTGTTACCGCCTAAAGTTGCTGCACAAGAAAACGCCTGGGTCAAACTTACCCGCATCACGCCCCCCAAAGCAAAGGACGGAGGCACCTTTCCGGTCAACATTGAAATCCAGTTTAAAAACAATCACCTGGAGAAACTCTCTATCGCCGAGGATCTGCGAGCCCCGTTCAATTTAGAAAGCGGCGATTTATACGGGGAATGGTTTGATATTCCCACTGGCAAATTACTTCGGCTCAACTATGAGTTGCGCGTTAGTCAAGGTACTCTACCCGGTCAGCATACCGTTGCCTTAAACACTTTAGAGGCTATCCCCCTTGGGCAACCACCCATAGCCATCAAAATGACTTCTACAATGGATGTGGTCTCTACCCCAGTCAGTGAAGTTTCGATTCTATTGACCTGGCAATTGGATGAAGCCCAAGTCCGAACAGCCGTTTGGCGCTGTGAGGACAGTGGGTGCACCCATGAGGGAGGAAACTGGAAGATGATAGCTCCCTTATTATTGGCAGATGACAGCGACTATGAAGATGTCAACATTACCCAGGGAAAGACTTACTATTACAAGCTCCAGGCTTACGATAAATTAGGCAATAAAGGCGCCTTTAGTAAGGTCGTCGAAGTAGAAGCCAAATAGTCAGGAGTTACGCACACGGCAATGATAAACGGCGTCAATCCAGACAGTTTTAAAGATCACCCATGTGGCCGGAGTTATCAGAAATCCTGGCCTCACCAACAGCCCCCTCCCCAGGGCAATCATTGTTCATAGGCTGCCGTAAGTCCGACATGCCAAAGGCCGGTCCACCAAGCGGGTCAAATCCTGGGATAATGGCAATGCCAAATCACGGGGATGAATGGCAACCCGAAGTGGCGCGATAGACCCCGCGCAACGAAGATTGAGGGCATTCCAAAGACGCAGGGGAGGAACCCGCCCGAGGGAATCGGCCTCATATCCCACCAGGGGCAGCCGGATGAAGCGGTCGGCGCGGGCATCATAGACCCCCCCAAAGACCTCGTAATAGCGAAAGGGGAGAGTGCGCAGCCGTTCCCATTTTAGACAGCCCATGGCCCAGGCGGGGGGGACATATAAATCGGGTGAGCCCAGGCGATGCTCCCGGAACCAAGCGTAGCAACGGGCAATCAAATGGGCGATGGCGTGACTCTCCAGGGCGAGGTGTTCGCCTGCTTTGCGGGATAGAAGGAGGCTATGGAGGCGGTGCCTGAGTCCTCCTATGCGCTCTACCCGATGGCTCCAGCCATGCCCAGCAAGCACCACCCCTCGTTCCTGAAGCCCTCGCAAGGTCTCAATTCCCGCCGCTGCCCAGGAACCTCCGGGCACCACCAGCAAAGTCACGGGAGCAATGGCCCGAGCCTCAAGAAAAGCCAATACTTTGAGCACATGGGCGAGCGTCTCCGGCATGGCATCGTGCACGGAAACCAGCGCGGGAATAGAGTGCTCCTTAACCACTAAGCCCGACCTAAAATATCCACCCAGCGCTGCAAGGTTCTTCCATTAAGCTGAACTGCCGCCTGGCGTCCGAGGCGGGCTTTCTCATTGCGGAGTCCATAATCAAGGCTAACAAGGCGTTGGATCGCCGACGCTAGATGTTCCCCCTCCCGTATTCTGAACAACCCCCGCTCTAGGGATGGCCATCCAAGAATACCGCAGCCTACGGAGACCAAGACATTTCGCCCCCGTGCCAAGCCCTCCAAAGCAATCGTCCCAAAGGCCTCTTCATGGGAGGGTAGAACCAGCAGATCGGCAGAGTCCAGTGCTGTACGCAGCCCTGCCCGAGACAACCAACCCAGGTAACGGAGATTGGGCAGTGTGCGGGCATGATCAACGATAACGCCGTGCAAAGGGCCATGCCCCGCAATACAAAATTCCAGGGAAGGCAGAAGTTTTGCCGCCTCCAAAACCGCCTGCACATTCTTCTCTGCCGCCAGCCTGCCCGCAAAAAGGACCCGGGTTAATTCTCCGCCGAGGACCGCCGGAGGGGTCTTCAGAAACTCTCTGGATAAAGGAGTACCGACAACTTCAACCTCCCGTGCTCCCTCCCTACGGGCAACCTCCGCCATATCCTCTGAATTCGCCAGAACAACTGCCCCATGGCGGAATAAGAGTCGATTGCAGGCTCCAAAATAGGACCGGCTGGCAGCATTAAAGAGCCGATTCCAGTATAAACCCGTGAGCCGCTCATAGCGGGTGTGGAAACCAATGAGAATGCGGGTACCGAGGTGTTTACCCAAGCCTAACCCGAGAAGCCCATAGGGTCCAGGCGTCGCGATGACGATAGCATGGGGCTTAAACTGGATGACGTGCCGCACGATACGACTGACGGGCGGCAGAGCAATCTCCTGGGTGGCATCACCCGGCAGGGGAAAACGCAACCATCCCCGCCAGCCGTGGGTAGACGAATCCGGGCAAATGAGCTCCCCATGCCCTATCTGGTCCTCAAGATGGGCGATCAAATCATGATAGTACGCCCCTACCCCATTACGCTCTGGCGCCGCATCGGAAAAAATCACCACCCGTAGCGCCCTCTGCTGCTCAACAAAGTGGGGGGTTTGAATAGCGGGGGATGCGGATGCCATTAACATACGGCGACCTCTTTTATGACTTTGTTATGACTGCTGGTGGGGATGGTGTTGATGGCCTTCACGGCTAGAGAAGCAGCCATGAAGGTTTCATGCCAGGCATAGTAGGCCCTAAAACGGCGCTGAATAATTTCAGAATCCAAGCCAAATTCAGCTAAAGAATAAGCATGCTGGCTGCTATAGCAACGGGCGGCTGAATCTTCATGGTCCAATATCCGCCTAAACTCAGGATTGAACGGAATCCCTAACTGCCCGTAGGCCGCCCCTATTTCACGGCCCAAATTCGACCTTAAATTTTCCATCGGCAAAAATAGACGGCGGTGAGGAGGCAAGGATTCTAATACCTGCAACAGGTTCTCATAATGAAATACCAGGACCTCAATCATTCGTTGGGGTAGAGCCGCACGGCCACCGGAGCTGTCGAATAACTGGATACCGGAGCGGATGGAAGAGAGCTGAGAAGGGACCGTCTCCAGGGGATCCCGCATACAGCAGAGGATACGGGCATCCGGAAAGGCCGTAAGCAAACTGCCGACCCAAGGACCAAAGGAGGCGTTCTTGGAGAGCAGCCGTTTGTCAGGGCCATGTACATACAGATGCCGCTGCCAACAGCGCCTATAATAATCAAGCAATCGCTCCTTTTCTTTAGCCCCCATTGCCCGATCAAAAAAACCCATACGCCAGAGGGGCTCCGCAAAGGGAAAGGGCAACACCAGAATAAAGCAGGCCATGAGGGGGAGCAGGATCAAATAATCTTCTTCCGGAGCATCCAGACGCGTCGCATGTATGGCCTCCAACCCCCCCAGCACCCGGCGCTCCAGCCGCCCCAACAACCGTCCTAGGGGCCAACCGGCAAGGCGATCTAACCTTCCCAGGGCAAGCCAGAAGCGGCGCTGGGTCACCGAAGGGGCAAATAGGCACTCCCAGGTGGTAAAAGTGGTGAATTGGGGATCCCGGGCGAGAACCCGATGCAGCAGGGTGGTGCCACTGCGCGGTGGTCCCAGCACCAACAGGGGCTGGGACACGGACACCTTTCGGTAACCCCGGAAAAAGATTTCGTCGAATAGAAAGCCCAGCCAGTGCAGTCCCTGCAGAAGACCGAAAACAGGGAGGAACGCCATCATCACCAGGGCCCGCCGCCAGGATAAACCTTTCCCTCCTGGGGCAAAGGTGCCCCAGGCTATAGCCAGGTAGGTCTTGAAGCTCTGTAGGAAAAGAAAAAACACAATCGCCCTGTCCACACCATTATTTATTTAAAGCGTATACAGGGTAATGTAGAAATATTTCAAAACGATAACGATTGAAGATCCCAGCTTAGGCTATGACATGAACCGGGTGGAAATGGGCGTAGTCCGAAGGGGCAGGAGCCGGAAATTTACCCTGCTTATGGAAAATTTAGCTCCCCCTTTCCATACTGTATGGGTAATCAATATTGTTCCGTTCAGGATCTGGCTAAATTATGATTACCCTACGCTTCTTTACTCCTTTGCTCTCCTTGCTATTTATTTTTCTAGTGGGTTGTATTGCGTTGAATGCACAAGCTCAACAACGCACTTTTGAATTAAAGGATACCGTCAAACAGCCTCTTGTACTCCAACCTCTCTTGCCCCATCGCTCATTACAGCACCCTAGTATAGTTGCGCCTTTTAGCATCACACCTACCCCTGGAGATCGGCAAGTGTATCAATTAACTGTGGATACTTCAGGCCGATTGATAGTCCATGCTAACTGGCCAAGCACTATAGCGTTAGCTTTGATACTTAATGGCCCAGGTCAAACCGGTTACTACGCCCGAAAAGATGGCCCAAGTCCTCTAACCATCGATTTTGAGATCACTCCCGAGTTACTTGAAAAAGGAAACCAGTGGAAACTTTCAGTGGTAAATTTTAAGGGACAAGGACCACCCACCGTCGGTAGAATCTCACTTAGCCTTCCCAAATCCACGGCAAGCACCGCCTCGCCAGAAGCGATAGTAGAACGGACTATCCAACCTGATGGCAGTGTCCTTATCAAGTATGCTGACGGAACCAGAAAGCATATGTATAGGGGAGGAGTTGATCTCACCAGGCCTGATGGCACCGTACAGCGATCCAGTTTCATCGAGGTTCAAGTAGCCAATCTGCCAGATTTTCCCACAGAAGGACAAACTGTTATTTGGTTGCAAGCTCACAATGATAACCTGTTAAACATTATCCAAGCTCTAGTAGACAATGACGAAACAGCTATTCAAAATTATCTTGCCCATGAGGGTGAGGAACGGCCGCTTTACGAAAAAATTAACAAACGAACCCGGGCTATCCAGTGGCTCACTAGCGGGCAATAAGGACGGATGGAATCATCACGGCTGGACCCACTTACCCACGCCAAGGAGTATCAGTCTAGTTCTAGCTCTACTTTTGCTAACCAATGGAGTCGGAGCCCAGACTCCTGATGAAAACCAGAAGACGGGGAAAGCAACTCCCCCCTCAGATCTTCTGGAGGAATTTGTGAAGGAGGAACGCGCAGCCGAGGAGCACCCCACCAAAATGACATCTAGAGCCGTTCCTCCAAACAAGAATTCGATACTGGAACTCCCCGTCCCCATGCCTGATCTCTGGGATAAAAAAACAATCCAATATTACCTTGGGGCTGTACGAGGCGGATTAGAGTACCGTATCAACGGCTACAAACATCGCCAAGAAGTTTTTGAGTGGCAGTTATTTTCTTCCCAGGTGATTTTCTGGGTCGTTATCATGCTGGTGTTTACAGGAATGTACTTTGCGGCGGTTCAATTCCATAGAGGGGGTTCCGGCAAGAAGCGGGCTAGGGAGGAAGATAGCGGGGAAACTGAATTTGTTGCCTCGCTTAAAGGCTTTAAAGTTAAATCACCCGTCCTTGGCGTTGTTATCCTCGTTATTTCCCTTGCATTTTTCTATCTTTATCTTTCCCATGTATACCCGATCCGGGAGATTTTTTGATGAACAGTGACCTGGGCTGCTTATAACCATAGACACCCTTCTTTTATCCAGAACTCAGGTTAAATTAAACAGCATTAACCGCTTAGACCATCTATAACTACATCTAGTAGTAATCCTACAAAAAAATAAGCCGAAGGCCACCATCAGTGGGTATGGGTCTCGCTCGAACTGGACCGCACGGGGCAGTACTTTCTTACTGCTTAAGGGGCACACCTATCCAACAGGTGAAGAGGCCATTCAAGTCTTACTCCACATTCTAAAATGCAAAGGGGAAGAGTCATGAAAAAACTTAGCTTATCATCAAGCCCTCTCTTCCGCGCCATGCCCCTAGCCTCCTTGGCGCTAGGCGCAGGATTTAGCATCGCCCCCCACGCCCAGGCGGTTGAAGTGACCGTCACCATCGAGAACCTTTCACCCTCCAACGGCCTGTTTTTAACGCCGGTTTGGGTTGGATTCCATAATGGCAACTTTGATATTTACGATCTGAACACTCCCGCTTCCTCCGCCCTGGAGCAACTGGCGGAGGACCGTAACAACGACCCTTTAAGCGCGGAATTTATGGCCAGTGAGCCCGATGGCACGGATGCCACCATCACCGAATCGAGCCGGATCTTGGGCCCTTTCGATCCAGGCAGCAGAGCTCGCCAAACCTTTGATCTGAATCCGGCCACGAATCGTTTCTTCAGCTACGCCACCATGGTGATTCCCTCCAATGATGCCTTCATCGCCAACGCCAACCCCCAGGCTCATGAACTGTTCGACGCCGAGGGGAATTTCATCGGTCCCATCACTTTCACCGTCTTGGGAACCCAGGTACGGGACGCGGGGACCGAGGCCAACACGGAAACGGATGCGGCTTTTTTTGACCAGACGGCGCCTAATACCAATTTCATGTGATTTTGCATTGTATGGATTCAGTCTAAACAACCACTTGAAGCCTTAATAGATTGCATTCTTTGGTTAAATTGGTATAACACCGGAACCCCTACCACCGATCCGGTTTCGGCGCATCCCGGCTTTAACGGTTCCTTTGGCAATCCCGGTGGTACCCCCATGAATATTCTCGGCGGCACTTCAAACGATGGGATTTCCTTCGATACCTTGGCCGCCGACTTTAGCCAACCGGGTTATGCCTTAGCCCGCATCACCATCACTGGTCCTGGAGACAAACTTTTTAATTTTGCCCTGGGCGGCAATCAAGAGGTACCAGCCGTCGACACTGAAGCGAGCGGAAGTTGCGTTGGGATTCTGAGGGGCGATCAGGCCGCGTTTACAGCCAACTGCAACCATAATGTCGATGACCTGACGGCAGCCCACATCCACCCAGCACCCCCCGGCGTGAACGGAGATATTCTCTTCCCATTTACTTCCCCTGAGAGCCCGATTCAACAAACTTTCAGCTTCACAGAGGAGGACGTGGCCACCTTATTGGCGGGAAATTTCTACGTCAACGTTCATTCTGAAGACTTCCCAGCGGGGGAAATCCGCGGCCAGATCACCGTGCCCATAAACGGCACTTTCAGTGGCTCCTGGTTCAATCCCGATCGGGATGGGGAGGGCTTCATCTTCGAGGCTACCCATAGAGACAATCCTACCTTGGTCGCTTACTGGTTCACCTATCAACCCAGTGGTGACAATGGAGAACAGGCCTGGCTGATAGGCAATGGGCCCATCAGGCTCAATGAAAGCACAATCACCAACACCATCATTACTGAAGGCGCTGAGTTTGGTGATGGCTTCGACCCCTCGGAAGTGAACCAAACCCCCTGGGGAACGCTGAAATTCACGTTTACCTCATGCACCACGGCGATTGTGGAATACGATTCAGTCATCGAAGATTTCGGAGCGGGCACACTGCGGATACAGCGCCTCACTCCCGCCCTTATTGGACAAGAAGAGGATTGTCCCTAAACGCTTTGAACCCTGACCCGTAACCCCATTGCGGCGACGAGGCGAAAATGTAGCGAAGGGAGTTCAGAGCCTGCTTGCTGGCTGCCCCCAAAGGGGCAACGGCAACGTCCCGGGGCGGGACACGCCCCGGTTAGCCTGTGAAGTGAACGGTGCGGTAATATCGCCCGCAGTAGGAACCCACCGCAGCGGCTCAATGCCGCTCCTGAGTGCCGAAGCCCCCCGACTTCAGGGGGGAGGATGTCAATTAGACTTTCATGCCCACTAAAAATGGGGAAGTTCAACATCCGAGTTGAGCACCATGCTAGGCATAGCTTTGATCTTACATGCTCACCGTTTCAAATAAGACCCGTAACTGTTCCGATGTAGAGACCGAAAAATTAAGCTTTTCAAAACCGATTACACGCCCAGTCCGATCTTTCATCAGGATTACCTCATCACCAGTTTCTTCGCAGATATACTCGTCCTGCGGGTCACCGAACCAGACAGTCAATGTATTACCAGTACGATCATGGAAGACCTTTACCTGCTCCATATCTGTTCACCTTCTTTGATTGCATCGGTGGGGTAGGTCGTGATGAGGAAACCCTCACCATTAAGTCGTTTTACTACTGCACACAGCCAGCGGCCAGGTCGTTCTAAACGATAAAAGAGGAAAACGGCGGGATCGCTTCGGCTTCGCCGAATCTCATCAGGCACTTGTAAAACATGCTGTACATCCACTTCACGCCCGCGCATCACAGGATGCTTCACCGTAACAATTAATTCCCAGTAATTACGGGTAACGCGAACTTTAAATCCAAGAATAGATCGTTAGTCATTAACCTCTCAGTTGCCAGACGCTTAACAAGGGCGCGAAGCGCCGACGAACTATAAATAGATACCCTAACAAGGTCTGACTTCTCCCCCCCCTGTCGGGCGAGGGTTGTTGGATCACTCCAAGAACTTTCCTCGTTCAACACGCCTTCCCTAGGCGACAACGCCTGTTGTCGCCCCCGTTCCAGTCGCTCCAGAGGCCAACCCCGCCAGCCCGGCGGTTTTGATATTGATCGCCGCTGCGATGTCGCGGTCATGGGCGCTCCCGCACGAGGGACAGCGCCATTCACGCACCTCCAGCGGCAGCGTTTCGTTGATATGTCCGCACCCTGGGGTGGGGCAACGCTTGGAGCTGGGGAACCCGCGGTCGATCTCGACTACGGTTCGCCCTACCCACTGCGCCTTGTACTTCAGTTGACGGACAAACTCACCCCAATTTGTATTTTACAAAAATAAGCGCATTCTGTAAATCCGCTTCGCGGCTTGCGCTTATATCACCGCCCGATTGGGCGATGCTTTACGCGCTATTGGGTAAGACAACGCCCGACCTCCCGCTACGAGGGGAAACTTACGCTGAATTGCTGCCACTGTAGACAATATTCAACATAGCACCTAGCCCCCAGCGCCTAATGGCCCTACAATAACCGTCATGTCTGGCAACACCCTTGGTAAACTCTTTACGGTCACCTCCTTTGGCGAAAGCCACGGGCCGGCGTTGGGCTGCATCGTGGATGGCTGCCCACCGGGCTTGGCCTTATGCGAGACGGACATTCAAACCGACCTGGACCGGCGCCGACCCGGCAAAACCCGCCATACCACCCAGCGCCGGGAACCGGATCAGGTCCGGATCCTCTCCGGGGTATTTGAAGGAAAAACCACCGGCACCCCCATCGGCCTGATCATTGAAAATATCGACCAACGTTCCCGGGATTACGACAAAATCAAGGAGCAGATCCGGCCCGGCCACGCAGACTATACCTACTTGCAAAAATATGGCCTGCGGGACTACCGGGGAGGTGGACGTTCCTCGGCCCGGGAGACGGCCATGCGGGTGGCTGCGGGGGCCATTGCCAAGAAATATCTGGCAGAGCGGTATGGGATAGGAATTCGAGGCTATCTGGCCCAGCTCGGGCCGATTCGAATTGAGCGATTAGACTGGGATGCGGTGGAACAAAATCCCTTTTTCTGCCCAGACCCGGACAAAGTCCCTGAGCTTGAGGCCTATATGGATGCCCTCCGCAAAGAAGGCAACTCCATTGGAGCCCGAATTAATATCATCGCTACCGGGGTCCCCCCCGGCCTGGGCGAGCCTGTCTTCGATCGCCTCGATGCCGATCTGGCCCATGCCCTCATGAGCATTAACGCCGTCAAGGGCGTTGAAATCGGGGCCGGCTTCTCGGCGATCACCCAAAAGGGCACCGAACATCGGGACCCGATTACCCCTGAAGGCTTTCTCAGTAATCATGCGGGCGGGGTCCTGGGGGGAATTTCCACCGGACAGGATATTCTCGCCAGCATTGCTTTAAAGCCGACCTCCAGCCTTCGCCTACCGGAGCACACCGTTAACACCCGTGGCGAACCGGTGGAAGTCATCACCACCGGCCGCCATGACCCTTGCGTGGGTATCCGCGCCACCCCCATTGCGGAAGCTATGGTCGCCCTGATCCTGATGGATCACCTATTACGCCATCGGGCCCAAAACATGGACGTTAAGCCGGAACTATCCCCCGTCCCTCCCCACCCGGGTGGCACCGACTGATATCCAGTTAAATATTTAATGGTAAAGCAACATTTTAAGAGCTTAGAGCAACCATGATATACCTTTTGATTTTTTACCTTTCTTTTGCTTTTGTTCTTTACTTCGTGGCGCGAAAGAAAGGCCGGGAACCGGTATTTTGGGCAGGATTGGGGTTTTTCTTCGGTCCCTTCGCCCTGATTCCCTTATTATTTTCCCAGCCCCCGAGGGATAGCAAAAAACTTCCCAGGAAAAAGAAAAGCGGCAAGCGGGTGGCCTAACCCTGGAGGGGTACTCCCCTCTAAGTGATTGCCCCAGAAAAAAAACTCTGTGGCCTTTCGGTGGTCTAACGACGGGAAAAAGGTTTCCTTGCCGGAAACTCCCGTAATGAAACACACCCATGTGTCGTCTTTATACCTTGGCACACCGGAATAGGCTGAACAGAACATTGAAAACACCAAGTTGATATTGCTCTTCGCGACGATTATTCCCCATCGATCCAATTAAATTTTAAATTTCGATGCGATTTCTTTCGTATAGGGGAAGTCTTGTGCTGTAGGAAACAGACGATCTTGTTGGGGATGGTTGAGGAGATCCTATGCCGGCCAGAAGCAAAGTCGTAAAAATAGCATTACCCATTATTATCTTGCTTGCCTCCTTAGGCATATTTGCCGGCTTGCTTCAGAGTAAGCCAACCAAGCCTGCAGTAGATCAGGAGGAAACCGTATGGCGGGTGGCGGTGACGCAAGTCAATCCCAGCCAAAGGCGGCCGACCCTCCCCCTCTATGGACGCATTGAAACCCCCCGCTCGAGTAAGCTCCGGGCTGCCATCACGGCGGATGTGCGGGAAGTCAAAGCAAAAGAAGGGGATTTCGTCAGTGGCGGCCAATTGTTAGTCCAGCTCGATGAGCGAGAAGCAAAGCTAGAGTTAGCCCAGCGCCAAGCTGATCTAGAAGAAATTCAGGCACTTATCGCCAGCGAAAAAGTCCGTCACCGGCGTGACTTGAAAGCCCTGGAGCATGAGAAGGCATTGTTGGAATTGAGTCGCCGGGCGCTGGAACGGGCTAAGACCCTCGAGCAACGGAAGCTCACTCCCCGGTCGGCATTGGATGAAGCCCAACAAGCGGCGGAGCGACAAGCGCTGGAACTGAACACCCGCTTGCTTGCCATTGATGATCATCAGGCCCGGCTGGCTCAACTGGAAGCTCGGCAATTGCGGGCCCAGGCGCTGCTGGTCCAGGCTAAACTAGATCTGGATCGAACCCAAATTTCATCCCCTTACACAGGCCGGATCGCCTCGGTTGCCATTGCGGCCGGGGATCGGGTGCAAGCGGGCAATGACCTGCTTGAAATTTACGACACCGATGCCCTAGAAGTCCGAGCCCAAATTCCCTCCGGCTATGTGGGCCAGATCCGCAAAGCATTGGCTCAAAATGAGCAATTGCAGGCAACCGGTACGGTGAATGGAACCCCCTTGACCTTCCTGCTCGACCGCTTGGCGGGACGGGTAGAAAAAGGCAGCGGCGGCGTCGATGGGCTGCTGAAGTTAGAAGAAGCAGGGCACACCCTCCCCCTGGGTAATTTCGTGGAACTCCAGTTGCAATTACCGCCGGTAGAGAATGTGGTGGCCTTGCCCTTTGAAGCCATCTACGGCCTGGATCGGGTTTATAAGCTGGTAGAGGGCCGGATGCGGGCCGTGGCAGTGGAGCGAATCGGTGAATATCAAAACCAGGAAGGTCAAATCCGGGTGCTGGTCAAAAGCCCCCAGTTACACCAGGATGATCGGGTGATCACTACCCAGCTCCCCAATGCCATGGAGGGTTTACGGGTTGAGACGGTAGCAGGCTAAGTGGATTACGCATCATCATCTCAAGGGGGGCTAATCGGCCTGTTTACCCGGCATCGAGTGGCCGCCAATCTGCTTATGCTGACCATGATAGTCTCGGGGATGTGGGCCCTCTCTCAGCTCAACCGTCAATTTTTCCCCAATTTTGCCCTTGAGGTTATCAATGTCAGTGTGGTCTGGCGCGGCGCCAGCGCCGAGGACGTCTCCCGCTCTATTACCGAGCGTCTGGAGGAAGAGCTGCGCACCCTAGATAGACTCAAAAAGCTCACCTCAACCTCGGCCTACGGCTTATCGACTCTGACTCTGGAATACCATGAAGGCACCGACATGGGGGTGGCCCTTGACAAGGTCAAAGAGCAAATCGGTCAGATTCGCGACTTACCCTTGGATTCGGAATCCCCCGAGACCAGCCTGGTATCACGCTATGAAAATATCGCCCGGGTTCTGGTCACTGGCCCCGAAGACCCCCGGGAATTGCGGCAGCTGGTACACACTTTTGAAAGGGATTTACTCAATCGGGGCATTGCTAAAGTCGATATCGTAGGGCTGCCTCAACAGGAGATTGCCATCCAAATACCGGTAGCCCATCTGCACGAGTTGGAAATGTCCCTCGACCAAGTGGCGGAACGAGTGGCGAATATCAGCCGGGATCTCCCTGCAGGGACCATTGGCCGGAACGACGTGGCCCGCCAGCTACGCAGCCTAGAGCAGCGGCGCGACAGCTTGGCGTTTGCCGATATCCCGTTGAAGGCGGAGGCCGACGGCCGCCTGATTCGCTTAGGGGATGTGGGCACCATTGAGCGCCGTCCTCGGGACGGGGAAACCCGACTTCTTTACCAAGGAAAACCGGCCGTCGAGTTGCAACTACAACGTGCCGAAAGCGGGGATTCGCTCCAAGGGGCGGAAATTTTAGCCCAATGGCTGCAAGAAGTGCGCCCCACTTTACCAGCAGGTATCGAACTGAATGTCTTCAATCAATCCTGGGAACTGATTAAGGAACGCATTGGGCTTTTGCTCAAAAACGGGGGGGGCGGCTTAATCCTGGTCACTGGAATCCTGTTTCTATTTCTCAATGGCCGGGTGGCAGGATGGGTAGCCATCGGGATTCCCGTGTCTTTCTTAGCAACCCTAGCAGTCCTCTGGGCTGCGGGGGGCAGCATCAACATGATCAGCCTGTTTGCATTGATCATGGCCCTGGGAATCATTGTTGACGATGCTATCGTCGTGGGCGAAGACGCCCTCACCCAACACCAAAAGGGGCTACCGCCATTGCCAGCGGCCGAGGAAGGGGCCCGCCGCATGCTCCTACCGGTTTTGGCATCCTCTTTAACCACCATCGCCGCGTTTCTCCCCTTGATGATGATAGGCGATGTGACCGGCAATATCCTGTTTGATATTCCCATGGTAGTGATCTGCGTCATCCTAGCCTCCCTAATTGAAAGCTTTCTGGTGTTGCCAGGCCACCTGCGGCATAGCTTTGAAAGGATAAAGGAACATCGGGAAGGCAAGGTCCGGCGCTTTTTAAACCAAGCTTTTGAACGCTTCCGAGATCGCCTTTTCCGGCCCCTGGCCCTGCTTGCAATTGGACATCGGTGGACCACCATAAGCGCCGCTTTGGGGTTGCTGCTGGTGGCCCTGGGCCTGCTCCTGGGGGGGCGTATTAACTTCACCTTCTTTCCCTCACCCGAGGGCATTGTCATCTTTGCTAATACGAGCTTTGTGGCCGGCACCCCTCCCCAAAGAGTCGCCGCTTTCATCACCGAGTTGGAGCAGGCCCTCTATGAGACCGAAGCGGCTTTTGGCCAGGATTTAATTGCAGCCTCCACCGTAAAACTTGGTTCAACCACCACCGCCGGAGGCCGCGCCACCCGCAATGGAGATCGCTTCGGCTTAGTTGCTGTGGAACTGATCTCCCCTGATCGGCGCGAGATCCGAAATCAAGAATTTATCCGTGCCTGGAAAGGGCGGATTGAACTGCCCCCCGGAATCGAGAGCTTTACCTTGACTGAGCAGCAGACGGGCCCGCCGGGTCAAGACTTGGATATTGCCCTGGTGGGGGAAGATGAAATGACCCTGAAATCGGCGGCGGTGGAGCTGGCGGATGTGCTCAGGAAAACCCCTGGGGTCTCCGCCGTGGAGGATGATCTCCCCTACGGCCAAGAGCAGCTCGTTTACCGCTTGACAGCGGAGGGAGAATCCCTGGGACTCACCGTAGAAGATGTGGGCAGACAACTTCGGTCTGCTTACGAGGGCCGGTTGGTTCAGATATTCCAGGATGGGGGAGATGAGATTGAAGTGCGGGTCACTTTACCCGACGATGAACGCCACAGCTTGGCCAGTCTCACCCACTTGGCCATCCAGCTTCCCAACGGCAGTACGGCCCCCCTCGATACCGTGGTCGATTTAAAGTCGCGGCGGGGGTTTGATGTCCTACGCCATACCCAGGGTAAGCTGGCGGTCCATGTCTCCGGTACTGTAGACCGGACCCTCAACAACAGCAATCGAATCCTGGCCGATCTAGAACGGAGCCTATTGCCCGAGCTACGGTCGCGTTATGGAATTCAAACCATATTTGAAGGCCGGGCCGAGGAGCAGCGGGATACCCTCGGCGACATGCAGCGGGGTGTACTGCTGGCACTGGCCCTGATCTATTTAATCCTGGCCGGGGTATTTTCTTCCTATGGCTGGCCCCTGGTGGTCATGACCGCCATTCCCTTGGGCCTGGTCGGGGCGATCCTCGGGCATTATGTCATGGGAATCGATCTCACCATTTTGTCTTTGTTTGGTTTCTTTGGTCTCTCGGGTATCGTGGTGAACGACTCCATTATTTTGGTCACCTTCTACAAGCAACTCCGGGAACAAGGCCAACCTTACAATGAGGCCCTGGTTGAAGCGGCCTGCCAACGCCTTCGGGCGGTGCTGTTGACCTCTTTGACCACTATTGGCGGTTTGACCCCCTTGCTCTTTGAACGGTCTTTACAAGCCCAGTTTTTGATTCCCATGGCGGTCTCCATTTCCTTCGGTTTGATGTTCGCCACCGTGCTGGTGCTCCTAGTCATTCCCGCCCTGCTTTCCCTCTATGAAAGTACCCTCGCCCGGCTCAAACCGAGCCGGGAAGCGGCCACCCCCCACCGGGCAGCATCAGAGATAGGCCTAGATTCGCTTTCTAGCGGCGACTACACACCCATCAACGATGACGAACTAGAGCAGCACAAGCAGGGAAAAATGCGTAAAATATCAGCAGAGAATGCCGGCTCAAGACAGCAGTAGCCGGTCACCAGGTAGGAGGTTAAGAGGTAACAATGGCCGGAAAAACCCTGTATGACAAACTCTGGGATTCCCACGTAGTCCGCACCGATCCGGGCGGCACCGCATTACTCTATATCGACCGGCACTTGGTCCACGAGGTCACCTCCCCGCAAGCCTTTGAGGGATTGCGCCTTGCGGGTCGCAAGCCCTGGCGGAAGGGAGCCAACCTGGCGGTACCGGACCATAACGTGCCTACTACTGACCGCAGCCAGGGCATTCAGGACCCCATCTCCCGGGCCCAGGTGGAAGCCCTGGATCGGAATTGCCAGGAACTAGGCCTTACTGAATTTAGGATGGATGATCCCCGCCAGGGTATCGTCCATATCGTCGGCCCGGAACAAGGAGCCACTCTGCCCGGCATGACCGTTGTCTGTGGCGATTCTCACACCGCCACCCATGGGGCCTTCGGCGCCCTCGCCTTTGGCATCGGCACCTCCGAGGTGGAACATGTGCTGGCCACCCAGTGCTTGCTCCAGAGAAAGTCCAAAAATATGCTAATCCAGGTCAACGGCAAGCTGGCCCCGGGAGTGTATAGCAAGGATCTGATCCTGGCCATCATCGCCCAGATTGGGACTGCCGGCGGTACCGGTTACACCATCGAGTTTGGCGGGGAGACCATTCGCGACTTATCCATGGAAGGGCGCATGACTCTTTGTAACATGGCCATTGAGGCTGGCGCCCGAGCAGGCTTAGTCGCCGTGGATGAGACCACCATCGACTACCTCAAAGGCCGCCCTTTTGCCCCTTCTTCCCCTTACTGGGATCAGGCCGTGGACGCTTGGCGGACCCTCCAAAGCGACCCGGATGCCCATTTTGATCGGGTGGTCACGATGGACGCCAGCACCCTCAAACCCCAAGTAAGCTGGGGCACCTCTCCCGAAATGGTGGTCTCTATCGATGGGCAAGTACCGGATCCCCAGCAGGAACCCGATCCCACCAAGCGAACCGGCATGGAAAGAGCCCTGGAATACATGGGCCTTAAAGCCAATACCCCCATCAGTGCAATTCAGCCTGATATCGTCTTTATCGGCTCCTGTACCAACGCCCGCATTGAAGACCTGCGGGAAGTCGCCCAAGTGGTGGCTGGCCATAAGGTGGCCGGGAATATCAAACAAGCCCTAGTGGTCCCCGGCTCCGGGCTGGTAAAACGCCAGGCTGAGGAGGAAGGTTTGGATCAAATCTTTAAAGAAGCAGGCTTTGAATGGCGGGAACCTGGCTGCTCCATGTGTTTGGCCATGAATGCAGACCGCCTAGAACCGGGAGAGCGGTGCGCCTCCACCTCCAACCGCAATTTTGAAGGCCGTCAAGGTCAAGGAGGACGCACTCACCTGGTCAGCCCGGCCATGGCTGCGGCAGCCGCCATCGCCGGCCATTTCATGGACGTTTCCACCCTCAAGCACTAAACAAAAGCCCCTTGAGCACCCCACTGGAGAATCAGGTACAGCAGCAACTCCATACCCTTCGGGATTTTATCCGCTGGGGTGCTAGCCGCTTCAATGAGGCGGGACTTTTTTTTGGCCACGGCACCGACAATGCCATTGATGAAGCCACCACCCTGGTCCTCCACGCCCTTCACCTGCCCCCTCAAAACCTACCTGCTGAGTTTTTCGGGGCCCATCTGACCGAAAGAGAAAAGCGCCAGATATTGACCTTGCTGGAGCGCCGGATTCGGGAACGGATTCCGGCCCCTTACCTTACCCACGAGGCCTGGTTTGCGGGATTGAGTTTCTACGTGGATGAGCGGGTTTTGATCCCCCGCTCACCCCTGGCCGAACTCATTGAGCAACGCTTTACCCCCTTTGTCTCCCCCGAAAGGGTTCACACCCTGCTGGATCTTTGCACCGGCAGCGGCTGCATCGCCATCGCCGCCACCTACGCCTTCCCCCAAGCCCAAGTGGACGCCACCGATATCAGCCAAGAGGCCCTGGCGGTGGCGCGCCTCAATATCGAGCGCCACGGTCTCCAAGATCAAGTACATACCCTCCCCTCCAACCTCTTCGAGGGATTGAAAGAGCGGCGTTATGATCTGATTGTCAGCAATCCTCCTTATGTGGGAGAAACGGAACTGGCTTCTCTGCCCAAGGAATATCATCATGAACCCCGGCAGGCCTTGGAGGCAGAAGATGAAGGATTAAGCCTCGTTCTCCAAATTCTGCTTCAGGCCCCCGATCACCTCAATGAACAAGGGATTCTCATCGTCGAGGTGGGAAACAGTGAAGCGGCCCTGACCAGGCGCCTGCCTGAAGTACCTTTCCTATGGCTGGAATTCGAACGGGGCGGCTATGGGGTTTTCCTGCTGACACGGGAACAACTCATCAATGTTAAAGAAGCTATTCTAAAGCACTGCTATTGAACCACTGATCACTAGCTCACTACCCCAAATGCGTTCTAAAGAACGAAAAATGAAAAATGGGGTCAGTGAAAAATGGGGTCAGGTCTTGTCAGGTGCATTAAAAAGACACCCAACCTTGCACTGCACCGGAGCGGTCCCTTCAGTGGCGCCCGGTGATGCTGGTGCGTTAGACTTTTTACCCCCTTGCACATCAGAATAAATTAACGTATCTTCATTGTATCTACTTTTGGAGAAGCACAATGAAGATACAGATTCAGAAGTGGGGAAATAGCTTAGCAGTACGTATCCCCAAATCATTTGCTCAAGAAGTCCATATGGATCAGGGCACAATTGTTGATTTGGCGCTAGAAAAGGGTCAAATCATCATCAGGCCTGTGGTTGAGCCACAGTATTCGCTAAATGAATTATTATCCAAAGTGACCAAGGAAAACATTCATAGCGAAGCCGATACCGGGGAACCTCAAGGAAAAGAGATTTGGTGATACGATGGCTTATGTTCCTAATCGGGGTGACGTCGTATGGTTGGATTTCAACCCACAGGCGGGGCACGAGCAAGCCGGGAGAAGGCCAGCGTTAGCGCTCTCTCCCCTAGCGTATAACAGGAAAGTGGGGTTGGCCATTTTTTGTCCGATCACTAACCAAACCAAAGGCTATCCTTTCGAGGTCGTGATTCCTGATGGTTACCAGGTCACCGGAGTCATTCTTTCGGACCAAATCAAGAACTTGGATTGGAAGAACAGGAGTTGCAGGCGCGTCTGCGTGCTAGAAGCTGCGATAGTTAAAGATGTGCTAAAGAAATTATCGGTATTGTTGCAGACATAGATATAAAAGACCAAATTTAGAAAAATGGGGTCAGGTCTTGTATCATGCATCAAAAGATTTCTAGCTAATTACCTGACAAAACTTATTGGTATAAGACAAAGGCCACATCCGCTATTTTTTTCTAATCCTGTAGACGAAGCTGGACAAGACCCACTCCATGCCCAATTTATAGTTGAATTGTACCTTGTCTAATCACACTGAAATGAGTCTGCAGTGGAGCCAGTTCCTGTCAAAGAACTATTGGAAAACTCTATTCTTAGCGAAGGGTATAGCGTTTCCCGAATAAATGAGACACGAATATCGACATATCAGGACCTTAATTTTTCGATCCAGCCGTATCTTCCCTATCAGGGAAACGCTATAAGATAAGCCTAAATATGGCCCCAACATTAAGCACTTAAATTTTGGTGGGTACGGCGCTAACACACCTTAACCCATCCACTTAAAAAGGGATTTTTTAACAGTTACTTAAGGATATCAAGGCCTAGTTCTTATACCAATTCATATTTAATTCCTTTTATCCTCCGTACCAACCAAAGTATAGTGACAGCCTGCAAGATGGTAGATTTTTTGGGAATTGATATTACAATAATGTATTTTTAAGCTATTTACTCATCCTTAAATAAATAGAGCTTCTGGCACGCGCGGACTAGATCTAGGAAAACATATTCCTCATGACTTTATTCTATGATTGCACTGTTTTTCATCCCCATCGCTTGCCATAATTTTCTATTATGACAAGAACTTATTATTGACTCTGTACTGGACGGAGGCAGACAGAGCAGAAAATACACTAGGACAGAATTATGAATAATACATATAGAGCAATTTTAGAACGGGATGGTGATTGGTATATCGCTTATTGTCCTGAGGTTCCTGGCGCGAGCGGTCTAGGCCACACGAAGGAGGAGGCGCGGGAAAGTTTAGCGACAGCAATTGTGCTTATCCTCGAAAACCATCGGGAAAATGCACTACGAGAATTGCTAGACGACGCTGAGCAGGATGCGATAACGGTCGCCTAAAGAAAGCTTCGCCACCTCTCAAGATAGGGGTGCTATCTGAAACGGTAAGGGGCTATACATTCACGGGAATAGGAATTTAGATCAGCGTACACATCTTGCGCTGACGGAGTGCTTCCTTCAGTCGCGACCGCTAATGCTAGCGCTTTAGATTCTTTCAATCGTAGGCAAGAACAACTTGACCAACTCGATTTTCCAGGGGAATAAATCAACCTTTTAGGCTTGTCTCCGATCCTATCAATGTCAAAGAAGCTATTGCTAACGCCCTGATATTGAAGCATGATAACCACCCCAGATGAATTCTAAATTAAAGGGCAACTGCCCTATTTTCTCTATTTAGTCTTTTGTTCAACCCAAAAACCACTCTAGAAAATTTACGGATACGCGTTGCCTCAGTAGAGGCCTTGCCCCAGCTCTCCCTCCTCGGTTTATTGACTGGGCTGTTGGCAGGGGCTATTACCGTGGCCTTTCGGCTGGTAGTGGATATCGGCCAGATCATCCTTCTCCCTGAACATCAGGTAGATGACTTCGAAAGCCTCAGCTGGATCGGGCGATTACTGCTTCCCATCCTGGGAGGATTGGGCATCGGCCTACTGCAAGAGATTGCCCATACCTACCGAACAGTAGGGGTGGTCCATGTCCTGGAACGGATTGCCTACTACCAAGGCCGCCTACCTTGGCGCAACACCCTGCAACAATTTGTGACTGCCGCCCTTTCCATTATCTGCGGTCACTCGGTAGGGCGGGAAGGCCCCAGTGTGCACTTAGGAGCCGCCAGTGGCAGCTTGCTGGGACAATGGCTGGAACTGCCCAATAACGCCCTCCGCACCCTGGTGGCCTGCGGTATTGCGGCGGCTATTGCCGCCTCCTTTAATACCCCTCTGGCAGGCGTCATCTTCTCCATGGAGGTGATCATGATGCAGTATCAACTTGCCGGAGTAGCGCCTATTATCCTAGCCGCCGTGGTAGGGGCCGCCATCGCTTGGGCCGTGTTTGGGCCTTCTCCGGCTTTTTCCGTCCCCCCCACCGAAATGCAGTCCCTGCTCGATCTCCCTTACCTGGTTCTGATTGGACTGGCAGTGGGCATCCTGGCAGCCGCCTATAACCGGTTGCTGCATTTTTTTTCCGGGCTGGGAAGCAGCCGGCCTGTCTGGCAACGCTGCACCGCCGCCGGGTTACTGGTCGGCCTTTGTGGTATCGCCGTCCCGGAAATCATGGGCCTTGGCTACGATACCGTAAACACCACCCTTCTTGGTCAACTGGGTCTAGGCACACTAATCGCCATTACCGCCGCTAAATTACTGGCCACCACCGCCTGTGTGGGCCTAGGGATACCCGGGGGACTCATCGGCCCCACCCTGGTCATTGGCACAGCAGCAGGCGGAGCGCTGGGCATTATTGGCACGGCCTTACTTCCCCAAGAGGCCTCCCCCCCGGCCCTCTACGCCATGGTGGGGATGGCCGCCATGATGAGTGCCACCCTGCAAGCGCCCCTGGCCGCTCTCGTAGCCTTGGTGGAACTGACCGCCGATCCCCATATTCTCTTTCCGGGAATGTTGGCAGTCGTCGTAGCCAATCTGGTAGCCCGGGAGTTGCTTCGCCAGGAAGCCCTTTTTCTGATGCTGCTGCGCGCCCGCGGCCTGGATTATCATTATGCGCCCACTTCTCTCAAACTCCGCCAAGCTGGCGTTGCGAGTGTGATGGATCGCCGCTTTGTAGAACTCCCTGTTACCATAGACCGGGAAACCGCGGCCCAAACCCTCACGAAAAATCCCCGCTGGGTGCTGGTGAAACAAGCCTTCCGGCCCATCTCCGTGATGCAGGGCATTGATGTCGCCCGGGCCTTAAACGAAGAGACCCAAGATCCCCTCAATCTTATGGAAATCCCCGCAGCCCGGGAAGATATCCAACCTGTCCCCTTCCATGCCACGCTCCAGGAGGCCCTGGAAATCCTCAATACCAGTCATGCCAAAATGCTGTATGTGGAACGGCGCATAGGACCCACCAGTGTGCGAATTTATGGCGTGCTAAGCCGACAAGAGATTGAGTCTTATTATGGCTAGCCATTATTCCGTTGGCTCAAGGGTTAGGGTTCTATTTTGGATTTATCCTGCTGTGCATAAACTACAGCGATGCCGTAAATTATCACAACACCGATTAAATCAATCCATAAGGCGGGCGGAGTGGCGATAACAAGCCCCATGAGGAAAAGAGGCCAACCAAGAAGGGGAGAGAACAAACGGTGAGTGAAAGGATTCCAATAACTTCCTAGCCCTTCAAGGGCATGGAGTACCGTATCGGGATGCTGTTTGGCAATCCACGTAAGCAGGCCCAACATGCTTATCAAGATTCCCAACCTAGGTTCGAAGCCACTCACCCCGGCGATAAGCAAGACTCCACTGAGAAAAGTAGCTACAGCAGTCACGCCCGCGGCTTGCCTCTCATGCTGCTGAAAGAATCTTATCGGGATTTGATCGCGTAGAAAATAGGCTCCCAATAGAACAATAGTTATGAGTAAAAGTAATGTGTACATTCCAACACTGGAGAGGTTGTTTAAACAAAATGATTAACCTTAAAGATAGTGCTCAGCAAGAAGGGTTTCAACTAGGGGCACGGCGTCGCCGTGCTTAAGGGCTAACCCTCCTGCACCCTATATCCCGCCTAATTTTGCAGGCATTAATAGGCCACCAACAGAAGCATTCCTGGCGAACGTCAAGAATAACAGTAACTTACCAATTAAATAGATAGGGGCACGGCGCTACTATTCCCCTATTTCATTTTTGAGGTCCTAATGAAGTGTCATTAGGGTGAGTCGCTCTATGGTTAGGCTGGAAAGCAATTGGAGAAATGCTATGGCTAAAGAAGCAGAGCAAGAGAATGAGCCTAATAATAATATTTTTTATAACCCTGTTTTTGATCGCTGGCGATGTGCGCCATTAGCATCTACATAGGAAAAATTTCATGATTTGGGGATTTGTCGATTACGAAAATGTGGGGAGTCTTGAAGGATTTAGCCTCTTGGATTATGAGAGAGTTTTCTTATTTTGCGGACCCAAAAATACCAAGATTAAGCTCGGTGAATTACCATCAACAGAGTTTTGCAGAATTGAGCTGATTGGGATAAAAACGATTGGTGCAAACAACCTTGACTTTCATATAGCATTCCATGTAGGGCGGCTTCACGAATCAGCAGCAAAAGACATAGAGTTTCACATCATCACAAATGATACGGGTTTTAATGGACTTATAAATCACCTAAAAAAAATCGACAGGCCATGTAAGCGCATTTCCACAAAGAACAAGGTAATTAATGCTAACTATTCTATTGAACTCAGCGAATGTGCAAATTTAGTCGTCTCTCGGATAAAGCAAATAGATGGCAGGAAAAGGCCAAGAAAAAAGCCTTCACTAATTAACTGGATAAATTCACAATGCAAACATATGAATTCGGAAGTTTCAGCAGAAAAAATCTATGAAGAACTAAGGCTATCCGGAAACATTTCAGTTGGCACTTCCGGGGTTACATATCATCTCAAACATTAGCCCGTCGGGGCACGACAGTGCCGCTCTCCTAGTTGTTTGGTAACATGGAAAATATTAACTCAGAACCACGACTTATCCACTTATACCAATTTAACCAAAGAATGCAACCTATTAAGGCTTCAACTGGTTGTTTAGACTACACTCATGCGGTGCAAAGTTACATGAAAGTGGTATTACCAGACGCCGAGCTGCTATTGTTGCCAAAATTTTTCAGTTCTAATGAAGCGGATCTTTACTTAGAGGTTTTGAGGACGAAGGTAACCTGGACCCAAGAACAAATCAAACTCTATGGCAAAACATATGATGTTCCGCGCCTTACGGCTTGGTATGGAGACGTCGGCAAAATTTATACGTATTCTGGAATCCGTACCGTAGCCATGCCTTGGACCGCGCCTTTATTGGAGATAAAGAGTGCAATCGAGCAAGCAAGCCTAGCTCCATTCAACAGCGTTCTTCTCAATTATTACCGAAGTGGATTGGATGGGGTTTCTTGGCATAGCGACGATGAACCTGAACTCGGAAAAAATCCAATAATCGCATCCGTGAGCTAAGGAATTTTTTCATGTAAATGGACTGGAACTGGCACTGGCACTGGCACTTTCCCCAGCTATTTTCACTTTGTCACACAGGGGGTGAGCCTGTCAGTTGGTGGAGACGGGCAACCGTCCCCGCATCTAGCTCTAGCGCCTGCGCCAATTGCCGCAGGTAGATTCTCTCAGCTTCCGTATCAATGTCGATGGCAAATAGCGAAGCGGCATAGAGTTCGGCTGCAACCGCCTCATTTGGTACGGATGAAACCAGCGCCTGTAAATCCATGGGACGGCTCAATTCGTCCATGACGAGCCGACGTTCTTCATCGGTCACACCGTCGGTATTAATCTTGCCGAAGATACTATCCATTTCCTTCTGATCCAGCTGTCCATCCGATTTGGCTGCGGTAATCATGGCCCGGATCACAAGTCGTTCTGTTTGGGGCGCAGTCAGTGCTTCCATTTCCTCTTGGGGCAGCGGCTGCGCTCCGGAGGTGAGGTTCGTGGACGAGGGTTGGGCATTCTGCTTATTCTGAAGCGCTTTAGCTGCCAGCGCCCCCAGAATCGCCATGGCACTTCCACCGGCAGCACCTTTTGCTGCACTGCCGCCACCTCCCAGTAGCGCTCCAGCAAGCGCACCAAGGCTGCCAAGCTGCCCGCCCGTCATACCACCTGCCTGTTTATTGCTAAGAAAATCCTGAGCAATATCCATCAGGCCGCCAAGACCTTGGGAACTAGCCGTATGTTCCAACCTGGAACGACTCTGACCGGCCATTCCTTGCAGCAACCGTCCGACGATATTTCCAAAACTCATGGTATATTCCTGAAATTAAAGGACTGGTTTTTTCGGGCTTACTCTTAATAATTTAAGGTTATCAGGAGAGAAAATTCCACTCCCTCTGCCGAAGTATCTTCAACATCGGTGCTCACCACATTTTCATCTTCAAAGCAATGAAGAATACTTGAATGAAACCATCGGCTTCTTGCTTCGAGACAGGGCACTGCTTATTCCAAATTCGGGCTACATGGGAATAGCGAACTTTAACTCGTCTTTGTTATAAAATTCAATTTGATTGGTTTCGGGATTATATTTCATAGAAACGGTCCCTTCGTTATTAAAACTGATGTGATCCCCTGCCTGGATACGAATAGCTTCGCCGGAATCAATATGATCAACAACAATCCCGCTTTCACTTGCTGGAGCATGGAAAAAGCCATGGGCGGAACCGGCCAGCATAATCCCTATTTTGGGCTTTCCCTCCGGTTGGTTGTTCGAAGTCTCAATCCCTAAAGCCCATTGCGTGGCCGCATTTCCTCCGTTGACAATATCCATGCCTCGCACCGGAACACCAGGGTCACCGGAAAAATTCAACCCATTGACTTCAAGTCCAATAGCCGGGGCGCCTGAATAGGTAGCGGCGAAGCTATTGGAACCAAAGGCGGGACCCGGCCCCTCGGTCTCACTGTAAAAGAATCCCCCAACCGCCTCTGCCGATCCCTCCGAGCGAACAGCCGAAGCAATGGGAGAATGAGCGCCCGAAACGCCAGGGGGGATTTGGGTATAAAAGAAGGCAGGGGTATCTCCTTCGGAGCGGGCGGTATTGGAAACAAAGAGACGAGTATTTATCAGCCGATCCGTGAAGTCCCATACCCTGAGGGCAGGAAAAGTCTCGTCTCCCAGGATTAAATCAGCGGACATATAGCCCGTCAAGAGAGGGTAGGTGACATTTCCTAAGAGAAATCCACCTAACAAGCTCAGGGTTAACAGTTTTTTCATAGCACGCTAGGGGTTAGACACCCCGTCCTCCATGGATTGAAAGGGTATTGCCCCCATTATAGAGATGGTAGGGAAAGTCTATAAATCCTGTGTCTCAATGAGAAAAAAGAACAATCCCCTCTCCCTATTCACCGGCCACAGTCATCCCATCTATCAAGACAGAACCGGTACGGATATTCCCCCGCATCTCCATATCCGTCCCCACTTCCCCTATCCCTAAGAACATATCCCGCAGATTGCTGGCAAGGGTAATTTCGCTCACCGGGTATTGAATTTCACCCTTGTCTACCCAAAAGCCCGC
Source organism: Nitrosococcus halophilus Nc 4 (assembly GCF_000024725.1). NCBI lineage: Bacteria > Pseudomonadati > Pseudomonadota > Gammaproteobacteria > Chromatiales > Chromatiaceae > Nitrosococcus > Nitrosococcus halophilus. The sequence goes on along the minus strand of NC_013960.1, from coordinate 268,145 downwards.
CGCTCCCTGGGAATAATCGCCAGTCACCAGGTTAACCCCCATCCCCATCAGCTCGGTCACGAGCAAACCCCGGTTCATTTGCTTGAGGAGAGCAGATTGATCATGCTGGCCAGGATCCACGGTAAGATTGTGTACCCCGCCTGCGTTGCCGGTCGTTTTCATCCCCAGTTTCCGAGCGGCATAACTGCCTAGAACATAGCCTTGAAGGACACCGTCCGTGACGATATCCCGGGCTTGGGTCGCCACCCCCTCATTATCAAAAGCAGCGCTTCCCAGAGCCTTGGGCAAATGGGGTTGTTCGTGGAGGCGCACAAAGGAAGGAAAAATTTGCTTACCCAGATGATCAAGGAGAAAAGAGGACCGGCGATACAGGGCCCCACCCCCAATTGCGGCAACAAAATGAGCAAACAAACGGGAAGCCACTTCCGCGGCAAACAATACCGGCACTGCGCCGGTAGGTAACCGCCGAGGATCAAGACGGGCCACCGTGCGCCGGGCCGCTTTTATACCCACTGCCTCGGCAGGTTCCATTTCTCTCCAGTCCCGGGCCCTGGTATACCAGTAATCCCGCTGCATGCCTGCTTCAGTCCGGGCCACCAGGACGCAACTCAAACTATGGCGGGTGCTGGCATAGCCTCCCAAAAAACCATGACTATTGGCATACACCCGATAGCCTTGCCGAGTAGAGAGTTCCGCCCCCTCCGAGATGACGATCCGATTGTCAAAGCTGCGGCCTGCCTCCTCGCAGCGACGAGCCACGGCAATGGCCTCTTCCCCACTCAATCCCCAAGGATGGCAAAGATCCAGCTCCGGGATGTCCCGGGCCATCAACTCGGGCTCGGCTAATCCTGAGCAAGGATCAGCGGCAGTATAACGGGCAATACTCGCCGCCCCCCGAACCGTCTCTTGCAGGGCCGCAGGGCGCAAGTCGGAAGTGCTTGCCGAGCCCTTTCGATGGCCGAAATAGAGCGTTATCCTAAGTCTCTTGTCACGGTGATGGGCTACCGTTTCCACCTCGCCTAAGCGAACGCTTACCGAAAGGCCCGTTTGGGCGTCAATCCCCACCTCGGCCGCCGTCGCCCCCAGGGCGCGGGCTTCATTCAGCACCTCTTCCGCCATCAGCTTCAAAGTAGCCGGTTCTTGATTCTCGGGCAAACTCATGAGCTCTCCTGGCGCCGAATTATCGGCAGGGGAAGTATCGCCATCAGGATTTCCATGTCTAGGGTAAACTATAATTGGAGTTCGATTTCCTTGTAGGCTTCCCCCTGCAACCGAAAACCCCGCATCTCCAGCACCCCTTTCGTATTCAGGGAAATGATGAGATACAAAGCGTCCGGGTAAGCCGCCTGGGCCAGATCACTCTTTGAAGGCAAGGGGGGAGTCTCGGGATGGGAGTGGTAGATGCCGAACAATTCCTCTCCTCCCTCGCGCATACGACGCATAGCCTCGATCTGGCCTTGTGGGTCCATGAAAAACTGCCGTTGCGGGTCGGGAGCAATATTGTTGACCGGGTAGCAGTTAGAGGGGGTGCCGTTACGGGCACCAATCAATCCACAGATTTCCCGCCGGGAACTCGCTTGTGCTTGATGCAGCAGTTGGTTAACCATAGTCCGCGGAAGCATCACTTCTGTCATTTGGCCAACTCCTGTGATCTATCTTGGAAATCATTACAGATAGGGCATTGGGGATCCCTGCGAATCCGGATCTCACGCCAGTGCATCCCCAGGGCATCGAACAACAACAATCGATCCTGGAGACTCTGGCCTATGCCCAACAGCAGCTTGAGGGTTTCCATGGCTTGAACGCTCCCAATAATACCCAATAAGGGCGCAATCACCCCCGTTTGGGAACAGGTCTCTTCGTTCTCTTCTCCTTCACGAAAAAGGCAATGGTAACAGGCACCCTCTGGTCGCCGGCTATCAAACACCGCCACCTGCCCTTCCATACGGATGGCAGCGCCAGAAACCAATGGCCGCCCCGCCCGAACGCAAGCGATATTCACGGCAAAGCGGGTGGCAAAATTATCACTGCCGTCCACCACCACGTCTGCCTGGGCGACTGCCGCCTCTAAATCCTCACCCTCCAGCCGATCAGCCACTGCCCGCACCTCCACCTCCGGGTTCAAATCCTGGAGGCGACGTCGAGCAGATTCTACTTTAGGTAAGCCAATGGCCTCGCTATCGTGCAGAATTTGTCGTTGCAAATTGGAGAGTTCTACTTGGTCAGGATCCACAAGGGTCAACTGCCCCACCCCCGCTCCGGCAAGATACAAGGCGACTGGTGACCCTAAACCGCCGACCCCGATCACTAAGACCCGGGCATTAAGCAATTTTCGCTGGCCTTCAATATCAATCTGAGGCAGCAAAATCTGACGACTATAACGTAACAGCTGCTGATCATTCATATCGCCACCGATAATGTGCCTGAAGCTTTCGGGTGAGATACTAGCATAATAGGCTTATTTCCATCGGGCGTCAGGGAAGATAGAGTGAACCAGTTCTCTTTTTATTTTCCTAGTTGAGTTCTGGGTTATTTTTATCTATTATTGTACAAAACTTATACAATAAAATTTATTATTATGGTAAATCACAGCCCAGACCCCAAAAGCCCGGCGATGGCCTCTTCAAAATCCCAGGAGGGAACCCCGGAGGCCCTCTACCCCATACGCGAGGTAGCCCTACGCACGGGGGTCAATCCGGTGACGCTTCGTGCCTGGGAACGCCGTTACGGCCTCATCAAGCCTCGCCGCACGCCTAAAGGACATCGTCTTTATTCCGAGGCGGACATCAACCTTGTCCACCGCATTGTCACCCTCCTGAGCTCGGGTCTTGCGATCAGCCAAATTCGCCCTTTGCTGGAAAAACCGGAGACTGCCAGTGAAATAGGAGAGGCAATGGCCACGACTACTTGGAAAGAACAAGCGGAAGCATTGCTAGAGGCTATTCGCCATTTCAATGAAAACGCCATTGACGCCATCTATCATAATGCTTTTTCCCTCTACCCTACTGAGCTCACGTTACGACGGTTGCTTCAACCCATGCTGGACAACCTGCGCCAGGACCGGGAACGCCTAGAACTGGGGGCTGCCGAAGAAAGCTTCTTCAAAAATTACCTGAAATACCGGTTAGGCGCACGCATTCAGCAACAAAATCCCCGCAATTCCGGCCCCCGGCTTCTTTTTGCCTGTTTGCCCAATGACCATAGTGAAATGGAATTGCTGCTCAATGCTTTTGTCATTGTCAGCCATAACTACCGGGCGCTTCTCCTAGGGGAGAACGTCCCCCTAGCCCAGATGACCCAAGCCGCCAATAAAGCAAGATGCCAGGGAGTGATGCTGCAAGGGAACGTCGCCCCTACGCCGCATATCATCGAATCAGAGTTGCCTGAACTTGTACAAAAACTCTCAGTTCCTGTGTTTATTATGGGGCAAACCGCAGCCCGTTTCGAATACGAAATTAGCGCCCAAGGAGCCATTCCGTTGCCTATGGATTTCCACCCCCTGCTGGAAAAACTCAACACTCAATTGGCGCATCAGGATTATTCCCCACAGACAAATTAAACCGTTTGCTCTAAAGAGATATACACAGGTGTCTAAACGATAGCATGAAGCCAAAAAACCAGGAGGTTCCTAATAGCCTCATTTTTTACCCAATAGCGCGTAAAGCATCGCCCAATCGGGCGGTGATATAAGCGCAAGCCGCGAAGCGGCTTTATAGAATGCGCTGAGCTTTGTAAAACACAAATATGACGAAGAGGGCGTACCAGGAACGATTCTATCCCACAGCTGAACAAGCCGAACTGCTGGCTCGTTCGTTCGGCTGTGCGCGTTTTGTTTGGAACAACACGCTCAAGCATCGTACCGATGCGTTCTATCAGAACGGCGAAGTCATTCCCCATTCGGCGCTGGAAAAAAGGCTTGTCCAACTCAAGCAGGACTTTTCTTGGCTGAATGAGGTTTCCAGCGTCACTAGCGACGGATTCAAATCCGGCAATCCCAAGTACACCAAGCAGTACGAAGCGAAGCTGGCCTATCTGCAGGGTAAGCTGGCGAAGAAGCGGAAAGGTTCCCGTAACCGCAACAAACTGCGGCTGAAGGTGGCCCGTCTGCACACCAAAATAGCTGACTGCCGTAGGGACGCCACCCAAGTCGTGTGCGTTGAATCTCTTGCGGTGAAGAACATGATCAAACACCCCCGGCTTGCCAAGCCCATAGCCGATGCCAATTGGGGTGAGTTTGTCCGTCAACTGAAGTACAAGGCGCAGTGGGTAGGGCGAACCGTAGTCGAGATCGACCGCGGGTTTCCCAGCTCCAAGCGTTGCCCCACCCCAGGGTGCGGACATATCAACAAAACGCTGCCGCTGGAGGTGCGTGAATGGAGCTGTCCCTCGTGCGGGACTGTCCATGACCGCGACATCGCAGCGGCGATCAATATCAAAACCGCCGGGCTGGCGGGGTTAGCCTCTGGAGCGACTGGAACGGGGGCGACAACAGGCGTTGTCGCCTAGGGAAGGCGTGTTGAACGAGGAAAGTTCTTGGAGTGATCCAACAACCCTCGCCCGACAGGGGGGGGGGGAGAAGTCAGACCGGGGTGCTTTGACTAAAAGGAGGTGCCCAGTGACTAAAACCGTACTCATTACAGGCGCAGCCGGCGGACTTGGACATAGCCTTGAACAACGTTTGAGTGATAAAGGTTGGCAGCTTGCCCTTGTTTCCCGTGATTCGGATCGCCTCCAAAGCCTCGATAGGGGTGGAACGGCACTCTATCTCACCGGAGATGTCTCCACTGCCCAGGGCGCGGAGCAAATCATCACCGAATGCGTCGAGCGCTGGGGCCACCCCCCTGAAGCCCTCGCCCATTGCGCAGGCAGCACCCTGATTGTCCCCCTACATCGAACCCCGGAGGAGCAATATCGGGCCTGCCTTGCCGCCAATCTGGATAGCGCTTTTTACACCTTGAAGGCTTGGATTCAGGCTTGCCTGCACCATAAACAGGGAGGCACAGCGGTGCTCGTTAGCTCTGTAGCAGCCCGTATCGGAGTGATTAACCATGAGGCTATTGCCACGGCCAAAGCGGCGGTAGAGGGACTGGCTCGTTCCGCTGCAGCCACTTATGCCAGCCACGGCATTCGGGTCAACGCCATCGCCCCTGGACTTCTCCGTAGTCCCGCCACGGAACGATTATTCATGGGGGGGAAAGCGGAAGCGCAAATCGCTGCCCAATATCCTCTGGGCCGCTATGGCAGCACCGAAGATGCAGCCGCTGCCATGGCCTGGCTACTCTCCGATGAGGCCCAGTGGATCACCGGCCAAATTTTACCCGTGGACGGGGGCTTTTCCGCTTCCCGACCCTTAGTCCGTTAGCAATCCCCATGGCTCAGCCTACTGCTTTGGTCTGGTTCCGCCGCGACTTGCGATTAGGGGATAATCCGGCCTTGGCTGCGGCCTGCGCGCTAGGGGGGCAAGTGATCCCTGTCTATATTGATGCCCCGGAAGAAGAAGGTGCCTGGCCTCCCGGTGCCGCCAGCCGCTGGTGGCAACATCATAGTTTGGCAGCCCTTGACTCTGGGCTAAAAAAACGGAACTCCCGGCTCATCGTGCGGCAGGGTCCAAGCCACAAGGCCCTAGGCCAGCTTGCAGAAGAAACCAGCGCTACCCATATATTCTGGAACCGCCGCTATGAGCCTGCGGTCATCAAACGGGACCAGGCGATTAAACAGCAGCTCCGCGCCGCTGGCCTGACAGTTAAGAGCACCAATGCTCTGCTGCTATTCGAACCTTGGGAAATTGCTAAAAACGACGGTATGCCTTATCGAATTTTCACCCCTTTTTGGAAAACCTGCCTAGAAAAAGGCATAGGCCGGTCTCCTTTCCCTCCACCGCAGCACTTACCCCCCGTAAACCGGCAACTACAAAGCGAGCCTCTATCCACCCTCGGGCTGCTGCCGAAAATTCCTTGGGACCAGGAATTCTACACCCATTGGACTCCTGGGGAAGCAGGGGCCTGGCGACAATGGGAATGCTTCTTGGAAGAGGCTTTAGGAAAATATCACCAGGAACGGGACCGGCCCGATTTACCAGGGACTTCCCGTCTCTCGCCCCATCTTCATTTTGGCGAGATTAGCCCACGTCAAATAGCGTTCCAGATCCAGATTCAAATGGACAGGCGCGCTGAACTTACTGCCGGCGGCCAAGCCTACCTCCGGCAACTTGGCTGGCGGGAATTTGCCTACCATTTGCTCTACCACTTCCCGGAAACACCGGAAAAACCCTTAAACGAAGGTTTTACCCATTTTCCCTGGGCCGAAGATTATGGTGAAGCCCTAACCGCCTGGCAACAAGGCAGAACAGGCATTCCCCTGGTGGATGCGGGGATGCGAGAGCTATGGCGAACCGGTTGGATGCATAACCGGGTGCGGATGATTGCCGCCTCCTTGCTGACCAAAAACTTGCGAATTCCGTGGCAAGAGGGGGAGCGTTGGTTCTGGGAGACCCTGGTCGATGCCGACCTGGCCAGTAACACCCTAGGCTGGCAATGGGTGGCAGGATGTGGGGCCGATGCCGCCCCCTACTTCCGTGTTTTCAACCCCGTGCTCCAGGGTAAAAAGTTTGATCCTGAAGGGAAATACGTACAACAATGGATTCCTGAACTCCGGAAAATCTCCAAACAACACATCCATGAACCTTGGAAAGAGGCGAGGCAACCCCTCTCAACCCCAGGGAGCGTGGGGGGTCAGTCGGGAGCGTGGGGAGTCAGGTCTCGCAATGTGCTTTTTCCATATGATAATCCTAAAATCCACAGATAAGAACAGACGACAATTTGAGCTCAAAGACAACCCCCCTGATCCGGGAGGAATGAACGCCCAAAATTATGTTTTATCGGCAGCCCTGATGATTCGACTGATGCGCGAATAGTGAAGGCCAAAGTGTGCACCGATTTCCTTCATACTGTACCCGCCACTAGCGTATGCCTGCACAATAGCAGTATCCCTATCACGATACTTTCTGGAAAAGTACTCCAAGGGCTTCGCCACCGGCCGCCTTTGAGCCGAAGGGACTTCGCTCAAATCCTGCTCAGAATCCAATTGCCGCTGCATCTTCTCCACGAAGGACTCTGAACCCAAATAGATTTGATTCTTAAGCTGCTCCCAGGGGCTTGGTTGATTCTTCCCCTCGGAAACAAAAGCCCGGTAACGTTTTATCGCCTCTCCCTTGCGCCGGGAAAAAGCCGATAATATCCACTTGCTCTGCAGCCACATCGGCCCTTTCCCCAGCCCTGCAGTAGCCCGATAGCTGCTCCAGGGCCAGTCCTTCGCGCTTCGCACCTTCCGGGCGCGAACGGGGTTAAGCACAATGTAGCGCGCCAATTCCAATAGGTAAGCTTCTTTCTGCACAAGAATAGCTTTATAGCGCCCCTGAAAAACATGCCCTACCCGTTTGTGCCTGGCATTAAAACGCTGGGTGTAGACACCGTTGAGGTGGCGCATCCCCTTGGCCAGGTTGCCATCAGGTGTCTCGACCAAGAGGTGATAGTGGTTATCCATCAAGCAATAGGCATGCAGAACCCAATTGAACCGCTTGCATACCTCCCCCAGGACACCAAGATAGATTTTTCGATCAGCATCATCCTGATAAATATCTTCCTTCCTATCACCCCGGGAGGTCACATGATAAAGTGCACCAGAAAATTCAATACGTAAAGGACGAACCATAAGACAAACATTACCACAAAACCCAACAAAAAGCAATTAACAAGACCTGACCCCAAAATGCCCCCCACCTGAACCTGATAGCCATATTTCTCAAGAAGGCCAGTTATCCTTTCCAGATGCCCCGTCTCAGAACCAAGGAACCAAGGGAGCTCACTTCAATAGCCAATCGCCGAATTCGCGGCCAATGGGACTCCTCGATACCGCAAAGTACCTGCCATTCAGCACGTTCTACATCCACTTTCAGCAGGTCCACCTCCAGCTCTGGACGCTCCGCAAGAAAGGTCGATAATCGTCGTATGGAAATATTCACATGCTGGGGCCGACCCCACACTTTTCTAACCAGCGCTCGGAATAAAGGACGACCGATGAGGCGTGCCCACCAACGGCTCTCAACTGCTCGGAACGACAAAAACATCTTATCCATTAGCTCGGAATCCAACTGACGAGGGTGAAGGGTAGAGTTTCCTGGCACTAAGGGGTAGTAACTCAACTCCGCCTCCCCATCGAAGTCAGCAATTCCCTCCAGAAACATTTTTACCGACTGACCTTGCAGGTTCTTCTTCAGAATTTCAAAGGTGGGAGGAGCCGGCTCAAAGCAGAAGATCCGAGCTTGCAGGTAAGTACGAAGCACCCAAAATTAGACAGACAAAACAACGCAATATGATGCGGAAGGTGGAGTCTCTTCCCTATGCGTAAACCTCCCAGAATCTCGGCGGGAGAAAACCAGGCCCTCTTGGTGAATGTACTCCAACATATCGCCCCCTAAACATACTGGTCAAAGGAAAAACTGTTCAGAGTCAAAAGGTGCTTGCAGTGCGGTTAAAGTGTGGTAAAGTGACGTTGCGTGTGGGAAAGTGAGGATAGATGTGATAAGGGGGATCCATGACCCTATCTGAGGAATTAAAACAACGCACCCAGGCCCGTAGCGGCCAACGGGGCGATGGGCGGCAAGCATTTTTAGCTCAACGCCGCGAGATCGCCAGGGCACTGAAAGACGGCTACCCGGCCAAAACCGTGTGGGCGCTGCTACACGAGAAAGGAACCATGCCAGTCCAATATCGGACCTTCATGGAGTATGTAAATCGCTACCTCAAGGACTGCGAGCAACCACAACCAACCCGTCCTCCCGAAAAGCCGCCCTCACCCCCCCTGAGCAAACCCAAGAAAGCAGTCAAACCAGCTAAAAAACCCTCAACCAAACGCTTTAAGTTTGACGCGAGAGGCAAAAGCAAAGAAGAGCTCATTTAGGAGAGTACCCCATGGCACGAGCGCATTTTACCCTGCAAGGAAAAGGCGGCGTTGGCAAAAGTCTGGTCTCCGCGCTGATTGCCCAACATCGCCAGGAAAATCACGTTCCCCTGATCTGTGTGGATACCGACCCGGTAAATGCCACTTTTTCCGGTTACACGGCTTTTTCGGTCAAGCGGATAGAGTTATTAAAAGAGAACACGATTGATGAGCGGGAATTTGACCGGCTCATGGAACTCATTGCGGAAAATCGGGACGCGGAAGTAGTCATTGATAATGGAGCGTCCAGCTTTATTCCCCTGTCCTCCTATCTGGTGGAGAACGAGGCAATAGACATGCTCCAGGCTCTCGGTCACTCGGTCGTCATTCACCCGGTAGTCACCGGCGGTCAATCGTTGCTTGATACCCTCTCCGGCTTTGATGCCCTCGCCAGTCAATTCCCGGCCTCAGCAGAAATGGTGGTATGGCTGAATCACTATTTCGGTCCCATCGAAAAAGAAGGCAAGACTTTCGAGAAAATGAAAGTTTTCCAGGACCACCAAGGACGTGTGAAGGGGGTTGTGACGATTGACCGCTATAACCAGGCAACCTTTGGGGAAGATGTGCAACAAATGCTCGAAGACCGGATGACCTTTAACCAGGCGATTGAGTCCGAGCACTTTAAGCTCATGTCCAAACACCGCCTTAAAATAATGAAAAAATCCCTGTTTGAACAAATGGATCGGGTATTAGGAGTGCCGGAAAAGGAAAAACCTGTGGCTGCAAAACCCGCGGCTACAAAGTCTACGGCAAAAACCACGACGACAACGGCCGAAGCAGCAAAAAAACGGAAAAAAACGAGCAGTACCTCTAAAACTTGATTAGAAGGAAGGGAAAAGAAACCTTAGGCTCTTGCAGCCAACCCATAATGCCCGGCTAAAGCGAGTCATCTAGGTTGGCTGCTAGGCCAAGCTTTTATTTTGCCTCCACTTGAATATCCACATTCGCGCCCTGGGTAATAGTATTAAACACGGGTGAGTACTCCGTTAATTTTTTAAGGCGTTCCATATTATCCACATCAGCCTTAACCTTGAAGCTCACCCGGATGTCGCTAAAGCCCTTCGGGACATCATTAGAAAGCCCCAAAAAACCACGCAGTTCAATATCGCCTTCAATCTCAGACTCCAGTTCCTCAATATGGATGCCCCGCACTGCGGCATGAGCCACCATGCTGGTAGTGACACAAGCGGCCAGGGCATTGAGCAGATATTCGACCGGATTGGCGCCCTCATCACCTCCCGCTAGTAGGGGCGGTTCATCCGCATGCAACACAAACATTTGTTTGTGGGCTATTTCTTGCTTGGCACCATAGAAGCCGGTAATCGTGCTGGAATTATGATTACCCCCTAGCCATGTATATTGCGCGCGCGGAATTTGCATTGCCCTAGATCAGGCTCCTGTTCGATAGCATGAACAGTCCCTTGCAGAATGTCCATATTGATGCCATTGACATACACGCCGTTGGTAAGGGTTTGCTCTTGCTGGTTCGTTGTCTGATTGGTCATTGCCTTTCTCCTAAATAAAATAGAGGTCGATTTTCAGTGGGTCGCTTAGGCCGCGTAACAACCTGGAAGCGACTTGAGATACACAATAGACCTTGACAAGCGGTTACATAAGATGGATTTTGGACAATATCGGGGCATTTGTGCCACTATTTAGAGAACCCACCCACAGAGAGGGGTCTGCGACCTTCCGACTTCAGACAGAGTCTCTCATCTGGGGGTATTCCTGGATAGAACTCCCGTGAGCATGAAAATAAACTTATACCTTAAAAGCCTATCTAATGTCGCCTGACCACGAGGCGGAAAATTCGTGGTATTTGGCCTTCCCAATAGCCCGGATCCCCCCATTTCTTCCGGGCTATTTTTTTGGGCCCCCGGTGTTCCAGTCAGTGAATGAGCCTTTAAGATCAAGCATCTCCATCCTCTATGATGCCTTGGCGCAAGAGGCTGAGGATTCGTGAATACAGAAAATGGGACCGGAGAAGTTGACGTAGGAAAGTGCCATCCCAAGTGGCCTTTTTGTGCTTGCCACGCAGGCGGGCTTTAGTGGAGCAGTCCTGGCTCTTCCCAGCTTTTGCAACTGAAAATTACTATGGACAGCTTATTCTCCCGGAAATAATTGCCATAGCCCCTTCTGATCCTAACGGACAACCGGGAATTGGCGGAAAAAGAATTTGTCATCCTGATGTGCCGGTGAGCGTTACCGTCAATGTCATTCGCAAAAAGGCGCCGCCAACATCCTAATTAATCAGGCGCCTTGATACACAATTCTCCGGAAAACTCCATATCAATTGCCAGATTACAGAATAAGGTTCCTTCGATGGTAATGGAACCGCCCGTTACCCCCTGGAATCGACCCGTTCCAGTGCCAGGCACAGGCCACGATTTTTCCCAAAAAGAGTAGCTCTGAAGGCCATTCGGACAATCTTCTAGTTCGATTGTTGCCTCGCCACTCGTGTCCCACAATAATTGGGAATGAACCGGGAAATCATCACCCGTATCATCATCGCACACTATGGTGTGATCGAAGTTCAGAGGCCCCTCATAGTGAGGGTCTTCAGGATCCCGATACTTTCCGTCTCCCCTTATCCCACACTTAAATTTTTCTGTACCGAAAATAATGTGTACGGTTCCCAACGTACTCCCGGGACCCAGCGCATTATTGAAAATTTTTCCCTTTACTGGCACTGGAATGCAGTCTCCAGTAGCCGACCCCGGAGCAGCTAGCCCGAGACTAAGCAAAACAGCACCCAAAGGTGCAAGCCCATATTTTCTATCCATCGAGTTTCCCTAACCCTGTCGAAGAAAAAGAGAGGGTTTGGCAAATGCCGTACCCGTACGATCCGCAACGGTAGGATATATGTGAAAGTTTCCTACATAAACTCAAGGTAAGCTGCATAGAATTAGGCACTTTTCATGCCGAAAAAAACAAAAATATAAAATATCAACCAATTAATTTTATTTTTAAGTACAACTAAACCATCACAGTTTGAATTATAGAAAATATTCTGACAAATGCTATTTCCACCTCCGAAAAATTAACTCCCATAGAGACCTACGGGTTTACCCATGGGGATCTCTTTGGAGCCGGAGTTTTCATGCGTTAGCCCTGCCCTACAGCCGCGGTTTTGTAGGGTGCACAGAGCATCGCGATGTGCACCATCAAAAGGGAAACCCAATTATTCGGAATTGACGTTATTTAAAGGTAATCATTATGACAAGTTCCAATAAGGGTCCTATAGAAACCTTGATTGTCGCCGTACCGGAGACTGCGGGCTCCGCCCTATACGGGATGGTGGATGTGCTCCTGGCGGCCGGAAATATATGGCAGACCCTGGTGCGCACAGAACCGGAGCAGAGACTGTTCCAAGTCCGCATCGTCGCCCCCACTAGGGAAGCCTTCAAATGCGGTCATGGTATTCCGGTTGCCCCTGATTTCTCGGTCGCGGACAATCCCAAGGCCCAAATCTTGATATTGCCTGAACTCTGGCTGGGTCCGGACGAGGACCTACATGGGCGCTACCCAGAACTCATGGAGTGGATTTGCCGTAAGTATAAAGAAGGCACCCTGCTTTACTCCGCCTGCTCCGGTACAGTGATGCTGGCCGAAACCGGTTTGCTGGATGGTTGCGAGGCCACTTCCCACTGGGGCTATCAAGATCTTTTTGGCAAACGATACCCCAAAGTCCGTTTCCGTCCGGAACCGAATCTTGTTTTTGCCGATCCGGCGGGCCGGATCGTCACTGCCGGTGGCACCACTTCTTGGCACGATCTTGCCATCCACATCATTTCGCGCCATTGCAGTCCGGGAGAGGCACTGCGAATTGCCAAAGTATATCTTCTGAAATGGCACGGGGAAGGCCAATTACCCTATGCCACCCTGGTGCGCAGAAATCCCCATGCCGATTCTGTGGTGCGGACCTGCGAGCAATGGCTTAGCCAGCATTTCCGAGAAACAGACGCCATCAGGCAGGTGATCGAGTTATCCAAAATCCCCGAACGCACCCTGAAGCGGCGCTTCAAAGCAGCTACCGGCTCTACGCTTATCGAGTACTTACAGAACTTGCGCGTGGAAGAGGCAAAGCGCCTACTCGAATCTGGAGCAATGCCTGTGGAGGAAATCAGTGAGGAAGTCGGTTACGAAGACCCCTCTTTCTTCCGAAGGCTATTCAAACGATTAACCGGCCTTTCCCCGAGTCAGTACCGCCGCATGTTCCAACCGGTTTTCAGAGCTTCAGGGGCCATAGAGTGATTACAATAGGCTTCTTTTCTAATCGAGTCAGGTCTTGATTAGTGTTTAATTGCGATCTTGGTAATGCCGGATACGTGAATAATGAGAGCTAAGCTGCGCATTGATTTCCTTGGGAAAGGACCGACGATAAAAAAGCACTAGACAAAATCTGACCTGATACTTTACTTGAGCGGTTTGTTAGGTAATGTGCTCCCGCAAAAATTCGGGTGCAAAATCAGCTCCGTTTTCCCAAGCGACAGTGTTGCCCTGGATGCTGAATTGCCTGAAATAGTTTATATCCTTTAGAGGTTCAAATATCTCACCGTATAATTCCGATGAAAGATCAATTCGACCTTCTGTTCCATCATTAAATTTAAGCCACAGTTTATAACCATCGATGTATTTTGCTTCGGTAATATGAGGAAACATACTTGACTACTCCAGCGGTTCAATCTTCTGTAGAGGCTGCCGCTTCTCCGCTCGCCGCCAATTTTCCAGCAACTCGTCCTTATACTCAAGGTACCACTCTAATACAGCAGACAAGGCGCGCCGAGGAAACTTACCAGTAACCACGCCTCTTTCAATCTCTACTGTAATTTCATAGTCACCGTATTCCGCATGAAAATGCGGCGGCGCATGATCACGGTAGTACATATAGATGACGATGCCTAGGAAGCGGCTTATTTCGGGCATTCCTTCCACTCTTTTTTCATTGAATGCCTAACGTCGCGGATCAGGGGGCTAGCGAAGCCAGCTCCTTGCATCCGTCAATTTAGACCATATCTTCCTATCTCGCAAGCCTTAGAGCACATGGATTGTTTGACCTAACCCATTTACACTATTCACAAAAGCCAAGCCGTGTTTTGAGATCCAAACACAACGACTTGTTCGACCCCTAAATGACCGATGGACTCGGCTGCTCGCGGTAGCCTTATACTGCAACCTTGCGTAAAACTTCAGGATGACGCTCTGCAATTTTGAGTAGAGTCTTTGCTGCGCCCGATGGCTCACGACGACCCTGCTCCCACTGTTCAAGAGTGCGTTTGGACACACCCAAAACAGAAGCAAATTGCGCCTGCGAGAGCCCGCTTTTTAGCCTTATGCGTACTACATCTGACTCCGGTTCGACTTTTCGGCGTTTACCTCCACCGGCCTTAATTTCCTTGACGCTTTCCAGGACCTCTTGCCACACGTCGCGTTGAGCCTCGAATCTCTCTAGCTCCTTTCCACTAAGCTTATTACTCATTTCCGAATGCCTCTAATAATTTAATTGTTTCAGAATATGTGCGGGGACATTGTCATGTTTTGCCTTGGAGTAGGCAGTTAACATCCAGAACTCGTTTGGTTTGTACCGCACGAAATAAATTACTCGTAGTCCGCCACGCTTACCCATTCCTTGCCGCGTCCACCGCAACTTTCTGACCCCACCGGATCCTGGTACGACCTGACCAGCCTCAGGATTTCGGATCATGTATTGTTGAAGCTCGGCGTACTCATCATCGTTTAGGTATACGGAGCAGACTCTTTCGAAAGCTGATGACTCGACGAAGATGAACATCAAAACATTATACGCCAATGGCGTATTCATGCAATGCCCATCCTTTAGTAGAGCTTTTGGAATGATTCCAAGCCTGATATGGAACCGAATGGCGGAGCTGAGCTATCGGCTTAGGCGTTTGGACCTCAGCGCGGAGCGCCTGGGCAGCCCTAAATCTACCACAAAAATCGCGGCGGCACTTGGATCCGCCTGAACCGCCGTGTTAGGAGAGCTATATGTAAGCATGATACAAGACCTGACCCTATTTTGTGCTCTTTTGTGTTTTGTGACCTTATTCATAGGGACTTATATCACATCTGCCTCTACTTGAAGCAAGTTATCGCGCAATCAGCTCAAATATCTTTGACGCGATCGTTTCAGCTTTCTGCCTCTTGCTATCTGTCAAAACCGCTCGTATCTCATCCCGATAGAAAATAGACGTCTTGTCTTCAAATGCCGCCCCAATTAAAGCCCACGCATATGCTCTAACTAAGTTACCTTGCATATTCTCAAGTTGCATCATACGGCGCATAGCCGATGGTAATCTGTTCACGGCTGCAAAATACAGATACTTACGGGCTTCGCTGAGATTCTGCGGTGCAACTCGCCCCTGCAAGTACCAGAGGCCAAGCTGATTTGCCGCTAACGGGTTTCCGAGGTCCGCAAGCTTTTTGGTACACTGATACCCATCAAGCATGGTTGTTCCATTCTTTGCACAGCCGGTTAACTCATTGAGGTAAGTGCAGAATTGCGTGCCCCGGAGCTTTCCAGCATCGCCACACTGAATCACTAACCGGCCCCAATCTTCAGCCCAAACCGAGACACTTATGACAAGCAAGAAAGTAGCCCCCAAGCGCTTGAACCAAACTGTGTTTTCCATTTCTTCTCCTTAAAACGTGCAGGAAATAGGTTTCACAACCATGCTCCGTCTAACGCTTGCATCACAGATAGAAGCCACACAGTGGCTGGAATCTCGTGCAGGTACTTGTTAAATTCCTTCTAGCTCTCGCGATTCGACATTTACTAACCTCAGCGTAGAATCACTCATCATTGAACTATCTTGATCTACACACTGCTCTGAGGTAGCGAAAATAACTATTGCTTTCTTTCCTTTGTTTTTTGAGCTTGGATAAATCACACCATCAATTTCGCTACCTTCATAAGTTTTAAAAATATGCCTAATATACTCAGTAGCTATTTGGGTCGGCACATAGTCAACGTGTACTCGATCATTTCTTTCAATCGGCTTAGTAAAATCAGCTATGAAATCATAGAGAAAGCTCAAATTGCTACGATTGTGCCTTGCGTGTTCGTCAAATAAGCTTGGCAAATATGGAGTGTCCGAGAGGTCAATTACGGACAATGACCTAACAGGTTCAAAAACTCCACAAATGGCTTTCTTACTTTCTAGGCAAGGCTCGTAGGTTTCTTTGATAGCTGTATCAAAATCGAATGCACCATAAAACATTGGAATTCCAGCAGGACTCATTCTGTTAGCCATGGTAGCAGATTCACTGGGAGGAGAGCCGAGTTCTTTGGCAGTTGTCAGATTTTCTTCTGGATCAATAATTCTTACTCTTCGTATTTGTGTATTAACATCAACTGATTTCACTAATCCGGTCTGCTTTATAATATTTTCTAAAGCATCAAGTATTCTAACCGGATCCATTTCGTCGTGCTGCTCCTCGTCATAATCTGGGTTTTTTGCTTTAAAAAACACATATCTGGCTTTGTTTTTCACAAAATCTGAAAATTTTTCCCAACCAAATATTAAGGTTCTATCCATGCTTAATGAATACGGATCTCTTTCGCACCACTCTTGATTATGAATAGAGCTACAAATATCTTCATAAATCTGGCCACATTGATTACCCAAACCAATTTCATCAAGCAATTCCCATGTGTCATAAACTGTTGCTACTTGCCACCCACCCTCACGAGTTTCGTAAGGTAGCCCTTCATCCGCAGGATGCCCCCACTCATAACGGATGCTAGTTAGAATATGATCAATTAAAGAATCCAACTCGCAAGCGATGATATCTTCGCCTTCTGCCTCACAGTATGAGCAGTTAAAGTGAGTGTGATGTTCTTCTATAAACTGCTTGAGAGCATATTCGCCAAAGCAATTTGAACAAACGGTTTTTCCTTCATTAGAGCTATAGCCTCTATCCTGTTCTTCCTCCCACATTCTCTTTGCTATACCCATTTTGCAAAGTTCCTTGAGTAGAATTTAACGTTGGCGATGAGCCGCATTTGAGAGCGACCGACCGGAGCGGAAGCGAAAGAAGGAAGCGATCAAGTGTCGGACTCCATCGCCTGGTTAGGTGTAATCACTATAAGTTGATAACTATCTGTCTCTTTCACCAAACCTAATTCCAGCATGCGCAGCAAATAGGATACGCGGTGAGTTCCTTCGACGAGATAGTATGGGCGACCAACGTAACTAGGAGCCCCCAGTTCTTGCGCGAACCTCCACTCAACAATTACTGGCGGGAACGACCAATTCCTATGTTCGATCATATACTCGAACACCTTAGAACCTTTACCCGCACTACGAAAATCGTCGAATTGTTTAAACCAGAATCGTAAATCATCATCGTTGTCATATCTGATATTCCCTTTAATCCAACTAGCCGAACGCTCGGTACGAAGCGCAGTATGTTCTTGTGGGTTAAAGCCCGGAAAAAACGAATCGAATCGAGTTGGGTGTTCAAAACAAATCTGCGAAATGAAATCCGGATCTAGATTCGGATATCTTCCAGAATTGTCGGATATAAACGCTTCTGCATTTAAACTGGTTATCGTCTCTCCCGGTCCTTTGAGGTTCGATGGAAGCATAGGCGCGCCTAACAATTTATCCTCAGACAAATACGCTCTGATAAGTTAAGATCACAGGGTAATTTAGGCGCTTTTGCTATGAGAATGTTTCATTCAGGCAAATTTACCTTGATAACTTGATATCACTACTGTCCCATAAACTTTCACGAAAACTGCAATGAAGCCTGAAGAGGTAGAAGTTCTGGTTCTGGCGGATCGCCTCGTAGCAATGCTTGAAGGTCGCGCCGCTCAAACAGATTGAGCTGGAGCAATCGAATAATCTGCTGAAGAGAGCAGTCTATTTTGCTGACGAACTTGAGATAAGCGAGCAATAAATAGGCACAAAGGGCGATCCAGAGTTGGGTCATGACGGCGTTTTTTGAGGTTCCCAAGAAACGCTTGATCTTTAAATTCTGCTTTATCCATTTGAAAAACAGTTCGATCTGCCATCGGGACTTATAGATTGCCGCGATAGTGCTGGCAGCAAGATGAAAATTGTTGGTCAGGAAGCAATACCGGATACCGGTGTCAAAATCCTTAAAGCCGATGCGGCGCAGAGCGATCGGGCAGTTTCGGGCCTTGGCGCCGGTCAGTTCGAGGGTCTGATCGCTCGTCAGGCCCTTGGATTTATCGACTTTACGGCGTTCAACCACGCGATAGCGGGCCTTTTTACGTTGGCGCGTGACAAAAAAGATGCCCTGGGTATTGAGTTGATGATACCCATCATAATCGGTATAGCCCCGATCGAAGACCACGATACTGCCTTTGGGTAATGCCAAAGTACGGGCCACGGTAATATCGTGGACTTTGCCGTTAGTGACGGTCATCAATGCGGGGAGCAGCCCGTCATGATCCAGACCGACATGGAGCTTGACGGCCCCCTTGGTGGTTCGAAACTTCGCCCAGGGAAAGACGCTCAGGCACAGATCGAGAGTAGAAGCATCAAGTGAGTAGAGCTTGTTCTTGAACCGGAAACCATGACGGGGCGCGAGCCCTTGACAGCGGGAAAACAGTTTGGCGAATAACGCTTCGTACAGTGCATAGGGTTGTTTCTCATTAACCCGGGCTAGAGAGGAGCGGCTCACCGGCACGGCACCTAAAAGGTAGAGTTTTCTGGCCTGAGCCGATAGATTACTGACCACATCACGCAAACTAGTGCGCCCTGACAGCTGTGCCAGTGCCATGGAAACAAATTGTGACCAACGGGTCATCTTGCGTAGTTTCCGGCCCTCGTGGTGCTGATTTGCCAGCACCACGAATTCATGTCTCGGGACTAGTTTCAGTAACTGAGAAAATACAGTATTATGATGTGTCAAGGCCTGAACTCCTTCTTGTTCTTCAATGATTTGTCGTGATTTCATTGTATCAAAACAAGTTGGTTTTCAGGCCTTTTTCGTTAATTCTTAGTGGGACAGTAGTGACTTGATATTAACTTAAAAATCAGGCAAGTTTGCCTGCATATTGGTTAGAAATCACCCACTGGAATGTCAAACGGGAGGACCACTTTCAGTAATTTCGTCTCCTTACTAACAAACTTTAGTCACCCTCAGCATGGAACCCGTAGCGAAAGAAAGCTTACCTGCCACCTGCTCCACGACAACCGCCTGGAAGCGACACGGAAATCTCTAGAGCGTTTCCCGAATAAATGAGATACGAATATCGACGTAGCAGGACCTTAATTTCTTAAACTACCCGTATATCTCCTACATAAGGGAAACGCTCTACCCGGATTTTCACCAAGACAAAAAGAGCACAAGAGAAAAGAATTTAAGCGAGCTGAGGAAAATTGAGGAATTAAATCAAATTCCGCAGCATTAATTCAGGAGGGTGGGGATTAAGATAATATTGCTTGTTCACATAGGGGTTGGGGTGGCGCCGGAAATGATGCTTGAGCAAAGTGATGGGGACAATTAAGGGCACCAGACCCAGGCGGTAATTTTCAATGGACTCTAGGAGTTCCGCCCGGTCTTCTTTATCCAGCTGGGTGCGTAAAAATCCTAGCAGGTGCATCAGCACATTGGCATGTCCCCTTCGGGTGGCACATTTTTTCAGGGCGCTCATCAATTCCGCCCCATAGGCTGCCGCCAATGTTTCAATGGGCTCGCTGCCCGCCTTTGCCACCAAGCGCCCCAAACGCCGGTAAACCGCTTGGCTATGGGCCATGACCGCAAATTTATGCCGGCTGTGAAATTCCACCAAAGCCGCGGGCGTCATTCCCTCCGCCTGCATCTGCCGCCAGCGGTAATGGACAAAAACCCGCTCAAAAAAGTTCTCCCGTAATACCGGATCGTTCAAACGCCCCTCTTCCTCTACCGGCAGCCAGGGTCGCCGCCTCATAAAAGCCTGGGCATACATCCCTACCCCTGTCCGGGAAGGGGCGCCCCCAGTGCCATGAACCCGAACCCGCTCCATTCCGCAGCTTGGCGAGTCTTTCTTCAAGATATAGCCGTCGATATCCTCCAGTTCTTCGGCCATGGCTTCTCCAAACTGGCGCAGCTTGTCGGTGACATCCAGATCCCTATGCCGTATGCCCCTTACCCGCGGCCCCTGGTCGGTTTTAACAATATGGATTGGCTCCCGGGGGATGCTCATCCCGATGGCCACCTCCGGGCAAACGGGAACAAAATCAAAATAGGCAGTCAGGGCCTCGGTCACATAGGTATCTCGCTTATGACCCCCGTCAAAACGGACCTTCTCCCCCAGGAGGCAACTGCTCACCGCAATGCGTATTCGGGGAATTCCAAGAGATTGGGGAGACGGGGTTTCTCCCTTGAGAGGGGCGGGGGTCATAGACATCTTTGGAGACCTATCAATTTATCCGAGGCGAGACCACCGAAGAGAGCTGAACTTTCCTTAATCTTAGCAAGCCCGCCATTGCCCCACCACCACCCGGGGCACCCCGGCCAAATCGCAAAAATCCACTACCTGCCGGTAACCTAGCGTTGTGAGCAATTCTAAAAGGAGTGGTCCCTGATCATAGCCATGTTCCAGCAATAACCACCCCCCCTCGACCAGGTGTTCCCGAGCCCCTGTGGCAATATGGCGTATCGCCTCCAAACCCCTGTCTCCCGCAATCAAAGCCGTGTCAGGCTCAAACTCTAGACCCCCTTGGGTCAGATGGGGGTCGCCTTCCGCGATATAGGGTGGATTACTAACCAGGAGGTCGAAACGCTCCCCCCTTAAGGGAGCGAACCAATCTCCTCGCCGAAAGGTGACATTTTCAAGCCCTAGGCGACTCCCATTCTCCCTTGCTACGGCAAGGGCAACGGCTGAAATGTCGGCCCCAATCACCTGGGCCTGGGGCCGTTCGCTCCCGATGGCCAGCGCTATAGCCCCGCTGCCCGTTCCCAAATCGGCGATTTTAAGGCTTTGTTCCAAGGCCATCCGTTTTATGGTCTCTTCCACCAGCTGCTCCGTTTCCGGGCGGGGAATCAAGGTCGCTTCAGTGACCCGCAAGTCAAGGGACCAAAATTCTTGCCGGCCACGGATATAAGCCAGGGGTTCCCCCTTGGCTCGGCGCTGCAATAGTTGCTCAAAGCAGCTCCATTGAACCGACGTTAACTCCTGCTCAGGCCAAGCGTGCAGGTAACTTCGCTCTACTTCCAGGAGATAACTTAACAATAGCTCGGCTTCTAAGCGCCCGCTGCCCGTAGAAGCTAGGCGGTCTGCAGCAAGCTCCATCGCCGAGGCAATAGAAATATGGGGTGCCATCTTAAACTTATCCATTAAAAAAGGGTCAAATGTGATTTAGGGTTTGCAATCCTGGGCACGATGGATTATAGTGTCGGCCAAGTCAGCTCAGGATGATCCAGCAATGGGATATCTTACCCTGATAATGAAAAGTTTGTTCGTGCTCCCTCAAGACCTGTGGGGGAAGGCATGAGTAGTCACATTCTTAAAGCCCTTTTCTTTTCGGCTGAAGCTTCCTTTCCTTTGTCCTCTCCAAAGAAGATCCGGACTCTAGTAGTATCTAACGATCTGCTTATAAGATTACTATTTTATAAAAATAATAAGTAGAGAGAGGCTCAAGACCTATTAAAAGGCTCCAATTGGAGCCTTTTTTTTTCCTTGTCTTACCCCTATAAAAAAATGCCCGAATTGGTTTTCCCCTTACCAATCCGGGCATGAAAAATAGCAGCCCTTACGGCTCGCTGGCTACCCCATGCAATTATGAATAGAGCATTCCGCCAAGTTCCTTAACTCAGGACCGCCCCCAACGCCACTTCCACAAACCCGAGCGGCTTTGCTGAGACGGTTCCTTTGGTACTGCTTCTTCCTGGGCTGTCTCCTCCATGATTTGCCGGATCAAAGCCCGACCTTGTTCTTGCGCATAACGGGAGAAGCTCGAAGCCACATGTTTTTCTGCGGCTGCCGCTACCGTTTGCTCGGCAGCCTTTTGCAATGTCTCCCGGAATTGAGCTTGTTGCTGCTCTAAAAAGGCCGCTACGGCCTGGGCACCGGCAGAACGAGCCATGGCTTTAACCGCCTCTTCAGCCTTACCCATCACTTCCTGGCCGGCTTTTAGGGCGACCGCTTCGGCCGTCGCCTGGGCTTTTTGCTCCGCTTGTTCCCGGGCGGCGACCAGCGCCTTGTCGGCAACCTCCTGGGACACTGATTGGGCCGTCTCTCTCGCGACCTGTTCGGCTAATTCCGGGACAAGTTTTTCAACCAGTTGCCGGCTTACGCTCTCTGCCACCTCCCGGGCAATACCTTCTGCCAGTTCTTGGCTAGCCCGACGGGCCTCAGCGACTGCCTGCTCAACAATCTCTTGGGTGGCAAGGGTCGTTGCCCCTCCCCTGGCATCAGCCCCTTGGGTCGCGGTGGGTATCCTTTCAGAAGCATCCACCTCCCCAGTAGCCGCCGCGGCTGAAGAATCGGTCACCAGCGCCTGCAGGACTCGATCGAGATTTTCCTCTCCCGCCGGCTTGGCCAAGACATCCCTGGCCCCCACTTCCAGGGCGAAATTTTGATC
This sequence comes from Nitrosococcus halophilus Nc 4, assembly GCF_000024725.1. Taxonomy (NCBI): domain Bacteria; kingdom Pseudomonadati; phylum Pseudomonadota; class Gammaproteobacteria; order Chromatiales; family Chromatiaceae; genus Nitrosococcus; species Nitrosococcus halophilus. The sequence continues at coordinate 245,589 of NC_013960.1, read as the reverse complement.
GGCTGCGGCTTCCTTTCCGGTACACATCACCACGGGCAATGAGCGGGTCGCTTCCTGCGACAAAATGGCGCGGGTCGCTTCCAGTCCCCCCATGCCGGGCATCATGACATCCATAAAGACAATATCAGGTCGGTGGTGTTCCAAATATTCCAAAGCCTCCTCACCGGAAGCGGCGTCATCCACATTAAAATTGCGTTCCTTAAGCAATTTAGAGATTGCAATCCGGGCAACCTTGGAGTCATCAACGACTAAGGCGGTACGTGGGGCCATAAACTTGCATCCTTATCTTTGTAAGAGAGAAAGACGGTGGCAATCGTTTTTAATCTTGATGTTTATCATCGGATGGATGGCGGCAAACTTGAATGATAAAGCGTGAACCCGTTCTAAATTGGAGTTTCGCCATGACTGACTACGGTTCGGTCCATCCTCACCTTGTCAGTCTGGAGAATTCGCGTTTCCTCGCGGTCCTCAGACGGTGGCTAGGCCACGGCCCTTGGGGTCTTTACCGCTCCACGCGCTTTATCGGTTTCGGCGCTCCCCGCCGTACCCAACATCAAAACATTTTTGGCCGCGTTGATATCGCGATCATGGCTGGTATTACAGTCCGGGCAAACCCACTCGCGAACTTTGAGCGGCATGGGCTCTTGAATAGTCCCGCAATCCGCGACGGCTTTACTCAGGCGGCGATTTCTCAACATCCCTTTGATATTCAAATCCTCAAGACAAATTACTTGGTTCTCGTTAATCAGCTTCGAGGATTGTTGGTTCAGAAAATCCCGGCGGCTATCCGCTATCCGGGCATGAATTCTGGCCACACGCTGTTGCTGCTGGCGGCGGCGGTTGGCGCCTTTACGCTTCTTGCTCAAGCGTCGCTGCGCCCGCTTCAATTGACGGGCATAGCGGTAGGTGTATTTGGGCGCACCCGACTTATACCCATCGGAAGTGATAACCACATCCTTGACGCCCACATCCACGCCGATAGCGTTCCTTCGCACAGGCAAGGGGAGAATCTCTACCTCGCAGGCCATGCTGACGAAATAACGGCCAGCCGGGTCTTTGCTGACCGTGACCATTTTGGGGATGCCCCCCATACGCTGAGACCACTTGAGCTTGAGCGTACCCAGCTTGGGCAGCTTCAACCGCTTGCTTTCGGCGTTGAAGTTCTTTTCTATATGGCGTTGATCGAGTTGATAGCGCACCGATTGCGTTTGGTGGCGTTTCTTAAATCGGGGATACTTGGCCCGACCGGCGAAGAAGTTTTTAAACGCCGTATCTTGGTCCCTCAGTTTTTGGGTATGGCAACTGGCGGTGGCTTCGCTCAGCCAAGGGCATTCCGTTTGCTTCAGTACCGTCAATTGGCGGCTGAGGCTGATAGTGTTCAGCGACTCGCCCTGCGCTTTATACGCCTTCGTTCGCGTTTCCAACGCCCAATTCCACACATAGCGGGCATGGCCGAATTCAATGGCCAATTGCCGCTTTTGCGTGGGCGTAGGGTAAAACCTGAATTTGTAGGCCCGTTGCGTTACCACGCAGCCATCATGCCACAACTGTCGCCTATGGCAAAAGAATACTCAAGGGCTGGCCAACTACGCGAAACGCGAATTCATGGCGAAACGAAAGTAATGTGGCCCTCGCGCTCACCGCGTAGCAAGCTTCGCACTCTCGCTGGGGGGTCGTCGTGCGTCCATGCACTCCTTCAATGCTAAGCGAAGAGTTTATAAAATAAATTTCCCTAATTACTTGATCCACACAGTCTTCTGATTGACAAACTCCCGCATCCCGTGCCAAGACAGCTCCCGCCCATAGCCGGAGCACTTGACCCCGCCAAAAGGCAAACGGGGATCGCTTTTCACCAGACCATTGACAAAGGCCGCCCCGCATTGGAGTTGCAAGGCGAGCTGCTCAGCCCACGACACATCCCGACTCCAAACGCTGCCCCCAAGACCATAGCGAGAGGCATTGGCCATGGCGACCGCTTCCGCCTGGTCCGCAACCCGAATAATCGCCGCCACGGGCCCAAAAAGCTCCTCCTCGAAGGCCGGCATTCCCGGCTGCACACGGTCCAGGATAGAAGGGGCATAATAGGCTCCCGGCCCTGGCAAGGGCTGGCACCCGGCGACCGCCACCGCCCCCTGTTCAATACTGACCTTCACCTGTCGGTGGAGCCCCTCACGCAAATCCAACCGGGCCAGCGGTGCGAGGGTGGTCTGCTCATCCAAGGGATCGCCCGGCCGTAGAGCCTCCAGACTAGCCCGAAAACGGGCGACAAATTCATTGGCCACTTCTTCCATCACGATAAAGCGTTTAGCGGCAATACAGCTTTGTCCCCCATTGAGAAAACGGGACTGCACGGCCACCGGCACCGTTTGTTCCAAATCGGCATCCGCCAACACAATGAAAGGATCCGCGCCCCCTAACTCTAGCACCGTTTTCTTCAAGTGTTGGCCGGCCCATTCCGCCACCTTACGCCCGGCGGCCTCACTCCCCGTAAGGGTCACCCCCTGGACCCGGGGATCGGCAATCACCTCTGCCGCCTGGGCCGAGGTGACCAGCAAGGTGTGAAACACCCCTGGGGGAAAACCAGCCTCCAGCAAAGTCCGCTCAATGGCGAGGGCGCACTGGGGAACATTGGAGGCATGCTTTAATAAAGCCGTATTCCCAGCCACCAGGGCAGGCGCGCAAAAACGAAAGACCTGCCAAAAAGGAAAATTCCAAGGCATAATCGCCAACACAGTGCCTAGGGGCTGTAAGGCCACATAGCTACGGCCCGCATCGCTTTCAATCATCTCATCGGCGAGAAATCGGGGCGCCTGCTCGGCATAATATTCGCAGACCCAGGCGCATTTCTCGATCTCCGCCCGGGCCTCGGTGACAAGCTTACCCATTTCAAGGGTAATCAGCCGAGCCAAGTCTTCTTTGCGCTCCCGAAGCTGCTGGGCGACCGCCTCTAGCAAGCGGCAACGCTCCGAAAGAGGTCGGGCTGCCCAAACAAAGCGGCTCTCTTGCGCCTGCTGGAGGGCCTCTTCAATGGCCTCCTTGTCCCAGGCGCTAAAAGTTTTGAGAGATTGGCCCGTGGTCGGATTAACAGTTTCAAAAGCCATAGTGACGTCTCCTTAAGGAAAAATAAGCCATTAAATTTAAGTATAGGGGGGCATACTTTTACCTGACTAAAAGGGGATGCGTTTATAATCACAACATCCTAAATAACACGGTAATTAATGATCCCTGGTGAAGTAAGAGCAGGGATACCTGTATTAATCTTGAAGTTGAGATAACGGAGAATAACTACGCTGATGAACGAACAGACCGTCTGCATCCTGGGAGGTACAGGTTTTGTTGGTCGATGGCTAGCTGCCCATTTGGTGGACCATGGCTATAGAGTGCGGGTGCTGACCCGGCACCGGCAACGGCACCGGGATTTGCTTGTCTTGCCTGGCTTGCAGCTCAAGGAAGCCGATATTCACGATCCAGCCCAGCTTACAGCCCAATTGAGCGGCTGCCATAGCGTGATTAATTTAGTGGGCATTCTCAATGAAAAAGGACGTGACGGCAGCGGCTTCCGCCGAGTTCACGCGGATCTGCCAGAGAAAGTGGCCCAAGCTTGTCTCGATACCGGCATCCAGCGCTTACTCCACATGAGTGCACTCAACGCCGATGCCAACCAGGGCGCCAGTCATTATCTGCGTAGCAAGGGGGAAGGGGAATCCCGGGTGCTGGCCTTAGCGGAACAGGGACTTCAGGTCACCATCTTCCGGCCTTCTGTCATCTTTGGCCCAGGGGATAGTTTTTTCAACCGCTTTGGTACCTTGCTCAAGTTGTCGCCTTTTGTCTTCCCTTTGGCCTGTCCGGATGCCCGTCTTACTCCAGTCTATGTGGAGGATGTGGTCCAAGCCTTTGTCCGCACCCTCCCGGATAAGGACAGTTTTGGCCAGAGCTATGAATTGTGCGGCCCCAAGATCTACACGCTGCAGCAATTAGTGGAGTATACGGCCAAGGTCCTAGGCCTTAGACGCCGTGTCATCGGGCTTTCCGATAAACTGAGCCGCCTTCAGGCGGACATTTTTGAATACCTGCCTGGAAAACCTTTTTCCAAGGACAATTATGACTCCTTGCAGGCACCTAGCATCTGCCATCAAAATGGGTTGAGTGAACTGGGGATCGAGCCCACCACCATTGATGCAGTGGTCCCTGGATATCTCGGCCAACATAACCAAAGGGCCCACTATCTTGAACTGCGGCGACATGCCCATCGCCATGAAGAAACCGGTTTGAGCTAAAGATACCCGTGGAAATCTATCTCGTCGGTGGTGCCGTCCGGGACAAGCTTCTAGGACGCCCGGTTAAGGAGCGGGACTATGTGGTCGTGGGAGCCACCCCGGCCAGCCTGCTCGCCCAAGGCTACCGCCCCGTGGGAAAGGATTTTCCCGTGTTTCTTCATCCTCAAACCCAGGAGGAATATGCCCTGGCCCGGACTGAGCGCAAGACCGGGCCAGGCTACAAAGGCTTTGAGGTTTACGCCGCCCCCGACGTTACCTTGGAAGAAGACTTGCAGCGTCGGGATCTCACCATTAATGCCATCGCCGAATCTCCTGAGGGCGCGCTTTTCGATCCCTTCGGCGGGCGGCAAGATTTGGAACGGGGGATCTTGCGGCACGTCTCCCCCGCTTTTGTTGAAGATCCCGTCCGTATCCTGCGGGTGGCCCGCTTTGCCGCCCGCTTTGATTTTGAAGTGGCCCCCGAAACCATGGCCCTCATGCAAGCCATGGTGGCCGCCGGCGAGGTAGATCACTTAGTGCCCGAAAGGGTGTGGAAGGAATTAGAGCAGGCCCTGGCCGAATCCCACCCCCGGCGATTTTTTGAAATCCTCAGGGCCTGCGGTGCCTTGGCCCGGATCTTCCCTGAAATCGAGCGCCTATTTGGCGTCCCCCAACCTAAGCGTTACCATCCGGAAATCGACACCGGCATCCATACTTTGAAGGTCCTAGACATGGCCGCCCGCCTGAGCCAGGACACCCAAGTCCGCTTCGCCGCCTTGATCCATGATCTGGGCAAGGGGGAAACCCTCCCCTCTGAGTGGCCCCACCATCGGGGCCATGGGGAGCGGGGGGCCGCTTTGGTCCTGACCCTCTGCCAACGCTTGCGGGTTCCCAAAGCTTATCAGGAACTTGCCGTCCATGTGGCCCGCTACCATGACCAAGTGCATCGGGCTCAAGAGTTGCGCCCCGGGACCCTCCTTAAATTGCTCAATAGAGTCGACGCTTTCCGTCGGCCTTCCCGTTTCGATCAGTTCTTGCTGGCCTGTGAAGCGGATGCCCGGGGTCGAGCGGGATTAGAGGACCGACCCTACCCTCAGGCTGACCGCCTTCGCTCCGCCTTTCACGCGGCAGCGGCGGTGACCGCACGGCCCCTGGTGGCGGCGGGCTTCCAAGGAGAGGCGATTGCCCGAGAACTCCAGCAGCAGCGAATTAAAGCGATTAAGCAAATCGTAACGAATTGAACTAATTTAAAATTATAAGATGAACCAAAACGTGCAATCACCTTAATGGAGGGGGAATATGACTGAACCGGCGGGCACCCTGATTAAAGCCCTCCAACAGCCTAAGGTCTACCATCATGCCGTTGAAAACCTTACCCTGATTGAAACCCACATTTCCTGGCTGGTGCTGACGGGACCCTATGCCTACAAAATCAAAAAACCCCTTAATCTAGGTTTTCTCGATTTTTCCACCTTAGACAAGCGCCGCCACTACTGTCATGAGGAACTGCGGCTCAACCGGCGGCTTGCCCCCGAAATCTATCTGGAGGTGGTCCCTATCAGCGGCAGTCCCGCCCATCCCCGTCTTGGCGGTGCCGACACCCCCATAGAATACGCGGTCAAAATGGTCCAATTCCCCCAGCAAGCCCGTCTAGACTACTGCTTGCAACGGGGCGAATTATCCCCGAAGCTCATCGAAAACTTAGCCCATAAAGTAGCGGCCTTTCACCAAAGCATTGCGATTGCCCCTCAAGACAGCCCTTATGGTACCCCCGAGGCGGTGCTGCAACCGGCCTTAGAAAACTTTGAACAGGTGAACAGCTTCCTTGAAGAAGAGAAGGAGGATCAAAAGCGGCTGGCCCGCCTTCGGCAATGGACGGAGGAAAAATGGCGGCAACTGCAACCAGAATTTATCGGCCGTAAAAAGGCTGGTTTTGTGCGGGAGTGCCACGGCGATTTGCATCTGGGCAATATCGCCTTAAGGGAGAGCCAGTTCATCATCTTTGACTGTATCGAATTTAATGAGAATCTGCGTTGGATTGATGTCATGAGTGAGCTTGCCTTCCTGGTCATGGACCTGGAGGATCGGGGTCGTCCGGACCTGGCCCACCATTGCCTTAACCGCTACCTAGAACGCAGCGGCGACTATCCTGGACTGGCGGTATTGGGCTATTACCAAGTTTATCGTGCCCTGGTCCGGGCCAAGGTCACCGCTATCCGCTTGGGACAAACCCCCTCGGCCCCCGAGGCCCAAGCCATCAAGGAACGCTACCGCAGTTACCTGAAGCTGGCCTCAAGCTATATTCAACCGGCCCAGACTTTTTTAATCATTACCCATGGCCTCTCCGGGAGCGGTAAAACCACCTTGAGTCAGCCCCTCCTCGATCACCTCGGCGCCATCCGCTTGCGCTCGGATATTGAACGCAAACGCCTCCATGGTTTGAACCCCCGAGACCGGCCCGGTGAAGGGGTGGCTACCGGAATGTATTCTGCACAATCCAGTCGCCAAACTTACCAGCACCTCCAGCAACTTGCCCAAACAGTGCTAGCAGCGGGGTATCCTGTCCTTGTGGATGCGGCCTTTCTCAAGCAAGCACAACGCCAAGCCTTTCAAGACTTAGCCCAAACATTAGGCGTGCCCTTTGCCATCCTGGATTTTCGCTGTGAACCCCAACAATTACAGCAGCGGATACGGGAACGCCAACGTCAGGACAGGGATGCCTCCGATGCGGATCTGGCTGTTCTGGAACACCAACAAACGACTCAGGAACCCCTGACTGAAGCGGAGCAAAACATAACCCTTCCTATTGAAACTTCCCAGCCTTTAGATATGGAGAGCCTGAGGGAACAGCTTCTTCATCAACTGCACCCAACCCCCTAAGGACCGCTCTTTTGGTCTATTATTTTAATTGCCAGAAATAGCGGGGCTACCCCCCAATTTCTTCTCAGCTTCTTTCAAGGAGGTAAAGCGTGGGGCTCCTATCTCGTATGGCCACTATTTTAAAGGCGAAGATGAATGCGCTGTTGGAAAGCAGCGCAAACCCTGCCGAAACCCTGGAATATTCTTATCAAAAGCAAGTAGAGCTTCTGCAAAAAGTCAAGCGGGGCATTGTAGAGGTCGTGACTTCGAAACGCCGCGTGGAACTGCAAGCTGCCCGAGTGAGGGAGCAAGTGAGCCAACTTGACGCCCAAGCGGAAGAGGCGCTGGCGGCGGGCAGAGAAGATTTGGCCCGGCTCGCCCTGCAGCGAAAACAAATTGGCCAGGAACAGCTCGGCGATTTGGAACAACAGCTTTCGGTGTTGGAGCAAGAGCAACAAAGGCTCACCACTGCTGAAACCAGACTCAGTACGAAGGTGGAAACATTCCGCACCCGAAAAGAAACCCTCAAGGCCCAATATACCGCCGCAGAAGCTCAAGTGCGCATTGGCGAAGCAGTGCACGGGCTCTCGGAGGAGTTGGCGGATATGGGATTGGCCATCGAACGGGCGGAGGAAAAAACAGAAAGCATGCGAGCCCGCGCTGCAGCAATCGACGAACTGGCTGAAACGGGGGTACTGGTGGATCTTACCCGTTCTGGGGAGGATCAATTGAGTCGAGAATTAAAGCAAATCAGCGCTTCCCGAAATGTGGAAGCGGAACTCGCCGCCATGAAAGAACGCCTTGGCCAATAGAGAATGCCATAGAAAATAGGGAGCGAAAGCATGATAATCCGGATCATGAGCGAAGGTCAGTACCGGATGCCCAGTGGGCACTTGGATCAACTCAACGATTTAGATGCCCAAGTGGTGCTTGCGGTAGCTCAAGGCGATCAAGCCCACTTCCAAACTACTTATGCCCAAATGCTGGATTTTGTGCGCCAGCAGGGGGAGCCGGTAGCCGCCACGGAGCTAGTCGAATCCGATGTGATCCTGCCTGCTCCCGATCTGGAACTCAAGGAGGCCCAACAACTGTTTAAGGGAGAAGGGATCATTCCCGGCTGATCTCCTTGCCGACGGTCATTACACGGGTAATCCCCATAAGGGGTACCACAACTCTAGCTGGGTCTCCAAGGGAAGTTCTTTTTCCATCAAAGCCTTAAGCCGAAACTCTTTGGCATTATCCCGCTGCTGGTTCGGCAAAGGGACAAAAGGGTAAAAAGACCCTCGCTTATAATTATAAACCCAATAAATGGGTTGATTGGCCTGCTCAAAGCGGAAGACGGCCGCCAGCAGGGAGGACCCATAGCCCTGGTCCGTCAGCGTACTGCTCACCAAGTGCACAGTCGCTATTTGGTCTTCTACTTGCTCATCTTCGACCACCATCCATAAAAATCCATAGTCGTCCTTTTGCAGCAAGCAACGACTCTCCATTTCCGCCGCGCTCAGTTGCAGTAAATCCTCCAACTCCTGTTGAAGCCCTTGGAAACCTGCAGCATCCGCCGACCTAAACACTATCCCGGCCTTCCCCCCTGAGCTGTATCCCAACTTAGCCGCCAAGGTCACATAGGCGGTAGAGAGGGCAAACAGCCTTTCAAGCTTGGGCGGAGGCGGGGTGGCGCGGCCCAAAAGACTGTCCAACCATTTCATCGCTGTTCCATTTCCCTTTGAATACGCTCCAGCTCCTGGAGACGTTGCTCAAGAGGGGGATGGGTAGAGAGAAGCCTAACCAAAAATTCTTTTCCCGTGACCGGGATAATAAAAAAAGCGCTTGCTGCTTCCACTTGGCGCAAATCCTGTTGTGGAATCCGGTCCACGGTCCCGCTGATTTTTTGCAAGGCGGAAGCCAGGGTAGAAGGCGCCCCCGTGGTGAGCGCCGAGCCTCGATCAGCGGCGAACTCCCGATAACGGGAAAGGGCCCGCAATAACAAGGTGCTTATCGCCCACACCAGCATCGAAATCACCCATACCAGAAATAGGGCCGCCGCGGAATTGCCCCTTTCCCGCTGACTTCCCCCCATTCGAGGCATATAAAGCAGCCACCGCACCAGGAAAAAAGCCACCGTGGAAAAAAAGCTCGCCAAGGTCATTACCATCACATCCCGGTTTGCAACATGGCTCAGTTCATGGGCCAATACGCTGTCTAGCTCCGCCCCATCAAGTCGCTGCAAAAGCCCCCGGGTCACCGCCACCACTGAGCTTTTTTGGCTCCGTCCAGTGGCAAAGGCATTCGGGATATCCGTTTCCATGAGCGCCACTCTGGGCTTGGGCAGATCCATTTGCATGGCAAGACGCTCAATCCGGGCATGAAGCTCAGGCGCTTGCTGGGGACTGACCTCCCGGGCGCCAGAGGCTAGCAACACCAATTTCCCTGAAAAGAAGTACTGGGCTCCCAGCAAAAGTGCGGCAAAGAGCACCAGGCCGCGAAAAGGAACCCCCATAGCGGCCAGAAAAGCCAAAAAAGCCAGATAGAGGGCGGTGAGTATGAGCAGTACCACGCCCATCCGGAAGGACAAACCGGTGTCAGCGCCCAGTCCTCTCTTTGCCATGAGATCCCTCCTCTATAGGGGATAGGAAGGCTTTGAATTAAAGGTCGATCGGCATATAGCAAGCCTCTTGAAATACTCTAGCAACTCCCTCATATAGTGTCATCTAGTTATCGCTTCTCAGAAGCGGTATTGGGCCATGAAGTCAGCCATGTGGCTAACGGCGACATGATCACCCTGGCTTTGATTCAGGGGGTAATCAACACTTTCGTGATTTTCCTGTCCCGGGTGATCGGCCATCTGGTGGATCGGGTGGTATTTAAAACCGAGCGTGGTCATGGCCCTGCTTTGGAGCCTCACATGGAAGTTAGGCGACCCGCCAGCGAGGTCGCGAAGTGAAACGGCGCGCCGAGCGCGAGGGCCGCATGACTTACGTTTTGCCATGAATTGGCGCTATGATTTCTTGCTCTCGGAGCCTAGGGTGGGGAGCACCCGAAGTGAAAGCGCGAGGAGCGGTAAAGACCCCAAGACCAAGGTCACCCCTTCGTCGAGGACCGCGAGGAACCGCGAATTCTCCAGATTGATGAAGTTTTGTAGGAATAAAATTGAAATCAGTCATGGCGAAACTCCAACTGGATAACCACCATCATCGCCGAGATGGTGCCTGCCATCCTCGCCAGCCTCATCGTCTTGTGGTTCAGCCGTCAGCGTGAATTTCGAGCCGATGCAGGCGGCTCCCAACTAGCCGGCAGGGAAAAGATGATTGCAGCGCTAGAGCGGTTAGGTCGACTAGCCCAGGAAGGTCTTTCGGATCAGCTTCATGCTTTTGGGATCGCCGGAGGCAGATCGGGCTGGCAGCGTTTATTCATGTCCCACCCGCCCATTGAAGAGCGGATCGCTGCCCTTCGCGCTGAGCATTGAATGAGCCGCCTGTTCGTGCGCACAGCGCACGCTGCTTGTTGCCTTGGAGGGACAGTGAAGAGGTCGCAGCCAAAGCCGCGCTATTGGATATCCCCGGAAAAGTCATAACTTAGTAATTCATTGGGCTCCTGAATGTAATGGCCCTGGGCATAATCCACACCAAACTGCCAAAGTAGCGCCAAAGTATTGGCATCGGAGACAAATTCAGCAATGGTCGGTTTACCTGCTTCTTTAGCCATTTCAATAATGGTCTTGACGACGGTCTGGTTTTCTTCTTCTTGGAGTAAATTCTCGATGAAAGCGCCGTTAATCTTAAGGTAGTCCACATCCAGATGCTTCAAGCAATTGGACATGTCCAGTCCGGTGCCAAAATGTTCTAGGGCAAAGCAGCATCCTAAAGCCCGAATTCCCCCAATAAGCCGCTGCATTTGTTTTAAATAATTAAGGGCGGAACTTTCACTAATCTCAAAAATGAGTGAATTGGCATCTAGCTGATTCTCTCGTAAATGCTTTTCAAGCCAAGGCAGTAGATTTTTGTCATGGATCGAGAAGTCCGACAATTTGATAAAGAATCGGGTGGGCTGGCCTGCTTGATGCCGATCCCGCAATACGCGACTGGCCTTGGCGATCACCCAACGATCAATCTCGCCCATCAGCTTAAGTTGAGCCGCAGGCTCTAAAAATTCTTCCGGTGGGATGTACCCTCCCGCCTTATCGGTCATCCGCAACAAGGCTTCAAAGATTTCTTCGGTCTTGCCATGGAGACTCACTACCGGTTGATAGAGCAGGCGAAAACCATCCTTATCAATCGCTTGCCGGAGCCGAATCTCCCATTGTTTGATTTTTTCCTGATCGGTAAGATCGGCAGCCACCGGGCTGTAACGCTCAACCCGATTACCTCCCGCCTCCTGTGCTTTGACACAGGCCTTATGGGCCCGCTCCAGTACTTGCTGCACTCCTGGCGTATTCTCCCCCATCCGACAGAGCCCAACGCTGCACGTCACATTGATGCTCCGCTCGCCAATCTCCACCAAATGCTGATCCACAGCTTGGCGCAACTGCTCAGCCAATGTGTCCACTTGCTCGTCACTCGCTTGAGCGACCAGGAGAATAAAAATCTCATCCCCAAAACGGGCGAGAAGCCCCTTTTCATCGCAATACTGCTGTAAAATCCGGGCCACATCCGTAATCACCAGGTCGCTGGCCCCAATACCGACCCGCACTCTGACTCGGTTGAACTGATCCAAGGCGATATAGAGTAAACTGCTCTCCTTTTCTCCTGCCCTGGCAGCGGATACCGCCTCTTCCATCAACTCAAAACAATAGGGCCGGCTAAAGAGGCCGGTTAACACATCTCGTTGTTGGGCCTGTTTGATCTTTTCCTCCGCAACAGGATTATAGGCCTCATCTCGGATGACGATTTGGGTGCAAGGTTCACCCTCAATGCTTGCGGGGGTAAACTCCAGGGTGGCACTAAAAGTGCTCCCATCCAACTTGCGTCCCTTTAAGGGAAGCTGAGATTTTCCCCCCTCCCTAGCGTTATATTCTTTGAGAAAGGTCTTAAAACGGCTGTGCTCCTCGGGCGCCACCATATCCAGCAGAGGCATCCCCTCAATGTCGTCAAGATCATGACAGCCAAAAAGATCCAGGTAGGCCCGGTTAGCATAGAGGTGCATGCCTTCGTGGACATAGCCCACAGCGTCCCGGGAACTTTCTAGCAACGCCCGGGCCCGACGCTCGCTTTCTCCTAACACCATCTCACTGCGGCGGCGCGCCCGGCGACTTTCCAAGTCCCGAAGCTCCCGTTTAACCACATGTTGAAGACGGAGAGGGCGGCTTTTGAGTACCACATCCCGGGCACCGTCAGCATACATCTCGTCGATATCATCCGGATCGGTTTCCTCATCGATAACGACAACCAGGGGGATATCTTTTTCAGACTGGGCCAGCACCTGTAGCATCTGGGTCACACTCAACTGGGGGGGCGTGGCGGCGCAAACGATCAGATCCCAGGCTTGCCCCTCCAATGCCTCCCGGACTTCCTCCTCGTCCTCTACTCGCGAAGCCCGCACCGCAAAGCCCATGTTGCGCAGCAGGTTGGTGACCATTTCGGCATTTTCAAAGGAGGCATCAACGATTAACAACCGCACTATATCTTTGGGTGTTAGCATTAAGTTTCCGGTACTCTTCAATCGGCACAACTAAATTTAAAGCATCTAAATTGGATGCTTCAGGACATTCATCGGCCTCAGGAGGGTCGATTTCCTCCATGGCTTGTTCTATCCAATCGTATGCTTGTTGATTTACTTGAGTCGCCGTCTTGCCTTGAGTATCAATGGGGGGTCCAATGGCGACGTCGATCACCCCAGGATATTTGGTAAATCCACTGCGGGGCCAATAGCGTCCTGCGTTATGAGCCACCGGCACCACCGGATAGCCGGTGGCTTGGGCCAAGGCCGCCCCTCCAATGCCAAAACGACCCATCTTTCCGGGCGGCATCCGGGTACCTTCCGGGAATACCACCACCCAACGGCCCGCGGCAAGGCGTTGGCGGCCTTGCTGTATGATTTGCTCCAGGGCCTTGCGCCCTGACTTACGGTCAATGGCAATAGGCTCAAGCAAGGCCAACCCCCAGCCAAAGAAGGGAATCCACAGCAGCTCCCGCTTCAGTACCCAAATCTGAGGCGGAAAAATCTGCTGTAGGGCAATCGTCTCCCAAGCCGACTGATGCTTGCATAGTACTACCGCCGGACCCGGGGGAATGTGCTCTGCACCTCGGACCCGAAAACTAACGCCACAGGTTTTCCTGAGCCACCAAAAATTGAGGCGCCCCCATTGAATGAGAAAACGGTAACGGTAGTGAAAGGGTAGGAAGGACAAACATAACCCCACCAGACCAAAAACAAGCGTAGAGAATACTTGCCCTAAGCTAAAAATAAGGGAGCGCCAGAGCAATCCACTGGAGCTTGATCGGTGTTGAGCTGGAAATGATTGGCCAGAGACTTTGTTCAGAGGCTGGCCGGATTTTGGAGCTTGACTATCCATGTTTTAACAACGCATCAACAACTGAAGATAAATCATCATAAACCTCCACCCCAGGGGGTAAATTAGGACTTTTCGCCGTCATCTCGCCTTTACCGGTGCGCACTAACAAAGGTTTGGCTCCAACGGCTTGGGCCGCTTGCAGATCCCGCAAAGAATCCCCGATTGCCGGCACCCCTTCTAACTGAATACGCAGGCGACTGGCAAGTTCCTGGAATAAACCTGGGCGAGGTTTACGGCAGTTGCAATCATCGTCGGGGGCATGGGGACAAAACAAAATAGCCTCTATCCCTCCCCCCATTTGTGCTAACAGGTGGTGCATCTTGCTATGGATTCGATTGAGCGTGGGCACATCCAAAAGCCCTCGCCCTACTCCCGATTGGTTGGTAGCGACCACAATTCGATACCCTGCCTGATTGAGCCGGGCGATGGCTTCCAAACTGCGGGGAAGCGGTACCCATTCGGCTGGGCATTTGATATAGGCATCAGAATCTTCGTTAATGACCCCATCCCGGTCCAAAATAACTAGGCGCATGGCTATTCTCCTCTCACTTTGCCCGCCAACCTCACCCTCAATCTTCCCCCTACCCCCCTTTAACTCTGCAACCGGGAGATATCCGCCACCTGGAGGAATAAGGTTTGTAAGCGCTCCAAGAGGGCTAAACGGTTAGCACGCAGGGCGGGGTCTTCGACCATGACCATCACTTCGTCGAAAAATCGATCTACCGCCCCCCGTAAACTTGCCAAGGCCCTTAATGCAGCCTGGTAATCCTGTCGCTCCAACAAAGGGGACACTTCCCGTTCCAGATCGTACATTTGGGTGGCTAGGGCCTGCTCTGCGGGATCTTGCAGCAGTCCAGGTTCCACCTGGGGCGGAATCTTCTCCTTACTCTTGCGGAGAATGTTTCGGATCCGCTTATTTGCCGCCGATAAGGACTCCGCCTCGGGAAGTTCACGGAAAGAGGCGACTCCTTTGAGGCGACGATCAAAATCCCAGGGCCGTCCGGGCTTTAAAACCAAAACTGCTTCGATTTCATCGGGCCGGAAACCGGCTTCCAAGTAGTAACCCCGAAGGCGCTCTAGCAAGTAATCATGGACTTGAGCTGCGGTATTGCTTTCCGTCAGACGACCCCCATAGGCCTGACAACCCCTCTCCAGTAAAAGACGAAGATCCAGCCCAAGCTCAGCCTCGATAATAATACGCAATACCCCCAAAGCAGCCCGGCGCAGGCCATAGGGGTCCCTATCACCACTTGGCGGTTCCCCGATACCAAATAACCCCACCAAGGTGTCCAAACGATCCGCCAAACTGAGCGCCTGACCCGTAGGGGTCCCTGGCAGCTTATCACCTGCAAAGCGGGGCAAATATTGCTCCCGAAGCGCCTCCGCCACCTCCGCCGGTTCATCATCCCGGAGGGCATAATAACGGCCCATGATCCCTTGTAGTTCCGGGAATTCGGTGACCATCTCGGTGACCAAATCACACTTGGACAACAGCCCAGCACGCTCCGCCCAATCCCCATTGCCGCCAATACTGATAGCAATGCTCCGGGCAAGTTGTGCCAGCCGCTCAGTCCTCTCAAAAACGCTTCCTAGCTTCTCCTGGAAGGTGATTTTTTTTAGCTTCCCGCAGCGGCTGGCTAGGGATTCCTTGCGATCGGTGGCATAGAAAAAAGCCGCATCGGCAAGACGGGGCCGGATCACCCGTTCATTGCCTTCTACCACCGCCTCCGGCTGCTCGCTTTCGATATTGGACACGGTAATAAAGTAGGGCAGCAAATGCCCTTGACCATCCCGCACTGGAAAATATTTCTGATGGTCTTGCATGGTGGCGATGAGGACCTCTTCCGGCAACTGGAGAAAGTCCGGTTCAAATCGTCCCGCCAGGGCCACCGGCCATTCAACCAAACCGGTGACTTCATCCAACAAAGCATCCTCCACCAGGGCTTCCCCGCCTACCTTCTTGGCAGCCTCCACCACCTGGGCATAGATGGCCTCACGACGGACAGAAAAATCGGCGAGCACCTTGCCTTCGGTCTCCAATAACGGCCCGTAGGCGGCAGGTTCCGCCAGATAGAGGGGGGCAGGATGATGAAAACGATGGCCCCGAGTCTCTCGGTCCGCTTGGACACCTAGCAACTCTGCAGGAATAGCTTCATCCCCAAAAAGGAGCACTAACCAATGGACGGGGCGGATAAACTCTACCGAGAGGTCATTCCAGCGCATGCGCTTGGGAATGGGCAAGGCCTGAAGGGACTGGGCCAGAATATCCGGCAGTAATTCCCGGGTGGGCGCCCCCTGCCGCCGTTGCCGGTGCACTAACCAAGCCCCCTTCTCACTCTCCAAGCTCTCTAGCTCATCCACCGGCACGCCACAGCTTCGGGCAAAACCCTGGGCCGCAGCAGTCGCTCTGCCCTCATCATCAAAAGCCGCTGTCAGTGCCGGCCCCCGACGCTCCAGCACCCGATCGGGTTGGGAAGCGGTCAACTCCTGCACCCACACAGCCAAGCGTCGTGGCGCGCCATAGCCTTTCAAACTCCCATAGGCTAATCCTGCCGCCTGCAATCTTTGGCTAAGTTCTTGGGTCAGGCTCTCGGACAGTTTGCGCAGGGCTTTAGGGGGCAGCTCTTCGGTGCCAATTTCGATTAACAGGTCCCGGGTTTCAAGCACAGGCCGCCTCCTTGGTGACTCCTGCCAACATGGGAAATCCCAGGGCCTCCCGTCGCGCCAGGTAGGCCTCGGCCACCGCCCGCGCCAGGGCCCGGACTCGCAAAATGTAACGTTGGCGCTCCGTGACCGAAATGGCACGACGGGCATCCAGAAGATTAAAGGTATGGGAAGCTTTCAGGACCATTTCATAGGCAGGCAAGGGCAACCCGGCTTCAATCAAGCGCTTGCTTTCAGCCTCGCAACTGTTGAACCAAGCGAATAAACTTTCCGTGTCGGCTTGCTCAAAATTGTAGGTGGACATCTCCACCTCATTCTGGTGAAAGACATCCCCATAAGTAATGCGCCCTAAGGGACCATCGGTCCAAATTAAATCGTAGACGCTGCTGACCCCCTGTAAATACATGGCAATCCGCTCCAGGCCATAGGTAATTTCGCCGGTCACGGGCCGGCATTCCAATCCCCCCACCTGTTGAAAGTAGGTAAACTGGGTAATTTCCATGCCATTCAGCCACACCTCCCAACCCAGTCCCCAAGCACCCAGGGTAGGGGATTCCCAGTTGTCTTCCACAAAGCGGATATCATGCACCAGGGGGGATATCCCCAGCATCTGCAGGGATCCTAAATAAAGATCTTGGATTTCCAAGGGCGACGGCTTGAGTACTACTTGGTATTGGTAATAATGCTGGAGCCGGTTAGGATTATCCCCATAACGCCCATCCGTGGGACGGCGTGAAGGCTGGACATAGGCGGCACTCCAAGGCTCAGGGCCGATGGCGCGCAGAAAAGTGCCGGGATGAAAGGTCCCTGCGCCCACCTCCATGTCGTAGGGCTGGAGAAGCACACACCCCTGCTCAGCCCAATATTGTTGCAGCCGCAAGATGAGTTCCTGAAAAGTTGCAGGCATGGTCGCTGCAACAGGGCGGGGCTTGCTGATCAAAAGATTTTCTCTCCTCTTTCCGATGACTTTTTGATTAAATGTCCAAGTATATACCGTGCAGGGAAATTCCAATGCTAGGATGATAACCCGTCATTCTTGCAGGAGCATGATAGCTTTCCCCTTCCTAGCGCTCCAAGTTGTAAAATAGATCGACACCGCTTTCAAGGCCAGTCTCGGCTTGCAAGCTCCAATGCTCGCTCAAGGTATAGCGCATCTGAAAGGCATTAAAGCGTTCAAATATCCCGATTCCATAACCAATATAAAGGCGTGGTGAAAGGTGTTTACTCAGCATCAATGCCTGGCTCTGGTCCTCCCCTCTGGTTTCAATCCCGACTTCCTCCAAGCCAAAGGTTTCCCCAATTCGTTTGGCCAAAAGATTGCCGCCGGAGAGGCCAAGAGAAGTCGCAGCTTTCGCCAATAATTCGCCCTCATCACCGGACGCAGTGGCCAAAGGCCGTCCCAGGAGCAGATAGGCCAAAATATTATCCTCATTCATGGCCGGCTCGGAAAATAAAGTCAGCACCGGGGCATTCGCCAAACCCTGAATTCGAACTCCAGCAATGACATCACCGATCTGGCGCACCGCCTCCACATCTAGCCGAGGATTATTCATAGGCCCGGCGAAAATCACCCGCCCCTGCTGAATCTTTAGCTGCTGTCCATAGGCCTTATACTGGCCCTCCACCACCCGCAACTCGCCATTTCCCCTGGTGACTTTCCCAGGGGTCTCGGTCACCAACAGGTTGCCTGCTACCCGTCCTTTAAAGCCCAAGGCCTGCACCGAGACTTTATCCCCCAGGGTGATTCTAACCCGGGCATAAATGGGGAGCGCCTTGGCTTCAGCTTCCTTTTCCTGGGAGACTATCACCACATCGTTAGAGACCGGCACGCCCCCCCTTCGCTTGATATCCGTAATTTCTACGTTCGCCTCAGGGACCGCAACTTCCCCTTCCACCCGAATCCCCTCTGCCGCCACCTTTATCTCCAACTGGGGCGAGATCAATACCCGGATTTCAGTGGTTTCCATGGCTTCAAAGCGTTCCCCTGACACCGTCACCCTGGCAGGCCAACCTGCTGTCGGGTCCAGGCGAGCCTGGCCATCGAAAGCCAGTTGCCCCTCACCGGAATGGACTTCCCCCTCAAACGTTACCCTCTCCTGCTCACTGGCCTCTACCCGCAACCGGATTCCCGTCAATGCCAGGCCCAGGGGAACCACCTGGGCACCCCCTTCTTGCAGTATCACTTGCCCGCGAAGCCGGGGTGCGGCCACCCGCCCCCCTAAATCCAAATCCACCTCCAATTGCCCCTGAACCGCCTGCAATTCCGGCAGCAACAGCTCTACAAAAGCAAGGTCATCGAAAGCGGCTGAAACCTGGCCTTCCAACGGCAATTGCCCTAGGGCCGTTAGATCCCAAGGGGCGGGAGGCAAACGCAGGGAAGCATGAACCGGCGCGGCACTAGGTTCCGCCAAAAGCAACTGGAAACTTCCTTCCCCCCCGTCCTTTTCCAGGCGAAGCTTAACTTGCGCCCCTTGATGGGAAAAACGTAGGGTCTGCCCTTCAGCCGCCACCTGGGCCAACTGACCCTCGGAAACATTGAGTTGCAACTGGGCCTGGGCTAGTTGGCGCGCCTCCCCTTGCATCCTAGCCTCACCGGCAACAGTCCCTTCCAAAGTGGTTTTTTCCGGCAAAAGAGGCGCCAGTACCGCTAAAGGAAAATCCGCCATACCAAGGCTGGCTTGCCAAACGCCTCCCTGCTGCCAGCCCCCCCCAAGGCAAAGCTGAGCACTCTGTTGCTGCCAACACCAGGGAGCAAGGTCAACCCGGCTGGGGCTCAGGGTGAGAGGGGCGGGAGCCGCTGTCTCCCAGCGGCCCGTTTGAGAGTCCGTGAACAAAGCCCTAGAAAGTTGCCCTTGCCAAGCCGTTTCCCTCCAGGAACCCTGGGCCTCAAGGTCCAGGGAATGCTCCGGGGCTGCCACCTCCAGGCGCAGCTCATGTTGCGCTGGTGTCCCCCGCCCTTGGAATTCCAAGGAATGGAGCGCCTGCGTCCCCAAAGTGAAATCACTCGCCTCGACCCAGAGCTGTGAGGGCCGCTTTCCCTGCAAGTCTACATTCACATCAGCCGCCACCGATGCCAACTGAAGGTCCTGATAGGCCAACTTTTCCCCTTGGAGACGAAGGGTCAACGCAGGTTGCTGGAGCGGCCCGCCGAGATGACCCTTGGCCCTCAAATCCCCCTGGGCTGTAGGCAACAATTGGGAAAGGTCTGGAGAAGCAAGCCGCCAGTCCAACCCCAGCTCCTCGTTGATTGTTCCCTCCATTGAAAATTGGGAATCCCCCGAGCGGACTCTCAAATCGGCAATACGCCAGATCGTCTCTTGAAGTTGGACCTGTCCTTGGGCCGCCACCGGATAGCCCCGCAAGGATCCGGAAAGGGTTTGGAGATTGATCATGAGGGTCCGGGCGCTATCCTCAAAAGTACCGCGGGTATGGGTGCTAAAGGCCAGTTCCCCTGGCCATGCAGGCCATTGCTCCGCCGGGTTGAGAGATTTCCCCGCTAACTGCAACTGCCAGGCCAAAGCGGGAGACCAACGAAAATTTCCCGAGCCGCGCAAGAACCCATCCAACAACTGTCCCTGTAATTTTTCCAGTCCGAACTGGGTGGTATCCCCCCCGCCGGCTAAATGCCATTCGCTAGTGGGGATGTTCTGGCCCGCAAGGGCGCTGCTCATCTGCAATTGGTAGGCTGCGGGAGAGCCCGCCAAAGTCAATTGTCCCCAATCACTGGAGACCTGGGCCGTGCCCGTCAACGGCCAGGCCAGATCCTGCCACTGCCCCTCCAGAGTCAGTTGGGGTTGGCCCTCTGCCATCATCCCCTCCCCTCGAAGGGCTAAATGGGCGGGGCCCTCAATTTGCTGCACACTCAGTTGATTTAAGACCCAATGCCCTATTGCCCGCTGTTCCCCTGAGAGCTTGCCACTCAGCTTGCCCAATCGGGCTTCCTGGATCTGGTAAGAACCCCGCACCTTAAACTGGTTGAGTCCGCCGGCTCCTTTAAGATCCAACCCGAGGCGTAGGGGGGGCCACTGGGAAGACAAATGCCCCAGCTCGGTTTCGGGAATCTCAACGACCGCTACCCAGCGTGGCTGTTCCAATAGTTCAAATAATCTGCCCCGGAATTGGAGAGGGAAGGGGGTTTGAACTTCTTGCCGAAGGGTCAGTTGGCGCAGATCCCCCTGCACCTTGCCGCTGCCAACCACCTCCCCCAATTCAGGAGCCGGGATCTTCCACCCCATGGCAAATTCCAGGGGATAAGCTCTCTGGAAAGCGATTCCTCCCCTCACCTCCAGTTGCCCTTGGGGGGCGGAGATTCCCAACTCGGCCACCTCTAGGGCCTGACCATCGAAATTCCCCCTCAGAACCATAGTGTCTATCACCACTGGGGACACCCCTAACGGATGCCAGGAAAGATTCTGGAGCCGAACACTTTCTGCCCTCACTTTTAAGGGGAGTTGTATCTCAGGAAGGGTCATCGACGCTTCTTGAGCACTAGGCGCTGGAGGACGCTCCTGACGCCAACTGACCTCCCGAAGGTGCAGCCGCTCAACCCAGAAGGTCGCCTCCAGCAAGGCTGCCGGCCGCCAGGCAAAGTGAAGATGCTTGATGTCCAGGGTAAAATCCGGAGTTCGGTAGCGCAGCCCGGTCAGGGTAAGGGCCTCCCCCAAACGCCCCTCCACCTGTTGGGTCTGCAACTCTCCTGGCGCCACCCGCGCCGCTTGGGTCAATAGCCACCGGGTCCCTATCTCAGTCTGGGTCACATAGGCGATACTGCCCATGAGCAACACCACTGCCAAGAGGATAAGGGCACCCACCCACCGTAAAAACTTCACAAATCAGGACCTAAGTAGACATGTAAGCGAATAGGCGTATCGGCCTTAGAAAGGGCCCAGGCAAGATCCACCCGGACGGGTCCTACCGGGGAAATCCAGCGGATACCCACCCCTGCTCCTTGCCGTAAATCCAAGGAGAAATCATTAAATGCATTTCCCGCATCATAAAAGGTAGCCACCGCCCACTTATCGAGAAAGCGATATTCGTACTCCAGGCTACCCACCAGAAGATTTCTTCCCCCCACCACCCGATCCTCCTCGTCTTTAGCCCCTAGGGCATTAAAAGCATAGCCCCGCACACTCTGATCACCACCCGCAAAAAACCGTACCGAGGGCGGAAGCTCTGAAAACTCCGACACCAAACTCATCCCCAGCGCTCCCCGCACTAGCACCCGACTGCGGGACCCCAAGCTACGGACCATTTTCCCCCGCAGAGTAAGCTGGGAAAAAGTATTATCCGAAAGCAACTCCTGCGCTGCTCCCCGCAGTTCCAAACTGAGGCGATGGCCGCGGCGGGGATAGATAGGATCGTCGGCCTGGCTCCGATACCAAATGACACCGGGCATCAACAGATTGGCCGTCCCCGACTCCCCATCAATTTCAAAATCCTCCCAACGATAATCCAAAGATAAGGTTTCCCGCCACCCGTCCCGGGCCGTGATCCGACGGACTCCCACTTGGGCAATGCGGCTATCACTGGTGCGGGTTGATTCTCGGCCAAAACTGGAAGCAAATCCCAGTTGATCCGTACGGGGGTCTCGCATAGGGATCACATAGTTGGTATCAAAAGCCTGGCGAATCTCTGAAGCTCTCAGGGCGAAACCAAAGCGATGGCCGCGACGATTAACATATCGATTTTCCCAACCCAGATTAATTCGCGGCCCCGTGTCTGTCCCAAAACCTACTCCCGCCGAATAACGATGGCGCTTCTTGGCTTGTAAGCGAACCCCTATGGGTACTTTGTGTTCCACCGCCTGCTCAGGCTGAGGCTCCACTTCCACCTCAGCAAAATAATCGCTGTCCACTAACGCTTTGTGGAGTTCAATCAGGCCTGAGCTTTCATAAAACTCCCCTTCCTCAAAAGGCACATAACGGGCTAAGAGCTGGGGCCGCACGACGGTCTCGGAAAAAGTCACCGGACCAAAGCGGTAACGGGGGCCGGTGTCAAAATGTAGGACCACGGTAGCCGCATAGGCTTCAAGGTCTACCTGCAACTTCTGTTGGATAAACTCCGCCTGAAAATAACCACGCTCAGCGGCTAATTGCTGCAAAGCGGCCTTCCCCTGCTCATAATCGGCGTGATTCAGGGGATCCTTCCTTTTAACAGGGAAGTCCTCTTGTAATGCCTGAAAAGCAGGGTCCTCCGTCCCCTCACCGGTAAGGTTTAAATTCACCTCCTCCACCCTCATCCGGGGACCCGGATCAACCCGGTAGCGGGCCAACCATTGCTCGGGATATGGTTGCAATTCCGCCTGGATCTGGGGCCAGTAATAACCATAAACGACTAGGGCGGTCTTGATCTCATCCACCGCCTTATCATGAAGGCGGCGAATTTGCCCCACGGTCAGCTTCGGGTCCTCCTGGTGGTGGACAATACTGAGATAGGCCATCACATTTTTCAGGACTTTCCCTTCCACACCCTGCACCTCTACTTCAAGGCGGGCTTGAGGCCAAGCAGATCCGATCCCCAAGAAAAGGAGCAAAAGAGCGAATAAGGTCCGCTGAAACATCACCGGCTTTATTTTTAGATTCTTATGAATTGCACGATTCAGAACCCAAATTTGTGTTCCAAGTACCTAGGGCATCGTCGCCAGGTATGCGATACTTAAACGGGTTGAAAAGCAAACTCTGAATAGGCCCCTGGGGATGCTCATAATAGTGGGTACACCGTATTTCCTAATAAGTAATAAGTAAGGGGTCTCGCTGGGTCTTCGATACAAAATAGCGCTTGATCAAGCCAATATCTAAGTGACTAACGAGTTGGGGTATTACTGGTGACCATTCGACTCGGCGTGGTAATGGATCCTATTGCCACCCTCAATATCAAAAAAGACAGCACCTTTGCAATGCTACTAGAGGCCCAGTCCAGGGGCTGGACCTTGGGCTACATGGAGCAAAGCGAACTTTATCTCAAGGACGGTCATGCCTATGCCCTGCTTCGAGAGCTCATGGTCAAAGACGATCCTGCGAGCTGGTATCAACTCGGTCAACCCCACCCCGTGTCACTGACCGAATTGGATCTTATCCTAATGCGAAAAGATCCCCCCTTTGACATGGAATATGTCTACACCACCTATCTGCTTGAGCGGGCAGAACAAGCCGGGGTGTTGGTCGTGAACAAACCCAGTAGCCTACGCGATGCCAATGAGAAACTCTATACGGCTTGGTTTCCCCAGTGTTGCCCCCCCACCCTGGTCACCCGTAAGGCAACGCTACTGCGGGATTTTCTGGCTGAACAACAGGATATCGTCCTCAAGCCTTTAGATACCATGGGAGGGGCCTCCATCTTCCGGGTTCGTCAAGAGGACCCTAATCTGGCGGTTATTATTGAAACCCTGACCCACCAGGGCCAACGCCAGGTGATGGCTCAGCGCTACCTGCCGGAAATTCGCTTTGGCGACAAACGCATTTTAATGGTGGATGGCCAACCCATTCCTTATGCCCTTGCCCGCATCCCAGCGCCAGGGGAAACTCGCGGTAATCTTGCCGCCGGAGGCCGGGGTGAGGGGATTCCCCTCAGCGCCCGAGACTATTGGATCTGTGAGCAGGTGGGTCCCACCCTGAAGGCACGGGGACTTATCTTCGTAGGCCTAGACGTGATTGGCGATTATCTCACTGAGATTAATGTCACCAGCCCCACTTGCATCCGGGAATTGGATGCCCTTTATGGCCTCAATATCAGCGCCCAACTGATGGATTGCTTGGCCAGCCGGCTAGCACCACAAGCAAGGGCTTAAAGGGAGCCATGTCCTTCACAGCTTTTACTATCCCCACCATGAGCTACCGGTTGGGCTTGGCGCTGCTCCTCTCGGCTCTGCTCCATGGAGCTGCGATCCTCAGTATAGGCCAGTTGAATATTCTTCCCCCGCCGACTCCAGTCCACTCCCCCCCCTTGGAAATTGTGCTTGTCCCCATCAAACAAGAACAAGCCCCTGAGAAACCGGACTTTCTGGCCCAAGCCAATCACATCGGTGGGAGTCTGAAAGAGAAACAACCTCCACGGCCGACGCCCCCTAGCCCCCCCCCTGCTTCCAAGCCTCTCCAGACAGCCTCCAACGGGACAACTCAACCCTCAGGGGCGACCCTAACCGAGAAAAAACTTCCTCCCCCCGAGCCCGTCACCACGCCCTCCGTGCTGACTCAAAAACACGCTTCCCGCCCTGTGACTCAACAGGCATCCGAACCCGAGCCACTCGACACCGTGGAAGTGGAGGATTCTCCCAAGCCCCGGCCCTCGGCCCGAGAGTTGATCGCCGCCTTAGAAGGACAACTTGCCAAGGAAATCCAGGGTTATGCCAATCAGCCCCGTAAGCGGCACATTGATTCCAGCACCAAGGAATATGCGGCAACCGCTTATTTAGATGCTTGGCGCAAAAAAATAGAGCGGGTCGGAAAAATGAATTATCCAGAGGAGGCCAAGCGGCAGGGACTTTCGGGAAGCCTCATCCTGGTGGTGGACCTAAACGTAGATGGCAGCGTCGCCAATATTGTGGTACGCCGCTCTTCTGGTTATCAGATTTTAGACGAGGCGGCCATCCGAATCGTGCGCTTGGCCGCCCCTTTTGCCAAAGTGCCCGAGAACTTACTTCAGGGTCACGATATACTGTCTATTACCCGCACCTGGCAATTCCACAGCGGTATTGGAGTTTCGCCATGACTGATTTCAATTTTGTTCCTACAAAACTTCATCAATCTGGAGAATTCGCGGTTCCTCGCGGTCCTCGACGAAGGGATGACCTTGGTCTTGGGGTCTTTACCGCTCCTCGCGCTTTCACTTCGGGCGCTCCCCACCCTAGGCTCCGAGAGCAAGAAAACCATAGCGCCAATTCATGGCAAAACGCAAGCAATGCGGCCCTCGCGCTCGGCGCGCCGTTTCACTTCGCGACCTTGCTAGGGGGTCGCCTAACATCCATGTGAGGCTCCAATGCTGCTTGGTATAATGACTCTACCATGAAGACGATGCGCTATCTCCGTAATCATTTTTTGATAGCCATGCCTACCCTGGAGGATGCCAATTTTGCTCGCACGGTCACCTATATCTGCGAGCACAACCGGGACGGCGCCATAGGCCTCATTATCAATCGCCCCTTAAATATCACCCTGAAGCAAGTGTTGCAGCACATGAAAGTCAAAAACTGCCCCCAAGAGGTGGGGGCAAGTCCTGTACTTCTAGGGGGCCCCGTCCAACAAGACCGGGGGTTCGTGCTGCATCGTCCCATTGGCCACTGGGAAGCAACGCTCACGGTCAGCGATGAGGTGGGTATTACCACCTCCCGCGACATTCTCGACGCCATTGCCCAAGGGCAAGGCCCCCAACAGACCCTGATTGCCTTGGGCTATGCCGGTTGGGGGCCTAATCAGTTAGAGCAGGAGCTGGCGGAAAATGCTTGGCTAAGCACCCCTGCCAATAGCACGATTGTTTTTGACACCCCTTACCCACAGCGCTGGGAAGCGGCCGCGGCCTTAGCCGGAGTCGACCTCTCCCGCCTCTCCGGAGAGATTGGGCACGCATGAAGGGGACCGCTGCCACTCCCCCTCCCCCAAAGCCCCGAGTGGTTTTTGGCTTTGACTTTGGCATGCGTCAGATAGGGGTCGCCGTAGGCCAGGAAGTGACCCACAGCGCCACTCCCCTGACCACCTTGAAAGCCCGTGACGGAAAACCCAATTGGGACCTGGTCACCCGGCTTATCGAGCAATGGCGCCCTGACTTGCTGATCGTCGGACTACCTCTTAATATGGATCAATCCGAGCAGCTCTTGACTCAAGCGGCTCGCCGCTTTGGCAATCGCTTACATGGCCGGTACGGTTTGGCCGTGGAATGGGTTGATGAGCGTTTATCCACCATCGAGGCCCGGGAACGGTTAAATCTTAAGCCCTCTTCCCTTGGCCGCCACCCGGAGCTTGATCAGGTAGCTGCCCAGTGTATCTTGCAAACTTGGCTAAGAGAGCAATAAACCATCCGCGGCGAAAAGCGCGGATTTCCGGTGCGAGGTCCCTATGAATCTTCCGCGGTCCCTTTCGTTAGATGTGGAGGCTTTATGCCGTAAGCTAGCAACAGACCTAAGCCAGCGGATGGCTGAACAACAATGGGATAACCCGGCCATGATTGGTATCCACACGGGAGGGGTGTGGGTGGCAGAGCGTTTATTGGCCCAGCTAGATAATCTAGTTTCCGACCCTTTAGGGGTGCTTAACATTGCCTACTACCGGGATGATTTCACCCGCATCGGCATGCATCCCCAAGTGCAACCTTCCCAATTACCCTTTTCTGTCGCCGATCGGCATATTATCCTGGTAGATGATGTGCTTTACACGGGACGAACGGTACGAGCAGCGTTAAATGAGATTTTCGACTATGGTCGCCCTGCCAGTGTTACTTTAGCCGTCCTCGTAGAACGGGCCGGCCGCGAGCTGCCGATACAAGCAGACGTGCTTGGCCATCATTTGGATCTAGCCCTTAACGAACAAGTCAAACTGACCGGCCCAGAACCTTTGCAATTTAGCATCCAGTGTGTCGAGCCTAACGAATGAATAACATTCAACTGGACAGCGAAGGCCGATTACGCCATTTTCTCAGCATCCAGGGACTGAACCGGGAGCTGCTCACCCGTGTCCTGGATACTGCCGAATCCTTTGCTGCCATTGGCGCCCAACAGGTGAAAAAGGTTCCCCTGCTGCGGGGAAAAACCATTGTCAATCTCTTTTTCGAGAGTAGCACCCGAACCTTAAGCACCTTTGAATTGGCGGCCAAGCGTCTTTCAGCGGACGTCATGAACCTCAATGTGCGCACCTCCTCCACCAAGAAGGGGGAAAGCCTACTGGATACCCTCCGCAGCTTGGAAGCCATGCACTGCGACATGTTCGTGGTCCGCCACTCCGACAGCGGCGCCGCCCACTTCATCGCCCGCCATGCCCCCTCCCATGTCAGTGTTATCAATGCGGGAGATGGTTGCCACGCCCACCCTTCCCAGGCCATGTTAGACATGCTCACAATCCGCCGGCATAAGGGCTCATTTCCCAATCTCCGGGTAGCGATTGTGGGCGATATCCTCCACTCCCGGGTGGCCCGCTCCGAGATCCATGCCCTGTCAACCCTAGGAACGGGCGAAATCCGGGTGATTGCCCCCCGGACCCTGCTACCCCGCAGCGTGGACTCCTTGGGAGTTCATGTCTTCCACAACATGAAGGAAGGTCTTAAAGATGTGGATGTAGTGGTGACGCTGCGGCTCCAGCGGGAACGCATGCAAGGCGCACTCCTGCCCAGCGAACGGGAATATTTTCGACTCTACGGTTTAACCGAAGAAAAACTTGTCCTCGCTCGGCCCGATGTCATCGTGATGCATCCGGGCCCCATCAACCGGGGAATAGAAATCGAATCGGCCGTTGCCGACGGACCCCATTCGGTCATCCTGGAACAAGTCAGCCATGGCATCGCGATTCGCATGGCGGTGATGGCCATGGCCATGCAGGTACCGGTCCCTGAAGCCAAGGAGGCCCGTTAATGCGCTTGGTCATTAAAAATGGGCACCTCATTGACCCCTATAACGAGGTGGATGCCGTCCAGGACCTCTATCTAGCCGATGGCCGGGTAGTGGCCATCGGTAACGCCCCAGAAGGTTTTAGGGCCGAACAGGAAATCAACGCCCAGGGCCAAATCGTATGCCCCGGACTGATTGATTTGCGGGCCCGCTTACGGGAACCGGGACAGGAGCGGAAGGGAACTATCGCCACGGAAACCTTGGCCGCCGCCAAAGGGGGCATTACCACCCTCTGTTGTCCGCCGGATACCATTTCCGTCGTCGACACCCCCGCTGTGGCCGACCTGATTGCCCACCGGGCAGCACAACATCAGCGAACCCGAATTCTGCCACTCGGTGCTCTCACCCAAGGATTAAAAGGCTTACAATTGGCGGAAATGGCTATCCTCCGGGAAGCAGGTTGCGTAGGGGTGAGCAATGCCTTAGTTCCCATCGCCAACAGTCAGGTCATGCGCCGGGCCATGGAATATGCCGCCACCTTAGGGATCACCGTCTTTCTCCATCCCCGGGATCCTTGGCTCGGCATTGATGGCTGTTGCCACGAAGGCATTGTCAGCGCCCGCCTAGGGCTGACGGGCATTCCCGAGACTGCAGAGACTGTTGCGCTGGCCCGGGATCTATTGCTCATTGAACAAACCGGCGTTCAGGCCCATTTCTGCCATCTCTCTAGCAGCCGGGCCGTTCGAATGGTGCGGGAAGCCCGGGCCGAAGGGCTCCCCATCACCGCCGATGTGACCGCCTATCATCTCCATCTCACCGAACACGACATTGGGGAATTCAACAGCCAGTGCCACGTCATTCCCCCCTTGCGTTCCCTACGGGACCGGGATGCTCTCCACGAGGGCCTGCGGGATGGCGCCTTCAGCGCCATTTGCTCCGATCACCAGCCCCATGAGATCGATGCCAAACTGGGCCCTTTCCCTATTACCGAACCGGGGATTTCAGGACTGGAAACCTTGCTTCCCCTCTCCTTGCGACTCACCCAGGACGATATTTTGACTCTCCCCGAAGTCATTGCTTATCTCACCTACCAACCTGCTCAAGTACTCGGCATTGAAGGCGGCCATTTGGCCCCTGGACAGCGAGCCGATATCTGTATTTTTGATCCCCACGACCACTGGGTTCTCAAGCCTGAGGAAATGGTCAGTCAGGGGAAAAATACCCCCTTTGGAGGATGGGAATTTCAAGGGCGGGTCACTCATACTCTGCTGGAAGGCCAGGTGGTTTTTGCCACTGAAACTAAAGACCCATGAAACCCAAATCCCACCGGGGCACCATTCTGATGGAAGACTGCGAGGTCTTGGCCCATGACCCCCATCCGGGTGATCAATATGTGTTGAGAGTCACCGCCCCCGGCATCGCCCCCCGTGCGACCCCTGGCAGCTTCGCCCATCTCCAGTGCGATCCTAGCCTTCCCATGCGGCGGCCCCTCTCTATCATGCGGGTCGATGCCCGCCACGGCTGGATGGACTTTCTTTACAAAGCGATAGGCCAAGGTACTCGATTGCTGGCCCAACGGAAGCCTGGTGAGAAAATCAGCATCCTGGGCCCCATCGGCCAACCCTTCCAAATAGACCCTGCCTATCCACGGCCCCTACTTCTCGGCGGCGGCGTAGGCATCCCCCCCATGGTGTTTTTAGCCGATACTTTGCGCCGGGACAAACAATTCAAGCCCCTGGTGCTCATGGGTTCGGAAGTCCCTTTCCCTTTCCGGCCACGGCCCTCCCAATTTCTGATCCCAGGCTTGCCGGAGGGAGCCATCGGCGCCATGCCCCTGTTAGAAGATTGGAAAATCCCCAACCGGCTTACCAGCCTCCAGGGCTACCCAGGTTGCTTCGAAGGCTTTATCACCGACTTAGCCCGCCACTGGTTGCAAACCCTGGACCCCGCCCAACGCCAAGCAGTCGCCATTTACGCCTGTGGTCCCCACCCCATGCTAGAAGCCACGGCAAAACTTGCCCAGGAATTCGATCTCCCCTGCCAGGTCTCCCTGGAAGAATTCATGGCCTGCGCCGTGGGCGGTTGCGCCGGCTGCGTGGTAAAAGTTCAAACCTCCCAAGGACCGGCCATGAAACGGGTTTGCGTAGACGGACCAGTATTTGATGCGAAGGCGGTGTTTGCCTAACGAGCAAAATTCCCTAGCGAAAAGGGGGTAAATAGAACACGTCATCAAGATCTTGCTACGTGCATACAAAAATATATAGCTACAAAAAGCACAATGCAAGACCTGACACGTTAATGATGCTTGACAGTCATAAATAAGCCTGCTACTTAAAAGCAAAAGAAATCAGTAAGATCTATTTCTGCTGATTGTCAATAATAACAGATAGTTATCTACAATTTACTGAATTAGATCTCACTTTTGACGTTTTATAAGGCGTCGTTTAGGAGGTCTACGTGTAGATAACAACGTTTGTGTGCGCTTAAGAAGTGATATTCCGATTTAATGGGTGGACTCATGCAAGCTCCAAAGAAGTATTGGTGGGTTGTCGGCGTTGCGGTTCCTATCGTTGTTGCGATAATTACTATGATCCCGGACATAAGGAAAGATGGGGACAGTAAACCGATATATGTTGATGTTGTTGGAGCGCAATTCACCGGCAAGGTCGCTTTCAACAATGTGACTGTCATTGCTGAACAAGCACTCCAGGTATTGGGTAAGGACTTACCAGACGACGTAGTGACGACTTTACGCCAAGCATTGGAGTTTGCCCAGTCGAAAGAATTCGACAAGGCAATCCCGCTTCTCCAGGGTGCGGTGGCAGCCGCGCCAGTTCCGGCGGTATTCAACAACCTGGGTGCTGCTTATCTGGCAACTGGCAATCAAGATAAGGCTAAAGAGTACTTTAAGAAAGCCGTTACGGAAGCGCCAGACGAAGAGACAGCGAGCTTTAATCTTACTCAGCTACCAGGGATTGACAGCATTCGCATTAAGGAAGAATCTGAAGAAAAGCCTACACCAAGCACCCGTCCAGCACTTGCCGAGGTCGGGTCAGGAAGCTCCAATGCCCTAGCTCCAGTGGCAGGTGGGTATTCTAGTATCAAGCTCCAGACCGGTGACGTACGTAGGGTCAAGTACACCGTTAAGATTAACGGACTCCCCCTGGGAATCTATCAATTCGATAAGAATCTTGTTATAGATCGCTTCCTAAAGCAAGGTGTGCAGAATACTATCTCCTTTGAATTCGAAAAGGCAAACGATTACGGTCCTGACCTGTGGATAGACGCCAGGCTTCCTGGGCATAAGGATTGGTTCCGGATCTATGAGTTTACCGCTATTAAAAATCGCCTCAAGGGCAGCGTTACGATACCGTTTGCCGGGCCTGAGAAATGATTGCGCTCGAATAAAGGGGTCAGATCTTGCTATATGCGCAATAAAGGGGTCAGATCTTGCTATATGCTTTTTACTAGCTCATTCTACTGGAGGCACTCAGCAAGACTAATCCTATATTTCCTATAATCCTAATCACACCCGAGGGACTTATGGTGCTGCCCGTGCTACAGAAGCCTCCGACAACCAACAGACAGCCCGCGATCACTACGATAAATCACTAAAATTGACAGCCAATCGCGATACCGAGCGCCCAGAACTTGCCCAAGCTAAGGCGTTTCCAGCCAGGCAATGACCATGGTTGATCCCAAATCTAGCCTAGATGGAGCAAAACTAAGAGATGAAGTATTCGAACTAACCCTGAAGTCCAATAAATGCTGCAGAAGCGGCACCGCTAAGGCAGGACATCAAAAATTGTAACCTATCTAGTTATAGGTTACACTCTACCCTATGATCAAGGGCTTCAAACATAAAGGCCTGGAACGGTTCTTTCTCCACGGAACAAAGGCAGGCATTCAAACTAAGCATACTGAACGTTTGCGTTTGATTCTAGGTCGTTTGAACGCCTCTACATGCCCTCAAGACATGAACCTACCTGGATTAGGTCTACATGAATTGAGCGGCGATCGCAAAGGCATTTGGTCTGTGAAGGTCAGTAGTAACTGGCGAGTCACCTTCACTTTCTCAGGTGGAGATGCCGACGATGTGGACTATGAAGATTATCATTGAGGCAAGTTTATGCAGATGCACAACCCTCCCCATCCTGGTGAAATCCTAAAGCACCTGTGCCTTGAACCTTTGGGTTTAAGTGTTACTGAAGCCGCCAAGGCGCTTGGGGTTAGCCGAAAGACTTTATCGAGCATTTTAAATGGCCGTACGGGTATTAGCCCTGAGATGGCTATTCGTCTTTCTATTGCCTTTGATACAACAGCGGAAAGCTGGTTAAATCAGCAAGTTCAGTATGATCTCTGGCGGGCTGAACAGCACCGTGGCAAACTTCAAGTAAAGAAGTTGTCATCCAAGCAATCTGAATATACCTAACGCAGCGCTGCACCTGAGGCGGCTTTAATCTTTCAGAAATTGCGCAGCGGCTCTTTCCCCGCCACCAAATAGTTAAAATAGCATTAAAAAGGGTCAGGTCTTGATAGATGCTAAACCTTAGTTTTAGTTCTAGAATACCCCCAGAATAGAAATGATGTGACCCCGTAACGTGGTGTGCTCCACTTGCATTCAGCATACTCTACGAACAAGGCTCAAGGGGCAACATTATTGTCAACGTTGCACCCGGTTCCTATCAAAACTATATTCCTCTGTATTGCATCGCCAGTTAGCATTTACAGTAGAGCAGGATAAAGGGGGAAACACTGCGAGAAAACCTATTCCGCCATTATGGTTAGATACCATCCAGGGCATAATTCAAGGGAGATACGAAACCATGAAGAAGACCGTGCTTACTGTCTTTCTCCTCGCAGTTATTAGCCCGCTGACAGTGGCAGCTCAGGGGGTACGGCATCCCCTCGACCCACTGACATGGCAGGAGTACTGGACCGTGCTGGAAGTACTCCGGAAGGCGGAATACTTAGATGCAAATACCCGCTTCTCAATGGACCAGGCTTTCGTCTGAACGGACATCAGGTAGCGTGGCAAAAGTGGCGCTTTCATGTTCGCCCCGATCAACGGGTCGGGATGATCATCTCGGCGGTCACCTATGGTGAAGGTGATCAAGCCCGTCCTATCTTGTACCAAGGCCACCTGTCAGAGATATTCGTGCCCTATATGGATCCCTCCTTCGCTTGGTATGCCCGCAATTTTCTTGATGCCGGGGAATTCAGTTTCGGCGGCCTTTCCAAGCCCCTGATCCCCAAACAAGATTGTCCCGAACATGCTATCTACTTCGATGCTCTGGTTGCAGGAGACAGGGGGCGCCCGCACACGGTGCCCAAAACCATCTGCGTGTTCGAGCGGGTGACGGGCGATATGGTATGGCGCCATTGGGACGAGGATGGAGGCTCGAAAAGCCGTGCAAAGCGAGATCTTGTTGTACGAACTGCGGTGGTCATTGGAAATTACGACTATGTGTTCGACTGGATCTTTCAACAAGACGGAGCGATTCGGGTGGCTGTGGGAGCTACGGGCATAGCCGAAACTAAAATGGTCACTCCGAAGACAGCTTCCATGAACACAGGCCCAGCCGGCGGAACCCATGGCTCGAATGGTCAGGAGACCCCCACTACCACGGAGGATGCCGATGCTTACGGGCACTTTGTTGACCGGCAGATCGTAGCGGTCAACCATGACCACTACTTCAACTTCCGGCTGGATCTTGATGTAGATGGCATTGCAAACAGCCTGCTCATCGACCGCTTGAAGACCCAAATTCTTCCGGAGGGCCACCCGCGCCGGAGCGTGTGGGTACGTGAGCCGATGCTGGCACGCCAGGAAGCCGACGCCCAACTCAATATTAGCCTGGATCGACCTGCCCTTTGGCGCGTGATCAGCGATTCTCAAACCAACCATGTGGGATATCCAACCAGCTATCAACTCATGCCGGGTAAAAATACCAACACGCTGCTCAGCCCGGATGACTATCCGCGTCGCCGCGCCGGCTTCATTGATCATCATCTGTGGGTCACCCCTTATCGCGTGAACGAACGCTACGCAGCAGGAGACTATCCGACCCTTAGCAAACCGGAGCAAGGGTTACCCGCTTGGAGCAGTGAGAATCGTTCAATCGAGAATACCGACATCGTTCTCTGGCATACAATCGGCATGCATCACCTGGTCAGAGCAGAGGATTGGCCCGTGACGCCTATGCTGTGGCACAGCTTCGAACTCCGACCCTTCGACTTCTTTGACCGTAACCCAGCGCTGGATCTGCCTAAGTAAAGAAAGACACCGAAAATGGTGTCATGGTTTTGCCTATTGCAGCCTAACTATCAAACTCCCAGATAAGCACTAAACAAGGTTAGTCCCTTTACCTGTGCAGGGTCCAGAATGTGCCCGCACCGCTACACCCCAATGCTGGTTATACCAATTTAGTTAAAGAATGCAATTTATTGAGGCTTCAAGTGGTTGTTTAGACTGAATCTATAGAATGCAAAATTACATGAAATTGGTATTACATGGGGGGTGTCAACTAGTTAGTTATGGGGCTTTGGAGCGGTAATTAGAAACTCTCCCCTACCCGATAATTATCTAGCCTATTATGGATGCCGAGCATTGTTCTGAACTTTCCTAATGCCAGTCCCTCTTGAAAACTAAAGTGGAAGTGCTAAACCCTACAATAATAAGGAGCGTAACCCTATAGACAAAAAAAGCATGCTAGCGTTGGAAACTCACCGCTGGCAAGGAGGTCATTCTATGACATGGCTAGGGCGAAATTTGTGCATACTTTTGCTGTTTTATCTGGTACCAGGCTATTCTTCAGAAGAATTTTCTGGGTCCCTCCCCGAGCTTAGAGCTTCCTTGCCTAGTGGGAAGCCTACTCTGCATCGCCGCGAGCCTGGCTTCAACCACGCCGGTAGCGGAGAAAAAAACTCCGCCATCCAACGCGGCCGTGATATCTGGTTCAATAATACTTATGGCGGGGAGAAATTCTTCGATTTTCTAGCTGACAGGCGCCTGCAGGTCGGTTTTAAGAATGTCATCAACACCCCAAGGGATCGCCGTTTTCAGGCCTGGGGCACCCTCAATGATCCTGACTGCAGGGCAAACCCCCAAGGGGGACCGGATCTCTGTTCTGATCCTAATGCCAGCGGCGTTATCGGAATCCGCCGATTTCTTACTGCTGATGGACGGACGATCTTTGGTCTCTCCTGTGCCTCATGCCACGCGGGTTTTGATCCACTCAATCCTCCCTTAGATGTCAATGAACCGAGTTGGGACAATATCCACCCGACGATTGGCAACCAACATTTGAAAGCCGGCAAGATCCTCGCAGCGAATCTTCCTGCCGATGATCCGCGGCGCTTTATGTTTGAGGGGTGGCCAGATGGCACTGTCGATACCACGGTCCTTTTCAGCGACCATATCATGAACCCAGGCACAATTACCCCGATTTGGGAGCTGCGGCACCGTCCCACCTTTAACGTAGGACCTGATAAACCTAAAATTCGGATGGGCCAGGGGGGCGAGGACGACCTGGGCAGCCAAAGGGCGGCTCTGCGTGTCTACACGAATATTGGGGTCTGCTTCTTTGAATGCGTCGCACCGAGTCTTGCTGAGGACAGGCCTATTGATCTCAAGCAGTGTCGCCGCGACTGTGCCGACCTTCCTCCAGAACAGGATCTCAATGATTTGAGCCGATTCCTTCGTTCAATCAAGGCGCCAAAATTCCCGGAGTCGATCCAAACAAACTTCTCCCGTGAGCGTTCACGCAAAAAATATCTCTTTGCCTGGGGACAAAAGGTGTTCAAAGATAACTGTGCTTCCTGTCACACCTTTAAGGGTAAGGCGGGACGTGTTCTCTCCAATGATGAGGTGAATCCGCTTATCCAAGCACCGGAAAACGCCACCAATGCCTGCCGCGCCCTCACTTCCCAATGGGAAGCTGACCATTTGTGGGCGGCTTTCTCTTCCCAGGTCTATAAGGACCGGGCGGCGGCCGGTTTAAAGGGGTATCGTACTATGCCACTTGCGGGAATTTGGGCAACGGCGCCATTTCTCCACAATCAATCCGTCGGTCCTTACCCTGAAGCGAACACCTCGCCTGAGGAACGCGCAGAGATCTATGAAGTCGCGATGCGGGAACTGCTCTCGCCATTTCGCGTGCCCCAGATCAATATGTTGCCGGTATCGATCGGACCCTTCCCGGCGGGTACACCCTTGACCTACGTCTTTAGCCGTGACCCAGAGACCAATGAGCTCCTCTGCGACGATATCATTGAGAACCGAGGCCATTACTATGGCTCAGAGCTTCCCGAGGAAGACAAAGAGGCCCTTATCTTTTGGCTTAAACGACAGTAGGCGCTTCCCTTAATGGAGTAATCTCATTCATACCCAAATTATTCCATTCGCCCTCGTATTAATATTGATTTACGGCAAGGAGAAGTACAGCTAACTCCCTCAAAACTTCTGCGCTGCTACGGGCAGTATGGTGGAAAATTTTAGCAATGCTGCAATGGCGGCTGTGCTCCTTAACACTTTCCCTCGGGGAAACCGTTCAAAAAAATGGCAAGGGCACCCTTTTCTTGGGCACCCTTGCCGCACTTGCACACTGAAAAAATAGGCCAGCAGCGCAGCCCCTTAAACTATGGGCAATTTAAGCGGCACCCAAACCTAAGCCAAGCAGGATGACGGCAAACAGCACATAGAGAATTAACAAGGAAAAAGTAAGCAGTGAACTGCGGGATTGGGTTTCTTGTTTCCGTTTCATTTGGATATACCTCCTTTAGTGCTGTTAGATAATGTCAGGATAAAACATGAAACTGAAGACAAACTGAAAAATGGGGCAGGTTTACTTTATAAAAATAAAAAACAAGTGCACAGAACACGACAAACCGCACAAAAAAGAGATGGAAATAGCTTTTCGGCTCGCTCAGTTATCCAAGGTGAACAGGAGTAGATATGCGTACCAGGAATCTTATCGCTCTCACGCTCACTAGTGCGGCCACTTTTCTTATGAGTCACCCGATCTTTGCCAAAGGTGATCCTCAAGCTGGCCGCGAAGTATTCCGCAAGTGTCAGGCTTGTCATAGGCTTGAACCTGCCCAATACCAAGTTGGTCCCTCACTTGCTAATCTCTTCGGGCGTCAGGCGGGCAGTCTTAAGGAGTTCAGTTATTCCCAGGCAATGGAAGAGGCCGATATTATCTGGACGGAAGACACTCTCAATAAATTCTTAGCCAACCCGCAACACTACCTACCTGGAAGTCAGATGCACTTTGCGGGTCTACGCAATGAAGAGGACCGTGAGAATGTCATTGCTTACCTTAAGCAGGGGATAAACGCCTCCCTTCGACGCACCCCTGCCTCCCCCGAAGAAACCAAACTACAGCAAGAAAACAATACACAAAGCGTAGCAGCCTACACCCCCGATCTTACCGTGACCTTGAAAACCGGGGTTGCCGCAGGGCGTCTCGTTTTCATCGGTGTCGGTGCCGATATTGACGGGGTGGTGAACCCTACTCTGGAGGTACATAAGGGAGAGGTAGTGCAGATCAACCTGGTCAATGGCGAAGGCACTACCCATGATATTTTTTTCCCTGAGTTCAACGCCCGCTCCGAGCAGGTGACCACTCCAGGCAGTAGTACGACGCTGGCTTTCCGGGCCACCAGCGCGGGTGAACTCACTTATTATTGCACCCTTCCCGGACATCGCGAGGCCGGAATGGAAGGGCATCTCCTAGTACGTGAAACACCTCGGGAGGAATTGGCAAAGGCTCGGGATATTGTGCGCAATCCCCATGATGTGCCTCAACCTGTGGGAGACCGAGAGTCCAAGAAGCTTGAGTTCGGCCTTGAGGCGGTAGAATTGGAAGGAGAACTTGCGGAAGGCACGACTTATCACTACTGGACCTTCAACGGCACGGTGCCCGGTCCCCTGCTCCGAGTCCGGGTTGGCGATACAGTCAAACTCAAGCTCGCCAACGAGATTGACAGCGACATCATTCACTCGGTCGATCTCCACGCAGTGACCGGACCTGGGGGAGGCGCCACTTATCTTCAAGTCCCCCCCTGGCGAGGAGAAATCCATTACCTTTAAAGCGCTTACCCCAGGGCTCTATGTTTATCACTGTGCCACCCCGATGGTGGCCCATCACATTGCCAATGGAATGTACGGCATGATTCTGGTGGAGCCTGAAGGCGGGCTACCGCTAGTCGATCGGGAGTATTACGTGATGCAGGGGGAAATCTACACCCAGGCCTCCTTCGGCAAGAAAGGACGCCAGGAGTTCAGCGTTGAGAAACTGCTGGATGAAGCCCCTGAATATTTTGTCTTCAACGGCGCGACGGGGGCGCTTACCAAAGACTACCCGCTGCACGCTCAGGTAGGTGAGACAGTACGCATTTTCTTCGGAGTGGGCGGACCAAACTTCACCTCCTCTTTCCACATCATTGGCGAGATATTGGACTACGTCCATGAATGGGGCGGGCTGAGGAGCGGACCGGTTGAGGGGATTCAGACAGTGCCCGTAGCGCCTGGTGGCGCTGCTATTGTGGAACTTAAACTGGATGTACCAGGCAAATACATCCTGGTCGATCACGCCTTATCCCGTATGGAACGGGGACTGCGCGGATTCCTTTACGCCAAGGGCAAGGAGAAACCAGAAATCTACCAAACTGGCGCTTCTTTCGAGAATAATAGCAGACACCCTATCAAGCGGTGAAAACTCCACCGACCAATAAACGACTCTCGCTCCTATTGGGGTAAAAAACTGGCAAAAGTCATCGACTAAAGAAGAACTATGATGTCAAACCCGATTGCAACGGGTCAGAAGATTCCTATTGCCTGCCGACGAGAAGAATATACCAGGCCGACTTCAGGATTGGCGAAATATTTTCTCTGTCGGATTAAAGATAAAGAAGAGGCACCTGCCAGCTTGAGAGAAGCTTTTTCAGAGGTGCCCCCTCTCTCTTGCCTGTTACCTCCCTAGTATCCCTCGCTGCCTTCACCTGCTCCGCGGTGGTGCTCTTTCTTATATTCCTTCTTATGTTTCTTAGCGGCGGCCTCCCATTCTTCCTGAGTTAATAAGTCGTCATCATCCTTATCCATACGTTCGAATTTCTCCTCCATGGCCTCTTCAAATTCGTCCTCGCTGATCTTTCCATCACCATCTTCATCCAGCTTTTGGAACATTTTTTTGTGCATCTCCTGCTCTTCCGCTGCCCCCTCTTCTTCACTGCCATAGGGATTCCCAGCAAAGGCGGGTATTAAAACCAGGGATAAGACTCCCCCAAGAAAGAGGGAATAACACATTACCTTGTATTTCATAGCCATCTTGAAGTTCCTCCTTTCAGCCATTAATCCGCAGAAGTCGTGCAAAGCATGCCTTCCTCTTAACTTAAAGGATAGAAACTTCTCCAAACATAACAAGGTGAAACGGTATGGCGGATCACCCTTCTAACGGAGCGACAACGGGCTCAGGTTTACCGATAGAGCATAATCAAAAAATTGCAGAGGGAGGTACATCATGGATGCTCAGACAATTAATCCAACAAGGACCAAGAGTAGCTATTCTCCTGCCTTCCTGGTGATCCTAGCAGGCTTCATCACCTCCTTGCTCATCGCCAACATTATTGCCGTCAAGCTAATCGATATTTGGGGCTGGGTCATGCCAGCCGGGGTGATCATCTTTCCCCTGAGCTATATCATCGGCGATGTGCTGACTGAGGTCTACGGTTACCGTCGCGCCCGCCAGGTGATATGGCTGGGCTTTTTCTGTAACCTCTTGGCAGTAGGCGCCATCACCTTGGCCATGGCACTGCCTCCCGCTGCATTCTGGGATGGGCAAGAAGCCTTTGAGCGCATTCTGGGCTATGCCCCTCGCCTGTTGCTGGTTTCCTTCCTGGCCTATCTGGTGGGCGAGTTCACCAATGCCTACGTGCTTGCCAAGATGAAGATCGCCACCCAAGGACGCTGGCTATGGACACGTACTATTGGCTCCACACTTGTGGGTCAGGGACTGGACTCAGCGGTGTTCATCATCGTAGCCTTTTTGGGCACTATACCGCTGGAAGGTCTAGTTCTCGCCATCCTGATCCAATGGGGCGTGAAATCCGCATATGAGACAGTGGCAACTCCCCTCACTTATCTAGTGGTTAACTACTTGATTGGAGTTTCGCCATGACTGATTTCAATTTTGTTCCTACAAAACTTCATCAATCTGGAGAATTCGCGGTTCCTCGCGGTCCTCAACCAAGGGGTGACCTTGGTCTTGGGGTCTTTACCGCTCCTCGCGCTTTCACTTCGGGTGCTCCCCACCCTAGGCTCCGAGAGCAAGAAAATCATAGCGCCAATTCATGGCAAAACGCAACTAATGTGGCCCTCGCGCTCGGCGCGCCGTTTCACTTCGCAACCTTGTTAGGGGGGCGCCTAACATCCATGTGAGGCTCCAACGTACTGAAAGAGCCGATGTTTACGACCATGAAACGAATTTCAACCCATTCAAGATCAAAAAATTTAAAAGACAGGATCAATCGGACTGAAACGGGACCAAACTATTTAAAGGGAGAGGGGACTGATGAAGAAACAGCGCTACCCCATTTTCATCCTCGGGATTTTATTGTCCGCGTGCGCCCAAATGCCCAAGCCCATTCAGGAAGAGTTGCCCGTTAATCCGAGCATTGAGACCGTGCGCGCCAATATTGATGACTTTCAAGGGCAAAGAGTGCGATGGGGTGGCGTTATTCAGGAAGTCAAAAATTTTGAAGCGCGGACCATCATTGAAATCGTCGGCAAACCCCTCAACAATGAGGGAAGACCGAGGGCTGTCGATGAGAGTCCAGGGCGCTTTCTGGCCGCTTTCCCGGGGTTCCTTGATCCGGCGATTTACACCAGCGGGCGCCTTATCACGGTCCTTGGAGAAGTGACCGGTGCTGAAACGGACGAGATTGGCGCGTTCAACTACCGCTACCCGGTGGTCCATGTGGATCGTGATTACTTGTGGCCCAGCAAGGTCGTGCAATATGTCTATCCAGATCCCTTCTTCTACGACCCATGGTTTTACTCTTGGCCCTACTATCGTTTCAGTCCCTTTTTCTACGATCCCTGGTTTTACCCTTGGCGGCGGCCTTATTATTGGTAAGAAAGCAGTAGGAGGCCCATCGTGAAGCTTGTTTTCCTAATGCTCGCCGCGCTAGGGCTGGGCTCTTGTGCCACTGCGCCTAAGTTGGAGACGGCTGGCGCCGCCCAAGACCTTGCCCCTCCTGAAGTGGCCGCCAACTTTGATGCTTACCAGGGGCAAAGGGTGGTGTGGGGTGGCCTTATCGTTAACCATACGAGTCTGGCGGAAAGCACAATGCTGGAAGTGCTGGCCTACCCGCTTTCAGGCAACCTAGAGCCCAAAACCCAGGCTCAACCTCTGGGCCGCTTCATTCTCCAAAGCGACTCTTTTCTGGAACCGATCGATTATTCACCGGGGCGAGAGATGACGGTGGTGGGCAGCATAACAAAAACCACCACGGGAAGGATTGGCGAAATGGAATATACTTATCCGGTTTTGCGACCGGAGCAGATTTATTTATGGCCCCGCGAAAAAGAAGCGGGAGGCGGTGGTAGAACAGGCTTTCATTTTGGAATAGGAGTTGGAATCGGGCTATGAGGAGAGCAATTTCCTAATAGCCACAGGCTAATTTTTTTGGGAAAAGCCTCCACACCGCCACTACACTGTTAATCATAGTGATAACAAGCTGACCGCGAGTTCCAGCCTTACCCTAAACCGAACTTGCGCTACCTTAAAGGAAGCAGGGTGATGAATAAGACAATGCACCTAGGGGGGCTCGCGATGCTTGCAACCTTACTGACAAGCATCGCCTCCGCTCCTGCTAATGGCAACGAACCGCTTGAAGATCCCATTCCCAGGTCAATTCCAGAAGGCCGTGTCCCCATCGCACTCGAAGCGGTGGCTGAGAGGCTGACGGCCCCCAATTGGGGGACGGCGGTACCGGGCTGCGCTAACCTGCAGAACCGTCTCGTAGTCACGGACCAAGACGGGATCCTCTGGGCGATCCATCT
Source organism: Nitrosococcus halophilus Nc 4 (assembly GCF_000024725.1). Lineage (NCBI taxonomy): Bacteria > Pseudomonadati > Pseudomonadota > Gammaproteobacteria > Chromatiales > Chromatiaceae > Nitrosococcus > Nitrosococcus halophilus. Next base: position 203,710 of record NC_013960.1, on the reverse strand, counting down.
GACAACAGGCGAAAAGCGCGTGTTGCTCGATGTCAGCGATCGATTAGTCTCTCTCGGCGTGGCGGGTCCAGGCACCTTTGATGAGCGAGGTTTTCTAGGCGTGGCCTTCCATCCCGAGTTTGCAGATAACGGTCTTCTTTACACCTATACCTCAGAGCCGGTGGATGGTCCAGCCGATTTCTCCACCCTACCCGCAGGGGAAACAGCCAATCACCAGAGCATAGTGCTTGAATGGCGAATCCCTGACCCCTGCCATCCCGATTCGGTCGTCGATCCTGACAGTGCCCGAGAGTTGCTTCGCATTGATGAACCTCAATTTAACCACGACGCCGGTGCCCTGAACTTTGGAATGGACGGGAAGCTTTATATTTCGCTCGGTGACGGCGGCGCTGCCGATGACCAGGGAGGAGGTCATGTCCCCGGAGGCAATGGTCAGGACCCCAGCAATATTCTCGGCACCATCCTCCGGATCGATCCGGACGGCTCGAACGCCGCCAACGGCCAATACGGTATCCCAACCGACAATCCCTTTGTTGGTCAGTCGGGTTTTCTCGACGAGATCTTCGCCTATGGCTTTCGCAATCCCTTCCGCTTTTCCTTCGATTCCCGCACGGGGGAGATGTGGATTGCGGATGTGGGGCAAAATGATATCGAGGAAATTGACGTGGGCCTCGCCGGCGGCAATTACGGCTGGCGCTTGAAAGAGGGGTCGTTCTGTTTTGACCCCAACGGCAATGATCCTGGCTTTGTCTTTGAATGCCAGCCGGATGATGTGCCTGCTGATCTTATCGACCCGATCGCCGAATACGACCACGACGAGGGCACCGCTGTCATCGGTGGCTTCGTGTATCGTGGTATTCAGCTGCCCTCACTCCGGGGGCGATATGTGTTCGGTGACTTGTTCGATCCCGCCAGCGGCAGTGGCCGACTTTTCTACCTGGAAAGGAATCCCCGAATCTTTAAGTTCCCGTCTGTGTTCGGTGATTTTTCCGATTCTCCCAGCGGCAGTGGCCGGCTTTTCCAGCTTGAAAAGAATCGCCGAATCTTTGAGTTCCCGCTGGCTAATCAGGAGAACCTGGGTCTGTCGTTGCTCGGCTTTGGCCAGGATGCCTTCGGCGAATTGTATGTCCTCGCCAACATGACTGGCACGCCTTTCGGCGACACGGGTGTTGTGCTCAAGATCACTCGGGACCGGGGCCAAATCCCAGCCCGCTTTTCAGCTCACTTGAGCGGAGATGAAGAAGTCCCGCCAGTGGATACGCAGGCCCAGGGGCAAGCCCTTTTCACAGTGAACCAAGCGGCGACCGAACTGACCTTCAAGCTCATTGTTGCCAACATCGAGGAGGTGATTGCAGCGCATATTCATTGTGCACCCCAGGGCGTGAACGGCCCCATTGGCGTTACGCTCTTTAGTGGTGGCCCGGTGACCGTCAACGGCATTTTAGCAGAAGGGACCACCACCACACCCGATGCCGGTAATGCCTGTACTTGGGACGACATAGCAGATGTCAAGGCTGCCATGGGCAACGGCGGTGCCTACGTCAATGTCCATACCTTAGCTCATCCGGCGGGTGAGATCCGGGGACAGATCCGTTGATCAACTGAACGCTATTTTGTAGTTATGGGATATTCCTGGGAAGGGAAGCCCATCAAGCAGCGAGCGGGGATGTGTTCGACCTTCGGCCACGCCATCGCTACAATCGATTCCTTTGTCCTTTGTATTGGGCTTAAAGGTATCGTTTGAAAAAACTTGTGGTCCTGCGTAAGAATTCCTCGCGCAACGGGGAAAGTTTATCGCAATCAGGCACGAGACGAACACCCTGCGTATGTCTACGGCCTGGCAATAACCACAGTTGGGTATTGGGTCCACCGGCTTGGTTTAAACGGCGTGCATGGTCGGGGGGAAGAATTTCATCCTCTTGTCCATGTATCAACAAGAGTGGGCGCTGTTGTATTTTACGGACTGCCTGCAAAGGCATAGCCTTATCAATATCAAGGCCATACACGACTCTGCCCATCAGTTCAAATCCTGGGGCGAACATGACACCCCATTCTGAAGGCAAGCCTGTCTGGCGCTCCAATTCACCGCCGATTACATCAAAGAGATTCGCATAAGCGCTGTCAGCAATCACTGCTTTGATCGCCTCAATGTCGGCTGCGGCAAACAAAGCCACTACCGCGCCATAAGAAGTGCCATGAAGCCCGATACTTCCCGGCGGGATAGCCGCCTCGGTTTGCAAGTAATCAACTATCGCTTGAATGTCGTGATGCTCATGCAGACCCAACCCAATATGTTCACCACCGGAACCACCGTGGGCCCTTAAATCGAACAGGAAAACCTGAAAACCGGATGCCTGATAAGCGCGTACGACATCCGGCGTCTGACAGTCCCAAGCATTAGAATGGATTCCATGTACCAATATAATCGCTCGAGACTGGTTGGCGGGCACCAACCAACCACGCAAGCGGATATGGTCTTTTGAAGTTTCCACCCATACAGATTTGGTGTTGGGAAAACCCAGTTGCACCGGCGTTTGTGTCATCGGCTTATGTTCGGGAGTGAGCAATAAGTGTAGCACCGCCCAGGAACTACTAAGATACCCGAGCAACACCGATGCGACAATAATAAGCACTCCCCTCTTGAGCCCCATCATAGCACCTCCATTGCACTCGGCACGGGCGAGCAAATGCCCGCAAGTCCTATTCCTGCCACTCACAAAACTGCTCGCCGGTGAAGAGCCACTTTCTATTGCGTTTAGGCCGGGAAAAAGGCTATAAGACCCCACCTATCGGTACTATAAAGTCAATCTCCAATTTTTGGTATAGCAGATAAAAAACCTCTTACTCCAACCCCGCCGGTTCTTTCCCCTCACATCTTTTTTTTCTTCAACATTTTTGCAAAACCCATCCCCATCATACCTGCACCTCCCTGCACCCAGCCGCCATCCACCGGCAACACGGCACCGGTGATATAGCTGGCACAGTCCGAGGCGAGAAACAGGCAGGCATGGGCGATGTCATCAGGTGTGCCCATGCGCTTGAGCGGAACTGAGTCGATAACTGCCTGGCGAGCTGATTACGTAGGGGCCAAACGCCGCATGCCCTCGGTGCCATCGGTGGGGCCAGGAACCACAACGTTGACGCGTACCCCTTGTTCGCCCCATTCCAGCGCCAAGGTACGGGTGATCATATCCACTCCAGCCTTGGCAGCACAGACATGGGATTGGGCCGCCATGGGAATCAGCGCCTGCGGAGCGGAGATATTGATTACCATGGCGCCCGGCTTTTGCAGCTGAATGCCTCTCCCAACAGCAGTAATTCGGCGGCCTTGGCATGCCCCAACCAACGCGGCAACAAATAGCTGGCGGCATATTCGAGACAGAGGCCAAGATTAACGAAGGGTAGCTGCAGTTGCGCACCCTGGGCGGCGTAAACCAGATCGCAGTGGAATAGCAATGTGGTGCCTATACCCACCGCAGGGCCGCGCACCGACGCCACTACTGGCTTACGGCAATGCTGCAAGGCGCGCATAAACCGAACCACCGGATGATTCTCATGGATTGTCGATGCCTGCCTGAAATCTTTCAAGTCATTGCCGCTAGTGAAATAACCGGCAGTGCCATAAATCAGAATCACCCGCACATTATCAATCTCGTCCGACTGTTCCAGAGCATCCGCTGCAGCAGCGTACATGGCTAGTGTCAAAGCATTTTTATATTTAGGCCGGTGAAATCCGATGGTGAGCAGTGGTTGCCTCTGCTCCACCAACAACTGAGGACAATCACTGGGAATCACTATCATCACCCTCCCGGAGTACCCATCAATTTGCGGTCTCCTGATCCTCAAGGAAATCAAGATTTTTCGCTGCCTGAATGATGAGCTTAGAGGCTTTATTTTGAGATATCGACGATTTTTGCCAAGTCTTCTTACCCCAACCCGTTAGACCTGTATAGCAAAAAGGAGCTACTGAAGGGCCAGAAAACTATATCGTGTGCTTTACAATTTTTTTTATTTTGGGATAGCCACAGAAAGTCGTTTTGCCACGGTGAGCTTACAGATCTGCCGAGGCGAGTTCGAGCAACATCCCGTAAAGACCCACCGTAAGCTGCACCAAGGAATCATAGTCCAGTTTATCGGGCGTATCCTGGAACGAGTGGTAATAGGGGTAACGGTACAACGCCGTATCCGTCACCATGATGGCGTCATAGCCATAGCGCCAGAAGGAACTGTGATCGCTCCAATCCACACCGGGGATGAGAGCGGGTGCCGACAGATATTCCAAGGGAAAATTAGAGTGCTTCCGAAAGGACCCAACGGCGCGGTGTAGCAACCCGCGAGATCGCAGATTGGAGACAAAGCCAACGAAATTGCCCCGATCCGGATAGAATAGGCCAAACAGGGGAGGATACTTCTGGGTGTCGGGCTCGTTGCGATAGTAGCCAATGGTTTCCAGCACCACTACTCCCTTTAGTCGCTTACCACGTTCGCGGGCCATGCGCGCGTAAACTCGGCTGCCCATCTTCGGCGTCTTGAAAAAAGGGGGTTCCTCATTGACGAAGGCGACGAACCTTAGCGAGCGAGGCAGTTCTTTACCTGCCAGTTTGTGCGAGAGTTCGAGCAGCGCAGCAACGCCGCTGGCATTATCGTTGGCGCCGGGACTGCCGGGCACCGTATCGTAGTGGGCCCCCACCAAAATGACTTCTTCGGGGAACTCGGTCCCCTTCAGGGCCACTTCCAGGTTCTCCACTTCCTGCCCTCGTACGATATAAGGGTACGCCGCCACCTCATAGCCCTGGGTTTCCCATTGATGGCGGATATACTCCGCGGCGCGGGCCAGGGAATTAGGAGTAAACATATTGCGCTCGCCGATGCCCGTGGCCAGCGCCTCCACGTGGGCTCGGAGCTGAGTAGCCCGGCTTTTTTTGATGGCGGGCGTCATTGCCAGTCCTGGGGAGTGTTGATCTGCTATTTCCGGTGTAGCCTTACCGATAAGGGACAGCATAGCCAGCAGACCACCTGCTAGCCAGAATCCAGTTAGCTTATAGGAAAAATAAACGCCCTTTTTCATTAAGGGAGGAATGTACCGGAAGCCCGATTGGCTGTTAAACACACTCACAAACAATCCAAAAAGCACAAAATTTGGCCCAATGTGGCAAATTCCGGATCTCCCTCGGCTGACAACGCCTTATACAGGCTTTCACGCGAAAGCCCAGTTTCATGGGCCAGCTGTATCATCCCTTTGGCGCGGGCAATCACCCCCAGCGCATAGGTAATCAATGAGAGCATCTAGGCAAAGAGAAGGGCGGAAGCAGCTATGAATGAAGTGATGGAATGGCCCGCTGATTTGGGGGTGGGGTCTATTAGAGTGACGCACCATCAACTGTAGCAGGGAAGTAGTGACCCGATCGGAAAGATTGTCACGATCTGGTCACGTTGCGGAAAATGAGAGTGTCGAAAAATTCCGTAAGCAATTGATTTAAAATGGTGGGCCGTGAAGGATTCGAACCTTCGACACACGGATTAAAAGTCCGGTGCTCTACCAACTGAGCTAACGGCCCCCGTGATAGGATAAGCACGTAATTTTACCTGAGTTGCCGAGAATCTCAAACCATTGCAAGCATTTTTAATGATATCGGGTAGGGTCAGGCACACCGGCTTCCTGAAAACCCTGTTTGCGGAACCGGCAAGAATCACAAACCCCACAAGCGCGCCCGGTCTCATCTGCCTGATAGCAGGAAACCGTGCGGGAATAATCAATACCGAGGCGAATGCCTTCCCGGATAATCTCAGCCTTGGAAAGATGAATTAGGGGAGCTTGAATACGAAACCGCTGCCCTTCCAGGCCTGCGCGGGTGGCAAGGTTGGCCAGGTGCTCAAAAGCCTCAACAAATGCCGGGCGGCAATCAGGATAACCGGAGTAGTCCACCGCATTGACGCCAATGAAAATATCCTGGGCTCCCAGTACCTCGGCCCAACCTAAAGCAAAGGCCAAAAACACCGTATTCCGCGCCGGCACGTAGGTGACTGGAATGGCCTCCGTGGGCGCCTCCGGCACGGCGATACTGGAATCCGTCAAAGCGGAGCCTCCCATACCGCCCAGATCGATGGTGATAAGTTTGTGCTCGACAGCCCCTAACAAGCGGGAAATTTCGGCGGCCGCCTGAAGTTCGACCCGGTGCCGCTGGCCATAATCAAAGCTCATGGTATAGCAAGCAAACTCCTGCTCCCGGGCGATAGCCAGTACCGTGGCTGAATCCAGCCCTCCAGAGACTAGAACCACCGCTTTAGGGGAACTCATCGTCCAGGCTCCTCCCCCCAAAGGTATTTATGTAACTGAATCTGCATTCTCACCGGCAAACGGTCTTCCAGTATCCACTCAGCTAGATCGGTGGGACTGAGTTGTTCGTAGCTGGGGGAAAACAGCACCTCGCAACGTTCAGCCAGGCGATGACGCTCCAGGGCCGTCCGAGCCCACTCGTAATCATGGCGGTCACAGAGCACCAGCTTTACCTGGTCCTGGGACGAAAGATAATCAAGATTAGTAGTGGAGTTCCGTGCTTCTTCCCCCGATCCCGGAGTCTTTAAATCCATGACCTTGACTACCCGCGGATCAACGGCGGAGATATCCAACGCCCCACTGGTCTCTAATGAGACCTCGTACCCGACGTCACAGAGTTGGGTCAAAAGTTCCAGGCAAGCTGGTTGAGCCAGAGGTTCGCCACCGGTCACCGTCACATGGCGAGCGCCGAATTCGGCGACGGTGGCGAGAATCTCATCTAGCTCCATCCAGGTTCCGCCCTGAAAGGCATATTCAGTATCGCAATAATGGCAGCGGAGGGGGCAACCCGTTAAACGCACGAAGACCGTCGGCCAACCCACGCTGCGGGATTCTCCCTGGAGGGAGTGAAAAATTTCAGTGATACGTAGACGCTTCATAGCAACCGCATCCAGGGAGACGGTAACTCCACCATGGCAATAGGATCAACGATGACCCTCACGCTTCATTTTTTCAAGGCGATCTTCGGCCAAGCGACTAACGGTCGAAGCAGGATAGCGGGCCATCACTTCTTGGAGCTGCGCTTTCGCTTGCTCCCACTGCTCTAATTCGTAATAAGCCAGCCCTTGCTTGAGCATAGCATCGGGAACCTTGGCGCTTTCCGGATACTGCTCCGCCAGGGCCTGAAAGGCTTGGGCGGCGGCGCTAAAATCCCGCAACATATAGTAGGACTCTCCCAGCCAGTACTGGGCATTAGGCCGATAACGGCTCTCTGGATACTGCTGGGGAAACTGGCGAAACGCCGCCATCGCCTCTTCATAGCGCCCTTCCTTGAGCAACTTCAGGGCAGCCTGATAGGCTGGCTCCCCAGAATCAGGAGCAGAGTCCATCGTACCAGCCTCTGTCATTTCTGAAGGGGGGGATAAGCTTTCCTCGGAGGCGTTTAGCTTTTGTAATCGCCGGTCCAAATCCAAATACAATTCCCGCTGCTGTTCCTTGAGATTATCAATCTCATATCCGAGTTCCTCATTTTCCCCCTGAAGTCGCCGCACCTCAGCTTCTAGCTGTTCCAACTTCAACAACAACTCGGACAACCCCTGCCCCTGGACGATCCGTTCTAGGCGCTGGAGGCGTTGCTCCAACTCACCCATATCAACCACCTCAGCCACTTCCACTTCAGCCCCAGGCACAGCCGATACCTGGAGCAGCAGCCCCCCTGCCAATAGCCAGTGGCTCCGGCACGACGCCATTGTTATTCTCCTGAATAAAGGATTTCGACCCGACGATTGAGCTGCCAAGCCCCTTCATCGTGGCCATCCACGGCTGGCCGCTCTTCACCATAGCTGACCACTTGAACTTGGTCTTCCGAAGCTCCCATCAAGAGAACCAAACGACGCACCGCATTGGCCCGGCGCTCACCCAGCGCTAAATTATACTCCCGGGAACCCCGCTCGTCGGTATGGCCTTCCAAAGTCAAGCTGACATCAGGATGCTTTGCCAGATAGTCGCCGTGGGCCTCCACAATGGGCCGGTCATCTTCTTGGATCTCACTGCTATCAAATTCAAAATAAATCACCCGGTTGGCCAAAGGGCTTGCAGGATCAGCCAAGGGATCTCCTTGATAGGCGGCCCCCTCGCCTATTCCCCAGGCGGTTGCCCCTTCACCTTCCAAGGCTTCACCCTCAGGATAGGCGGTCTCGCCAACACCTGTACCCCGTTCCTCCACGACGACACCGGTGGGCTCGCCCTGGGTGGCAGGACCTCCAGCACATCCTGCCAGCCCGTAAACCGATGCCAGCAGAAAAAAAAAGGGAATGACTAGACGCATCGCTAGAACTCCTTAAAAATTTTATTTTTTTAGTTCAAGGTGACCAGGCTGGCTCCCGGACTTCATCGCCTTTCTGGGCCAAACGTTGGCGAACCCGCCCGTCGGTAGAGACGGCGGCTAATGCCCCTCCCTGGGGCCCTGAAGTGGCATAAAGGATCATCCGGCCATTAGGGGCAAAGCTTGGAGATTCATCCATCCGAGTCTCGGTCAAGACTTGCAAGTCTTTGCTCGCTAAATCCAATACAGCAATATGAAATTGTCCCTTATCTCCATGAACGAGCGCCAACCGCTGGCCATCCGGCGCAAACGAGGCGGAAGCATTATAAGTCCCGTCAAAGGTCAAGCGCTGCGCCTGCCCACCCGAAGCGGAAATCTGATAAAGTTGTGGCCGCCCGCCACGATCTGAGGTGAAGACAATACTCCGCCCATCGGGGGCCCAGGTGGGCTCGGTATCAATGCTGGCGTTGCGGGTCAGGCGGGTCAGCCTGCGGGTTGCCAGATCCAGAATATAGATCTCCGGATTACCCTCCTTGGATAGAACCAGTGCCAACTTGCGCCCATCCGGGGACCAATCGGGGGCGCTGTTGATCCCAGGGAATGAAGCGACCGACTGCCGCCGGCCGGTCCGTAATTCCTGAACAATGACCTCCGAACGCTTTCGCTCGAAGGACACATAAGCGAGCTTAGTCCCATCAGGAGACCATACGGGTGACATAATGGGTTCCTTCGATTGCAAGATGGTGTGGGGATTATGGCCATCCACATCAGCCACTTGGAGGGAATACTCTTTAGCCCCATCAACCGCCTTGGAAACCGTGACAAAGGCAATGCGGGTGGTAAAGGCCCCTTTTTCACCCGTCAGGGTCTCGTAGATCAAATCCGCAATCTGGTGGGCCAAATGACGCAGCCCCGTCGCCGGAACCTGGTAGCGGCGTCCCACCAATTGCTCTGCCTTATAAATATCAAAAAGCTGAAAGCGCACTCCATAACGATCCGCCCCCAAATGAGTGACCTCACCGATCACCAAACCTTCCGATCCTAGCCGCCGCCAATCATGGAATTCGATTTCAGAGGCGCGATGGGGGCGGGAGAGCAGATCCTTTTCCGGCAACGGGGCAAAACGCCCGCTGCGGGCTAAATCAGCGGCCACAACGGCAGCCACATCTTCAGGCGGAATACCGCCCTGGCTCCCGAAGGGAACAATCGCAATAGGTAAGGCTGCCTCGGTACCGCCGGTGATTTCAATAGTGAGCACCGCCGAAACATTTTGTGTCGGCACGAGCAGTATCCACAGCCACAAAATCTTAGACCAAACTTTCATGCCCATTTAGCTACCGGAAGTAAATTTAAAGTTAAAGCTAGGCAGCAACTTTGCCGCTGCCGCCCGGTCAGGCGGTACCGGCAAAGGCGCGGCTTTATAAACAGCGGCCTCCGCCGAGCGGTCGAAGGCTCGGTCGCCGCTGGTTTTAACCACTTTCACATTGCGCACCTCACCATCGGGTAACATTTCCACCTGTAGCACAACCTCTAGATTATCGCGGGCACTAGGAGGACGAGTCCAATAGCGCCCCACCCGTTGTTGTATTTGAGTCTCAAAGCGGTTGAGGGCAGCCTCAACTTGAGCGGCATTTTGCTCCGCCTCGATACGGGCCTGAAGCTCCTGCTGGCGGCGTTTTTCCTCCGCCTTGCGGCGGGCCGCCGCTGCCGCTTTTTTACGCTCTTCCTCCGCTTTTCGCCTCGCTTCCTCGGCCCGGCGCCGCTCTTCTTCCAAGCGCCGTTTCTCGGCCTCAGCCCGGCGCTTTTCCTCCTCAGCGCGCTTCCGTTCCGCTTCTGCCTTACGGCGAGCTTCTTCTTTCTTGGCTTTCCTTTCCGCCTCCAAGCGTTTGAGCCGCGCTTGCTCCTGCCGCCGTTTTTGTTCCAATTCCTGCTGTTTTTTTGCCTCTTGCCTGGCCTGCTCCGCCATGGCCTGTTGCTTGGCCGCTTCCCGCTTTTGCGCTTCGGCTTGCTGGCGGGCTAATGCAGCTTGTTCCGCCCGCCGCTGCTCCGCCAACAACTTCTCCCGCTCCACCACCGTGGCCTGCACAATCTCCATGGACCGAGTATCCACCGGCTCGGGTTTAGGAGTCCAACCAAAGCTAAGAACGATCACCCCGAACAAGAGTCCATGGACCAGGAGAGCCAGTAAAAAGGCAGCCAGCGGCGGGCGTGACTTCCCCATGGGCAATATTAACCGGGTTCCCGCCGGGTTGGCGTTTCTGTAATCAACCCGATATGGGGAGCCCCCGCCTGCTGTAACAGGGCCATCACTCGCACCACGGCGCCATAAGGAACCTCCCGGTCCCCCCCCACGAGAACCGGGGTATGGGGTTTACGGCGCAGGACGGCAGCCACCTTGGTTAAAAGCTCATCGGCCGTTATCGGTTGGTGCGACGCTTTGCCCATATTGAGATAGTAGCGCCCTTGGGCATCCACGTTGACTAGCAAAGGGTCCTGATCCTGGGGCAGCTTTGCCGGTTTAGCGTTTGCCTGGGGCAGATCCACTTTGACTCCCTGGGTCAGCATGGGCGCCGTAATCATGAAGATCACCAATAACACCAACATCACATCAATATAGGGCACCACATTGATTTCCGATAGAGGCCGACGCCGCTTGCGTTGCTGAGAAGCATACATTGAACTGACCTAAGCAAGGTGAAGTTGGCGCTGAAGAATAGTCGAAAATTCTTCCAAAAAAGTGTCATAGCGGTTAATCAAGCGCTCCACTTCATGGATATAACGATTGTAAGCAATGACCGCTGGAATGGCGGCAAACAGCCCCATGGCCGTAGCGATAAGGGCCTCGGCGATCCCTGGCGCCACCATGGCTAAAGTGGCTTGGTGGGCATTTCCCAAAGCCCGGAAGGAATTCATGATTCCCCACACCGTACCAAACAAGCCGATATAGGGACTGGTAGAGCCCGCAGTGGCCAAAAAAGGTAACGCGGCCTCCAAAGTATCGATTTCCCGCGCCAGGGAGACCCGCATAGCCCGCTGCGTTCCATCCAACACGGCCCGGTGCTCCGCGTTGGTCTGTTTACGTAGGCGCACGAACTCCCTGAAACCTGAAAAAAAAATACCCTCCATGCCATGAAGCGGGATTTCTCGCGCCGCCAACTCAGCATAGAGGCTATTGAGTTCTTTGCCCGACCAAAAACGATCTTCGAACTCATCAGCCGCCTCCTTGGCCCCTTTAAGCTCACTTCGTTTGCGGAAGATAAGGGTCCAAGCGATCACAGAAATCACCAGCAATATCAGCATCACTAGCTGCACTAAAAAGCTGGCTCCCGTGACGAGTTCAAAAAGAGAAAGATCAACAGCCACCAGTAATCTCCGCAAGTATCAGTTTAGGTATAGGACGGGGGCGAAAGGTTTGGGCATCTAGGCAGGCCACCTTGACCTCAGCCTGGCAGAGCGCGGATTCCTCTCCCCGCTGCACCGTCTGGGAAAAAGTCAAACTGGCCTTTCTGCACTGCAGGAGATGAGTATGCACCTTTAGCCAATCATTAAAACGCCCTGGCCGCAGGTAATCCAAACGCAAGGAACGCACCGCGAACAACAGTCCCTGTTCCTTGAGCAAAGCATCCTGCTCAAAGCCCTGACTACGCAACCACTCGGTGCGGGCCCGTTCCATAAACTTGAGATAATTGGCATGATAAACCACACCACCGCTGTCCGTGTCCTCATAGTAGACACGCATTGGCAATACAAACTCATTCATTGAAGAAAAGATCTGGGGTTTCTTGCTGTACTGCCTCCGCAGCCGGCTCCAAACCAAAATGAAGATAGGTATGACGGGTCGCCATTCGGCCTCGCGGCGTACGCATCACAAATCCCTGTTGGATTAAAAATGGCTCTATCACATCTTCGATAGTGCCCCGCTCTTCACTAATGGCAGCGGCCAAACTATCGACCCCCACCGGCCCGCCATCAAATTTTTCAATCATCGCTAGCAGCAGCTTGCGGTCCATGGTATCAAAACCGTTGCTATCCACATCTAGCAGGTCCAAGGCTTTTTTCGCCACCTCATGGGTAACCCGGCCGTCTCCCTTCACCTCGGCGTAATCCCGCACCCGCCGCAGCAGGCGGTTGGCAATCCGTGGTGTCCCCCGAGAGCGGCGGGCCACTTCCAACGCGCCCCCTGCTTCCATGACCATGCCAAGAATACGGGCCGTACGTTCCACAATCAAGACCAAATGCTCGACGTCATAGAATTCCAGGCGTTGGACGATACCAAAGCGATCCCGTAAAGGAGAGGTCAGCAATCCAGCCCGGGTGGTGGCCCCCACCAAGGTGAAGGGCACCAAATCCAATTTAATGGAGCGTGCCGCCGGACCTTCACCAATCATAATATCGATCTGGCGATCTTCCATGGCAGGATAGAGCACTTCTTCCACCACGGGGCTCAAGCGATGAATTTCATCGATAAAAAGCACATCCCGTGGCTCTAGGTTAGTTAGCAGAGCAGCCAAGTCGCCAGGACGCTCCAATACCGGCCCGGAGGTCTGGCGCAGATTGACCCCCAATTCATTGGCAACGATATGGGAAAGGGTGGTCTTACCCAATCCTGGAGGCCCAAAAATGAGCACATGATCAAGAGCCTCTCCCCGAGCCCGAGCGGCGGGAATAAAAACTTCCATCTGCTCCTGCACCTGAGGTTGTCCCACATAATCAGCCAATTTGGCAGGGCGCAGGGAAGGTTCAACGACGGCTTCATCACTGGCCCCTTGGGGGGAAACCAAGCCCCGACTTAGAGTCATGATTTCAGCATCCTCTGTAGGGCCTGACGGATGATCTCTTCAGTTGCCAGTCCTTCGGTATTCAGTTGGCGCACCATTCGGCTAGCGTCCTGGGATTTATAGCCTAGGGCCACCAAGGCACTGACCGCATCGGAGGTTGGCACCTGGCCAGAGCCCACCCGAGGGAGTACGCCGGCCATCTCCTCCCTGGGCCCATCGAAGAGCCGATCCCGCATCTCCACAATGAGGCGCTCTGCCGTTTTCTTACCCACACCAGGCAACCGGGTCAGACTCGCCGTATCTCCTTCCTGAACACAGCGGGTGAAAGATTCGACCTCAATTCCGGAAAGAATAGCCAATCCCAATTTAGCCCCCACCCCATTGACCCGAATAAGATTGCGGAACAGTTCGCGCTCCTTTTCACTGGCAAAAGCATAGAGCAAATGGGCATCATCCCGCACCACCAAATGAGTGTATAGGATTACTTCAGCGCCCCTATCAGGAAGCACATAAAAAGTGGACATGGGCGCTTCTAGCTCATAACCCACGCCCTGCACCTCTAGTAGCAAAAAGGGGGCCCGTTTTTCCAACAAAACACCCCGCAGGCGCCCAATCATCGGTAATAGCGTCCCCGCCGCCGGCCTCTCACCTGCCCAGCCAAGCCAGCCAACAGGGGACCCGCATGACCATGGCAGAGAGCGCAGGCTAGAGCATCGGCGGCATCCGTCACCGGCTCAGAAGGCAGTTTAAGCAATAACCGTATCATATATTGAACTTGAGACTTGGCGGCATCACCCCGGCCCACGACCGCCTGTTTCACCTGGGAGGGCGTATATTCGAAAACCGGGAGGACTACATTCATAGCCGCGCAGATAGCCGCGCCCCGGGCATGCCCTAGCTTCAGGGCAGCCCCTGGATTTTGGTGCATAAAAACTTGCTCCACTGCCACTTCATCAGGATGATAGTCCTCGATGATCGCGGTGATTCCCTTGAATATCCGCCCCAGCCGTTCCGCTAGTTCCCCATTCCCCGCCTGAATACAGCCAGCAGTGATATAGGCCGCCTCCTTGCCATTGGTTTCAATCAACCCATAGCCGGTGATACGAGACCCGGGATCGATACCAAGGATTCGCACCATAAACAGACTAGAGTATTCTCTGAAAAAGAAAAATTTCGCTAGGCGGTAACATCCGTCTTTCCCGCCTAATCGCCCTACTTTGCAATGGCCAGGTCCTCACCTTACTCCAGTTGGGCCAGAGTCTCCTCGGAAAAGTCAGCGTTGCTGTAGACTTGTTGGACATCATCCAGATCTTCCAAGGTCTCCAGAAAAGTCAACATTTTCTTGACATCCTCTAACTCCAAGGACACGATGGTGGAAGCATGTTGAGTCACATCCGCCTGGGCCGGCTTTAGATCAGCCTCCTCTAAGGCCTTCTTGACAGCCGAAAACTCCTCCGGCTCGGTGAACACGTCTATTGAACCATCCTCGTTAGTCACCACGTCTTCGGCGCCCGCTTCAATCGCCACCTCCATGATGGCCTCCTCATCGCTCCCTTTAGGATAGCTAATAATGCCTTTTTTACTGAATAAATAGGCGACTGACCCATCTGTGCCTAGATTTCCGCCCCATTTACTAAAGACGTGACGAACCTCGGCCACGGTACGGTTCCGATTATCGGTCATACAGTCTACCATTACCGCTACCCCATGGGGGCCATACCCTTCATAGCGGATCTCTTCGTAGGCCACGCCTTCCATATCGCCAGTGCCCCGCTTGATAGCCCGCTCAATATTATCCTTGGGCATATTGGCGGCCAACGCTTTGTCAATGGCAATGCGCAAGCGGGGACTTGTGGCCGGATCGCCCCCCTCCAGGCGGGCTGCCACCGTAATCTCGCGAATAAGCTTGGTAAAGAGTTTGCCACGCTTGGCATCTTGGGCACCCTTGCGGTACTGAATATTGGCCCATTTACTATGTCCTGCCATAGCTCTCCTTTCGTTTAATCAATCAGCAATCTCAATCGGATACCAGGGTTAACCACTCCGGATGGGTTTCTCGACGGCCATGGACCTGATCGAAATACAGAGTCTGGAGACGCTCCGTAATGGGTCCTCGGGCCCCATTACCAATCTTTCGGCCATCCAACTCGCGGATGGGGGTGACTTCCGCCGCCGTCCCGGTAAAGAAAGCTTCATCCGCCACATAGACCTCATCCCGGGTGATCCGTTTCTCGCACAGAGGCACTCCAATCTCCCGAGCCAACTGATAAATGGTGTCCCGGGTGACTCCCTCCAGGGCGGAAGTAAGATCCGGGGTATAGAGCACCCCGTTGCGGGCAATGAAGATATTTTCCCCGCTGCCTTCGGTGACATACCCTTCCGAATCCAGCAATAACGCCTCATCGCAGCCGGCAGCCAGGGCCTCTTGCAGAGCCAGCATGGAATTCATGTAATTGCCGTTGGCCTTGGCCTTGCACATGGTGATGTTCACATGGTGCCGGGTATAGGAGGAAGTCTTCACCCGGATTCCCCTTTCCATATTCTCAGCGCCAAGATAGGCTCCCCAGGGCCAGGCTGCGACCATCACATGGACCCGGAGGTTGTCGGCTCGCAACCCCATACCTTCGGAACCGTAAAAGCACATGGGACGGAGGTAAGCGGTGTCTAAACCGTTCTCTCGCACCACCAGGCGCTGGACCTGATTCAAGGTTTCCCGGTCATAGGGAATGACCATATTGAGGATATGGGCGGAGCGGAATAAACGGTCGGTATGCTCCTGCAACCGAAAAATAGCGGTACCTTGAGTGGCCTTGTAAGCACGCACCCCCTCAAAAACGCCCATTCCATAGTGTAAGGTGTGGGTTAATACGTGGACCCGGGCTTCGCGCCAGGGCACCAGTTCGCCGTCTAACCAGATGACGCCGTCGCGGTCATCCATAGTGCTCATTTCATTTGGTCTCCTTCACTTACCTGGTTATTCATTTAGGAGTCATTAGGCAGCCTCATCCTCTAGCAGCGCAGACCACACCCCCTGGACGGCGGTACGCTCCTGGCGAAATTGCTCATCCTCCACTAGGGCCTTCTGCTCCTGTAAGGTGAGTCGATTAGCTGCTGCCCGATAGGCGCGATAGGCATCTGCTAGCTGCAGGCTTTCTGCTGGCGCCATCAACCCAGCCTGGGCAAAGCCTTCCAGAATCCGAATATTATCCGGGTACTCTAGCAGTTGTGGGTAAGCATGGGCCCAGGCAAGTACGCCATATTGGACCATAAATTCTATATCGGCGATACCACCCTTGCCCTGCTTAAGGTCAAACCAGCCCGGTCGACTCCAGTCCAATTGGTTCCGCATCTTGGTCCGCATACCGCGAACCTCCTCCCGTAGTGTTGCCAGATCCCGCTGGCGCCCCAAGATCTCCCGTCGCATAGCGGCAAAGGCAGCGCCGAGTCTTTCATCGCCCGCCACGAAGCGGGCCCGAACCAGGGCTTGATGCTCCCAAGTCCAAGCTTGAGTGCGCTGGTAATCACTATAGGCCTCCAGGCTGCTGACCAGCAGCCCCGAAGCCCCGCTGGGACGCAGGCGAGTATCCACTTCATAGAGTTTTCCGGAGGGAGTCAGAGTCTGCAACATGTGGATCAAACGCTGACCCAAACGGCTATAAAAGACAATGGGATCCAAGGTTTTTTCCCCTTCGGTGGGGGGATCACTGGATTGGGCGGCATGGAGGAAAACCAGGTCCAGATCGGAACCATAGCCCAGCTCATATCCTCCCAACTTACCATAGCCAATGACAGCAAAGCCGTACTCTCCTGCTTGCTCTCCGCTGCTACGTTGAGGCCGGCCATGGCGGTGGGTCAAGTGCTGCCAACTAAGCTCCAGGGCCTTTTTTAGGATCACCTCCGCCAAATGAGTTAAGTGATCGCCCACTTTCATCAGGGGCAAAACCCCGGTCACATCGGCAGCGGCCACCCGCAACGTCTGGCGCTGGCAAAAGTGGCGAAGCAACTCCATCTGTTGCTCTAAATCATCCCCGGGAACCGCTCCCAATGATCGCCCCAAATCCTTGACCAAGGACTCATAGTCCGGCACGCGATACAAGGAACGGGGATCCAGCAACTCATCCAACAGCAAGGGGTAGCGGGTAAGCTGGCGCGCAATCAGGGGGCTGGCCGCGCAGAGCTTAACAAGCTGGGATAAAGCCATGGGATGTTCCGCCAGCAAAGCTAAGTAAGCGGTGCGTTGCGCCACGGTCTCCAGCAAGGTCACCACTCGCTGCAGGCACTGCTCTGGTTGCTCGGTACGGCCAACCGCTCCCAGCAACAAGGGCATCAACTGATCCAAACGAGCTCGGGCCTGAGCGCTGAGAGCCCGCACCGTATAGGACTGACGCAAGTAGGCCAGGATCTGTGCCACTTCTTCCGGGGAATGATAGCCCGCCGCCTTTAAGGTTGCGAGGACCGACTCCGTTGGACCACTCCCTGACCAGACCTCAGCCAACCCCTTTTCCCGCGTCATCTGGCCAGCCGTGTCCATATGGGGCGCGGCGAATAACTGTTCAAAATGCCCTTGGACCCGACGCCGGTGATCGTCGAGCTTACTGGCAAAGGTTTCCCAGTCTCCATAGCCCATGGCAAAGGCCAGGCAGGCACGCCTTTCCGCCGAGGTTGGCAGAGTATGGGTTTGTTCATCCCGATAAGCTTGCAGGCGATGCTCCACCCGCCGCAGAAACAGATAGGCGGCGCATAGTTCTTCTTTGACATAAAAGGGCAAGTGGCCCTTTTCCGCCAATAAGGCCAGCACCTGGAGGATGCCCCGCTCCTGAAGCACCGGTTCCCGCCCCCCTCGAATCAACTGAAAGGATTGCCCAATAAATTCGATCTCCCGAATCCCTCCAGGCCCCAGTTTGATATTCGCTTTAATCCCCTGCCGCCGCAGTTCCTGGGCAATCATCGCCTTCATGCTGCGTAAAGATTCAATGGCCCCAAAATCCAAATAGCGGCGATAAGTGAAAGGCCGCAACATGGCCATCAAACGGGCTCCGGCCTGGCGATCACCGGCCACCGTGCGGGCCTTGATCATGGCATACCGTTCCCAGTCACGACCCTGATTCTGGTAGTAGTTTTCCATGGCGTCGAAGTTCGCCACCAGTGGTCCCGAATCCCCATCGGGCCGTAGGCGCATGTCAACCCGAAAGACAAATCCCTCCGCCGTACGCTCTTCAAGGACCCGGATTAAGCGCCGCGCCAGACGAGTGAAATATTCTTCGTTGCTCAAGACCCGCCGGGCGCCGCGGGTCTCTCCCGACTCGGGATAAGCAAAAATGAGGTCGATATCCGAAGAGAGATTAAGTTCCCAAGCCCCCAGTTTCCCCATGCCCAACACCACCAAGGACTGGGGCTGACCCGAGACCGCGCCGTGAGGGGTTCCTAACTCCTCGCTTTGCCAGCGATGGAGAAAAGCCAAAGCACTGTCGAGGCACGCCTCGGCTAGCTGGGAGAGCTCCCCCAGGACTTCCTCAAGGCTGGCCCAACCCGCCAAATCACGCCAAATAATACGCACCATCTCGCGGCGACGAAAACGCCGCAAAGCAACCATCAGCGCCGCTTCACTATCCAGCTCATCAAGCTGCCGTTCCAGAGTCTTGGCGTAGTCGTTAGGTTCGTAGGGACGAAAAAGATCGCCACTTTCTTGCAACCCTAGCAACAAAGAAGGGTCACAAATACAGGCGCTTGCCACAAATTCACTGGCGGCCCAGACAGGGCAAAGGGTCCCTATCGTCTTCTCTTTGAAGACCGTTTCCAACCCACCCTGCCCTAGCGCTTCCTGAAAGCGGGCCAGATCGTTTTGAATCCGCCCCTGGAGAAGGGGGGGGAGTTTGTGGATATTGGCTTGCCAGTCCATGCTTATTGCCAAGGATGCAATAAAATAACTTCAAGCTTACTTAGCCCGACCGGAGCAGGACAAGAACAGCTTATTTCACTCTTGCTAATGGCCAATCTTACCCACGTGCTTCCAACCTTTCCGAGCATCTGCGGTACTGGCGATAAGTATGGTTAATACAATTGTTAGGCTTAATCTGACTTCTTATAAGGCACAAGCACCTCCTTTAGCATAGGAAAGTGCTTGCGATTCAGGGTAACAACTTTGGCCTGACATAGCTCGGCTGTGGCAGCAATAAAAGCGTCCGCAAGACCAGTCCCGTGGCTCTTACCATAATCCCGACGATAAAGGCCTCCCTTCTCAGCAATAGGCCGATCGAGGGGTACCACTTCAAAAGCCCCCAGGAAGGCACTAAGAGTGGTACGCTCCCGCCCTTCACGCACACCCGCAAATAGCTCCGTTACCGTAATGACTGAGATCAACAACACCTCCGCACAGCCTTCCAAATAGCTGACAGCCACTGGTACCCCACGAAGATAGTCAATTAGCACATCGGTATCGAGCAATAGCCGTTGCGCCATTACTCGAATTCCAAAGTAGATCGATCGAACTCGCGCCGTAAAGCAGCAAAATCAGGGAGATCGGTACGATTCTGCCAAAGGCCGCGAGCTTGCTGTAGCAGCAAACGGCGATCAGTTTGTTCAGCTTGCGCGATGAACCTGTCAATAGCCTCGCGGATCAGCTCACTTTGGGTACGACCCGTACGGCGTGCAAGAACCCGTAGGGCCTGCTGCTCGATCTCTGTTAAGTAGATCTGAGTGCGAACCATCTATAATCTCCTCCATCGATGCAACGATGTATAAATACAATGTATAGATAATAGGCACTCAGCACAAGCCTCAAGAAGGCCTAACGCCGAAGATCACTGGCCGCGAATGTAGTGTCGATATTTCGAGGTAGAACTTCGCCCTCACGCGCCCACTCGTCCCGGATGGGCCACCCCTCAGATGGGGTTTCTGCTCGTCGCCCCGCAGTTTTGCATTGGCCTTCCTCCAGCCAACATCTCGCCATGTTAACCTTGCCCTTCTGCTAACCTTCGGATTTGCAAACACCTGCTATCAAGACTTTCACCTGACAAGTTCTGTGCCATACCCAGCACACATGGTTCAAATCAGCCGCTGGCGTAGCCGGTCAGCTGCATTTGATTGTTGGACGAAGCCGCTACGCGGCAGAAAAGCCTCAATGCCCGATTAAATCTAAAATGTAACCTCACGCCCTCCATATGAGGGATCATTCAAGCACGAATCATGAGGTTACAATGCAATGACAGCATCATCCGAGGCGAATTTCAAGCGCCACTACCAGACCCATCTCAAGCACCTCAAGCTCAAGGGGCTACAGCCGAAGACCATCGAAGCCTATGCGCGGGCAATCCGCCGCATCGGGGTTTACTTTGACCATCAGATCGAGGATCTGTCCGAGCAGCAGTTGACGGACTATTTCACCGATTTGCTGGAGTCGCATTCGTGGAGCGCCGTCAAGCTCGATCTGTACGGGCTAAAGTTCTTCTACACCCACGTGCTGCACAGACCCTGGGTGAACGTGGATCTGATCAAGCCGCCGAAGGCCCAACGCCTGCCCGATATCGTCACCCTCGAAGAAGCCCAGCGCCTGTTCAGCGCGACCCTAACACTCAGTTACCGGGTGTTCTATTTCACCCTCTATAGTCTGGGCCTGCGCCTGGGGGAAGGACTGCGTCTTGAGGTGGGCGATATCGATGCGCACCGTCAGCGCGTCCATATCCGCGATGCCAAAGGCCACAAAGACCGTTTTGTTCCTCTGCCGGAGGCAACGCTCGATCTGTTACGCCGTTTCTGGCGGGTGCACCGCAATCCGGTGCTATTGTTTCCGAATCGTCACGGCGGCTTGAAGGCGGCTCATCGCGCCACCACTCCGCTCGATCGTGGCGGCGTGCAGACCACCCTACGCCAGGTGGTGGCCGATTGTGGAATAAAAAAAAGATCACTCCCCACAGTCTGCGCCACAGCTATGCCACCCATCTGATCGAAGCCGGCGTTGACCTGCTCGAAGTCCAGAAAATCCTCGGTCATCACTCCCTCCTGACCACCGCCAAATACACTCATCTGACCTCCCATACCAACCAGAAGGCAAAGCAGCTCATCGATGCGCTGATGAACGGCTTTTCTCTTGATTGGAGGAAAGTCAAATGATCCTGCTCTCATCGATTATCCACACTTTCGAGGCCGAGTTCTTGGCGCAATATCAGGTTTCGATCCTGCCTTCCCATCGCCAGGCACTGGCCGCCATGAAAGACTGTCGTACTTCATCCAGTCCTCAACTGTTAGCGCAATGCGCTGAGTGTGATAATCAGCTCTGGGTGCCGCATTCCTGCGGCCATCGCCACTGTCCGCACTGCCAGCACCATGAAAGCCAGCAATGGCTAGAACGTCAGCTTCAAAAACAAGTCCCCGCCGAGTATTTTCTAGTGACCTTCACCTTACCTGAGGAACTCAAGCCGCTGGCTTGGCAGCATCAGCGCACGATCCATGACTTAATGACGCGCTGTAGCTGGGAGACCGTGCGCACATTTAGTCAGAACGACCCGCAGCTTCAGGGCACGCCGGGCGCCCCATTACGGTCCTGCACACGCATACCCGGCGTCTCGACTACCACCCGCATGTGCATTTGGTGATGCCCGCTGCGGCCGTTGACGAAGAAAAAAAGCAGTGGCGGACCAAAGGGGGTAAAAAACGCAAGAACCCCTCCGGCTATCTGTTCAACCACCAGGCGCTGGCCACGGTCTTTCGCGCCAAACTGCTCGACGCCATTCGCCAGGCGGGACTGGAACTGCCCGTCAGCTATCCCGACACCTGGGTCGTAGACGTCAAGTCGGTCGGTACCGGTGAGAAGGCGCTGATCTATCTCGGTCGCTATCTCTATAAAGGTGTGATCCAGGAAAAAGATATCATCGCCTGCGAAAATAGCCAGGTCACCTTTCGCTACCAGAATAGTAAAACCCAACAAATCGAATACCGAACCGTCCCCGGCCCCCGGTTCCTGTGGCTGTTCCTCCAGCATGTGTTGCCCAAGGGCTTTCGACGCGCTCGTAACTTCGGCTTTTTACACGCCAATAGTAAACGTCTGATCGCCTTGCTTCAGGCTTTGCTGGGCTTCGACCCGAGCCGAGCGTTGGCTTGGGTCAAACAACGTCCAAAACTCACCTGCCGTTGCTGCGGCGCGGTGATGAACATCGTGCGAACGCGGATACGACCTGTGTTCCCGGTCCTCGCATAATGAAGCAGCGGATGAGTAGAACTCATAATTATACCTATATAGCAAATAGGCACTCACGAGGAACGCCGCCTTGGCGCCATGGACACGGCCAGTAGGTCACTCCAAAGGATAAAATTATAATCGCCCCCTTGACCTTCCAGTGACTGGAAGGTGGATAGTAATATCCATTCAATCAGAACTTACGCAAAAAGCCCGGAGTTTTCATATCCATGAAGGCGGAAACGGCAATCCAGGTCACTTCAGTTAATCAAAGAACGCCATTCATTTATGAAGGTTGCAAATGAAAAATTATATAAAATGGGTATAAGCCTATGTTAGAAATATCAAACTTAGACTCGGTTCAACAGTCCCCTCCTAGGGAGATCCTGACAGGGGCGGTCCAAACATTGGCTTTGCCCATCAAAGGCATGACCTGCGCCACCTGCTCAACCCGGTTAGAGCGGGTGCTCAACAAAGTCCCCGGAGTGGTGAAATCCCAGGTAAACCTGGCCTCGGAACAGGCCAATATCGCCTTTGATCCGCAACAGGCCTCCCCCGAGCAATTCTACCAGGCCATTACTCAAGCGGGCTTTACAGTGCCCACCGCAGGGATGGAATTTCGCATCGGAGGAATGACCTGCGCAGCCTGTTCAGCCCGGCTTGAAAAGGTGTTCTCACGGCTCCCTGGAGTCAGCAAGGCAACCGTTAATCTGGCTACAGAGCGGGCGGTGGTCACAGCCCCTTCAGGAGTGCTTAGTCCTGCTACCATCATTGCCGCTGCCCAGCGGGCTGGCTTCACCGCCGAACCCCTCTCCAGCCTGGCAGAACGGCGCGCCCAAGAAGAGGCTGAGTCCACCGCCCGGGAGCGGCACGAAGGAAGGCAATTGCTGCTGGCAGCCCTGCTCACCCTGCCCTTAGCCCTGCCCATGCTGCTTATGCCCTTCGGCATCCATCTCGGCTTACCCGCCGAAACCCAACTCTTATTGGCCACGCCGGTCCAATTTTGGATTGGCAAACGCTTTTATGTGGGGGCCTACAAATCCTTGCGGGGCGGGGCCGGCAATATGGATGTGCTGGTTGCCCTCGGGACCTCCGCCGCTTGGGGGTTAAGCACTTGGAATACCCTCCTACCCGGCACCGGTCATCACCTATACTTTGAGGCCTCGGCCATGGTGGTGACCCTGGTCCTGCTGGGTAAATGGCTAGAAGGGCGGGCAAAGCGGAGCGCGGCCTCGGCCATCCACGCCCTAATGGCGCTCCGGCCAGCAACCGCACGGATAGAGCGGGAAGGAAAAGTGGTTGAAGTTCCCGCCGAGCAGGTGGCTGAAGGCGACATCGTCCTGGTACGACCGGGAGAGCGAATGCCTATTGACGGCCTTATTCTAGATGGCCGCAGCCAACTGGATGAGTCTCTTATCACCGGTGAGAGCCTGCCGGTGAGCCGGGGAGAAGGGGAAACGGTTACCGGGGGCTCAGTGAACGGAGAAGGCTTATTGCGTATCCGCGCCACCACCGTCGGGGCTGAATCGACCCTGGCGCGCATCATCCGCCTGGTGGAAGATGCCCAAGCCAGCAAGGCCCCGGTCCAAAAACTAGTCGACCAGGTGGCGAATATTTTCGTTCCGGTCGTGGTGACGTTGGCCTTTCTGACCTTTGCCGGCTGGTGGTTATTAGATGGCGCTGCCGATACCGCCTTTAAAGCAGCCGTCTCAGTACTGGTCATCGCCTGTCCCTGTGCCCTAGGCCTAGCGACTCCTACCGCCTTGATGGTGGGAACCGGCGCCGCCGCTCGCCATGGCATTCTAATCCGTGATGCGGTGGCCCTGGAACGGGCCCGGGACAGCGATACGGTGGTCTTTGACAAAACGGGAACGCTCACGGAAGGCCAACCGGCAGTCGCTGAGATACTCCCGATCAAAATCAGTGGCAAGGAATTGTTGCGGCTGGTGGCTTCCGCCCAACAGGGCAGCGAACACCCCCTGGCCAAGGCGGTACTGACTAAGGCCCAGGACCTCCCCCTGAGCCCGCCTCAAAATTTCCGCAGTCTTCCCGGGCGCGGTCTGTGCACCCAAGTGGAGGAGCGAAACCTGCTCGTGGGCAACCTTCGGCTGATGCGGGAAAATCAGGTGGATCTCACGCCCCTGACAGCCCAAGCTCAAGCATTGGAAGAAAGCGGCCATACCCTGATGTGGGTGGCAGAAATGGACTCAGCGCCCCAGCTACTCGGTGTTTTAGCTGTCACCGATCCCATCAAAAGTGTCACCCCCCAAGCGGTAGCCGCATTAGGGGCACAGGGTCTGACCACGGTGATGCTGACTGGGGATAACCCCCGCGCCGCTAAATCAGTGGCCGATAAAGTGGGTATCGACCATGTCATTGCCGAAGTATTACCTGAAGACAAAGCAACGCAGATCCAGGCGTTACGCGCTGAAGGCCGTCATGTGGCCATGATTGGCGATGGCGTCAATGATGCCCCAGCCTTGGCCGCGGCAGACGTGGGAATGGCCATGGGCACGGGCACCGATGTGGCCATGGAAGCGGCGGGGATCACCCTCATGCGCGGCGATCCCACCTTAGTGGCGGAGGCCTTGTCTATTTCTCGGGCCACCTACCGCAAGATTCGCCAGAATCTTTTCTGGGCTTTTATTTACAATGTGGTGGCCATTCCACTGGCAGCCTCGGGACTGTTGAACCCGGTGGTGGCAGGGGCAGCGATGGCCATGTCCTCGGTGAGCGTGGTTTCCAATTCCTTGCTTTTGCGACGCTGGCGTCCAGGAACCCAACTTAAATAAGCCGTT
This sequence comes from Nitrosococcus halophilus Nc 4, assembly GCF_000024725.1. NCBI lineage: Bacteria > Pseudomonadati > Pseudomonadota > Gammaproteobacteria > Chromatiales > Chromatiaceae > Nitrosococcus > Nitrosococcus halophilus. Next base: position 178,641 of record NC_013960.1, on the reverse strand, counting down.
TTACTATTGAAAGCAAATGATGACTGAAAGGAGAGCAACAATGGAAAAAACCTACAAAGTGGAAGGCATGACCTGCGGGGGCTGTGCCCAATCCGTGGAAAAGGCGATTAAAGGAATAGCCCCTGCCGCAACCGTCAAAGTGGATTTGGAAAATAAACAGGTTACCGTCACGGGAGTCGAGGACGATACCTTGGTCGCCCAAGCCGTGGAGGGCGCAGGGTTTGATTACGAAGGTTTGGTCTCACCTTGACCGATGAGGGTGGCTCCAATGATCAACATCAGCAAAGCTTCCAGTCAATCGGGGGTACCGGCTAAAACGATACGTTATTACGAAGACATTGGCTTAGTTTCTTCTCAGCGGGCGAGCAATGGCTATCGTTGCTACGACCAGGAGACCGTCCGCACCCTCCAGTTTGTCAAGCGTGCCCGCAGTCTTGGCTTCAGTATTGAGGAATGCCGCAATTTACTGTCTCTCTATAAAGACCAAAACCGCGCCAGCGCCGAAGTCAAACGACTGACCAAGCAACGGGTTGCGGATATTGATACCAAAATCGCCGAGCTAACCGCCATGCGCGCCACCCTGATCCAGCTCATGGAACGCTGCCATGGCGACCAACGGCCGAGTTGCCCCATCCTAGAGGATCTTGCCCAACCCGGCACCTTCCCCTCTTGATAACACCGTAGCAGGGCTCATGGCCAGCGAGGTAACCTAATACTAATCCCAGAAATTAACGCTCTTTTATCCCTTCTCCCCTGGCGGGAGAAGGTTAGGATGAGGGGGGGTTATGGGATTGGTATAAGTTCTAGATAAGCGAGGGGTGTCTCTGGTGGTTAATGCTATAAAAAAGCCCCGATCTTTAAGATCGGGGCTTTTTTCTCAATCCTAGAGAGTGGGTCTGGGCCCTTTACATCATGCCCATATCGCCCATGCCGCCCATACCCGGCATACCACCACCGGCCGGTACTGGCTCCTCTTCCTTCGGCGCTTCGGCAATCATGGCTTCGGTCGTGATCATGAGACCTGCTATACTGGCCGCATTTTGCAAGGCCGTCCGGGAGACCTTAGTCGGATCCAAAATGCCCATGGCAATCATATCGCCAAATTCACCCGTCGCCGCATTGTAACCGTAGTTACCTTCTCCTTCTTTAACCTGGTTGACGATGACAGAAGCTTCTGCACCGGCATTGGTCACAATCTGACGGAGGGGCTCTTCCATAGCCCGACGGGCAATATTGATGCCCACATCTTGGTCATGGTTAGCGCCCTTAAGGTCCTGAATGCCTTGCAAAGCCCGGATTAAGGCCACCCCACCACCGGGGACGACCCCCTCTTCCACCGCAGCACGGGTGGCATGCAGCGCATCTTCAACCCGGGCCTTTTTCTCCTTCATTTCCATTTCGGTGGCAGCACCCACTTTAATGACGGCCACCCCACCAGCGAGCTTGGCCACTCGCTCCTGGAGCTTCTCTTTGTCATAATCGGAGGTGGCTTCTTCCATCTGAACGCGGATTTGCTCCACCCGAGCCTTGATGTCCTCAGCGCTGCCCGCCCCATCCACAATGGTGGTATTTTCCTTGTTGACGCTCACCTTCTTGGCCCGTCCCAAATCATCCAAGGTGGCCTTCTCCAGAGAAAGTCCCACTTCCTCGGAGATCACGGTACCGCCCGTCAGCACGGCAATATCTTCCAGCATCGCTTTACGGCGATCCCCAAAGCCCGGCGCCTTGACCGCGCAAACCTTGACGATGCCCCGAATGGTGTTGACCACCAGGGTCGCCAGGGCTTCGCCTTCCACATCCTCAGAAATGACCAACAACGGCTTGCCGGCTTTGGCCACGTTCTCCAGCACCGGTAGCAGCTCGCGGATATTGGAAATCTTTTTATCGTGGATGAGGATATAGGGGTCATCCAACTCCGCCGCCATGGTCTGCTGGTCGGTAATGAAATAGGGCGAGAGATAACCCCGGTCGAACTGCATTCCCTCAACTACTTCCAGCTCATTCTCTAGGCCAGAACCTTCCTCGACCGTAATCACGCCTTCCTTGCCGACTTTCTCCATGGCCTCGGCAATGATCTTACCCACACTTTCTTCCGCGTTAGCCGAGATAGTCCCCACCTGACCAATGGCCTTGCTATCTTCACAGGGCTTGGACAGCTTTTTCAGCGCTCCAACCGCGCTAACGACGGCCTTGTCGATGCCCCGCTTAAGGTCCATGGGATTCATGCCGGCGGCCACCGCCTTCATCCCCTCGCGCAGGATACTCTGGGCCAATACGGTTGCCGTTGTCGTCCCGTCACCGGCCTCATCGGAAGTCTGAGAAGCCACTTCCTTGACCATCTGGGCGCCCATGTTTTCGAACTTATCCTTAAGCTCAATCTCTTTGGCCACACTGACCCCGTCCTTAGTAATGGTGGGCGCACCAAAGCTTTTCTCCAACACCACATTGCGGCCCCGGGGACCCAAAGTCACGCGCACCGCTTCGGCCAAAATGTTCACACCATGGATCATGCGATGACGCGCATCTTCGCTAAACCTTACGTCTTTAGCTGCCATACTGTTTTCCTCTGTTACTGAATTTGCTTATTGCTTCAAGACCTTGTCGCGTTGCCAGCCGCGTCCTAACCCTCGAGCACTGCCATGATGTCATCTTCACGCATCACTAGCAGATCTTCGTCTTCGACCTTAACCTCGGTGCCGGAATATTTGCCAAATAGCACTTTATCCCCCACCTTCACGTCAAGGGCACGAACTTCTCCATTTTCAAGAGTCTTGCCATTGCCAACGGCAATGACTTCACCGCGGATAGGCTTTTCAGCCGCTGTGTCCGGAATCACAATACCGCCAGAGGAAGTTTTTTCTTCCTCCATACGACGAATGATAACGCGATCATGAAGTGGGCGAATCTTCATCAACTTCTCCTCGTTACTTTTGATGTTGATATAGGGAAATCTACGAATGCTTGTTATGGGGATGACCCCTCTGGGTTTCAAGGGCGGCACCAAAAAAATTATTAGCACTCACCCCTAGTGAGTGCTAATAATAGCAACATCGCAATGCGAGTCAACAGGGAATCCCCCGTGAACTTGTAAAGAAATTAAGAATTACAGGAGGTTAGCGATGGCAGAAGGTAGAACGGTAGGCTAGAGCGCTTTACTCATCTTCACGTTTGGCACGACCTTCAATGACACGAGGCCGCTGGCGGTGGCTTGAGTCATCGGGTCCTTGGCGATATACCGTCACTTCGAACTCCTCACGTTGTAGGGCACGCTTTACGGCCCAGAGCACGAAGGCCTGACGAAGACTAGGGATGAGCCCCAAAAAGCCCAAGGTATCAGTAAAAAAACCTGGGGTCAGGAGAAAAATCCCGCAAGTCAGCAGGACAGCACCTTCTAGCATCTCCAACGCCGGGACCTCGCCGCGGGCCATGGTCGTCTGAACCCGGCTCAAGGTAGAGAAGCCTTGCTGACGCAATAACGCCGCGCCCACCACCGCCGTGAAAATACATAGAAACACAGTCCAACCAGGACCGATGGCACTGCCAACGCGGATCAGGAAATAGATCTCAATAAGAGGAAAGGTAAGAAAAAGAAAAAAAAGTAAGCGAAACATTCGTAACCGGAATTCTCAGCAGTTCATCATCAGTATACGCGACCTAATTTCTAATGTCGCCTTGACTTATGGTCGCTAAATCGTTTTAATGGCGACCGAAACGTATTATTATAGACGGTTTTCAAGGCCAGGTAGCTCAGTCGGTAGAGCAGGGGACTGAAAATCCCCGTGTCGGCAGTTCGATTCTGTCCCTGGCCACCATGTAAAATCAGCGGCTTATTCAATAATGCGGGACCGCTGTTTTTTTATGTAAGCAGTAAGTAAGCGCCAGACGAAAGATAAGCCACTCCCCTACGCTCAGGGGCTAACTGAAACAAGCCGTGGAACTATTCCGGCAAAAATTCCGAATCTAACACCTGCGCCCAGGTCCACCCGGTTTGCTCGAATGTGGCGGGAAAAGTGTCTTTGTCTAGTTCCGTCTCTGCTACAGCATCGAGTACCGCGCTTTCGTAGGCCTCTATGCCTATCTGTGCAAAATGTTGCTTAAGGCTGGGGTTATCGCGAAGGAGCCGGGCTACTCTGAGCCGTTGATTGCTGATAGTTGCCGCCCAACTCCGGCCCCTTCGATCCGGTTGATGCTTCCATTTAAGCAAATGCATCAGTAGCACGGTTAAACGGCTCTCAAGCGCCCGGCGTTCAGAACGGCCCATGTCTTCTAGTTCCTCAATCAAGTCATCCATGTTCACCTCGCTAAACTTCCCCTGGCGTAGTTTCTCAACGGTTTCTTGAGTCCAACCGTAAAAGTCCTTGTTGGGGTCAATCATTGTCTTCGCTCCCATGAAAACCCCGCCGGGGCGAACCGTGGCGGGATATTGGTTAGCGGCTGGTAAGGCACCCATGTCGCCCTACCGACCTAACCATAACCGACCGCCGGAGGGCCAGTCATGGTTACGTTCAAGCGTCGCACAAACGCCACAGGCAAAACAAGATTTACCGCCATTCACCAAACCAAAAACAGCGAGACTAGGACCGTACCGGTTAGAGGGGCTGCGCTAAGCATGCTCAGGACATGTGCAAAGGTGAGGTGCATGGATACCGATTTAAGTACCTCGGCAAAAATTTTGGGAGGAATGTGGTCATTTTCACGCCCCCTACAAGCCGACAAGTAGCGTGCGCTGTGCGCACGAAGAGGAGGGATGATACCAATTTCATGTAATTTTGCACTGTATATGTCTAATATAAACAAACACTTACAAGCTTAATAAATTGCATTCTTTTGTTAAATTGGTATGAGAGGCCAGGAAAACAAAACCCTCAAAAAGGGGATCGGCATCCTCCAGTCGCACCAAATCCAGCTCACTTCCTCCGAATGCCTCATTAATGACCCCATAACATTCCCAATATTTCTCAGATGGGCAGCCATATACGCCCACATCGATGTCACTATCCGGACCCGGTTCTAGCCGCCCTTTTGCGTGGGAACCGAACAGCACCACTAGACGCAGTCCCATTCGATTCTAAAAAAACCACACCCTCGAAGACCCAGAGCATCGCGCCACTCAAGAACGGCCAGCGATACACCGCCGAGCGCGACACCTGGCTAGGTCAACAGCTTCCACTCCCATACTCTACCATCCTCAGGATGGTCAAGCTCACCGACAGACACAAAGCCCAGCTTTTTTAGAATGCTGCTTGAGGCGTTATTCTCTGGAAGAGTTTGAGCCGTTATGGTCAATGAAGGTATTTGCGCTCGCGCGATTTGTATCAATTGTGATGACATGCGGGTGGCTATACCCCGGCCTTCATTATTAGGAAATGTGAAGTAAGCAATTTCTATTTCGTTGTTCTGTGGGGGTGTCTTGAATGCACATGTTCCCCACACACTTGCCCTCTTCAATGGCCAGATAGCCGATCCAAGGTGGCTTATAGCCAGTTTTTTTATACTGTTTTGCCGTTGAGTGCATGACTTCCATAGCGATTTCGGGAAAATCTTCAATGGCTCTCGCCGGTAGGCCTTGTTCCGTTATTTCAATCAGCTCCAATTTTTAACTCCGTGCATTGTTAGAGATCATAATGTGCAAACGCCCTGGAAACTTTTCCAGAGTCCCCAAAATGAAAGACTTCCGCTGAAATCCCTAACACCCCTTCATAAATTAACGTGATGCTGTTCACTCCCCGCAGAACGTGTATGAGTTCGAAATGAAGATCGGGAAACTTTTCGAAGGCACCTGACCAATATTCCCCTATCGCCTTCTTTCCTTTTAGCATGCCAGAGGCTTCTCCAGTAAGTTTTGCAATGGCAGGAGAAAACACCTCAAAATCATCTTCGTAATGGGAAAGAATACGCTCAAGATCATGAGCATTCCAAGCTCCTATCCATTCGTCGGCAAATGCTTCAGAAAATTGTTTGTCCATATTTTTTACCTCTAAAAAATGGGATCTTGATCTATGATTTTAACGGATATAGACTTCTATGAGCACTAATCAAGACTTGACCCTTAAACTTGACCCTTAAATATTAGGGCTAACTGAAACAAGCCATGGAACTATTCCGGCAAAAATTCCGGATTCAACACTTGCTCCCACGTCCAACCGGTTTGCTCGAATGTGGCGGGAAAAATGCTTTCATCTAAGCCGGTTTTACGCGCCGCGATGATTACCGCGCTTTCATAGGCTTCTACGCAAATTCCAAAAAATTGTGGCTTAAGACTTGGGTTATCACGGATAACTCGGCTTACTCTTACCCGTTGTTCTTTAATAGTGAGCGCCCAACTCCGGCCACGGCGATTCGGTTGATACCGCCACTTGAGCAAATACACCAATAGCACGGTTAAACGGTTTTCAAGCTCCCGGCGTTCACTTTTCCCCATGTCTTCTATTTCTTCTATCAGGTGTTCAATGTTGATCTCGCTGAATTTCCCCTGGCGTAGCTTCTCAACGGTTTCTTGAGTCCAACCGTAATAATCTTTGTTGGGGTCAATCATCGTCCTTAACTCCAGTGGAAACTCCACCCGAGTGGACTCAGGCGGAGTATGGGGTTAGTGGTTAAGTTTCTGCCGCTCTAGTGAATTATTCCGGAGCTCTTCGTCCAACCAGAATACTTCATTAACCCTACCATGCACAGTGGCCAAACCCTTAATATCCTCAACTGCGGGATCATTTGAATGCTGCTAACCTGGTCCCTTAAATCCAGCTCACCCCTTCCGAGTGCTTCAGCAATGACCCCATAATATTCCCAATATTTTCGGGTGGGCAGCCATATACGACCACATCAGAATCTATTCCACCAAGGCACAAGTCCGAGCAGCCAAGCTCACCAGCAGCCACAAAGCCCAACTTTTTTAGAATGCTGCTTGAAGCGTTATTCTCCGGAAGAGTTTGAGCTGTTATGGTCAATGAAGGTATTTGCGCTCGCGCGATTTATATCATCGGCAAACGTCGTAGAATTAAAAATGGGTTTTTTAGCTATGCCTCTCACAGGTATAGAGCCCTAGCAGCACTTAGCAATACTGGACACTACAACTATTCCAGTTAACGCTTTTGTTAGGCGTCTACAGCATCTTTGCTATGCGTCTGAACCAATCACCGACCTCTCCGGTAGGATCACGTTCGCTCAATCTATCCGCCATCATCAACGGGAATGCTCTATCAGCAAGTTTCTGCTTGGCTTTGGATTCTCCCATAACCCCATCAAGACCGTTAACCTGTGAATACGCTAACGCGAACACTTTTGGCGTCGCATGGCCGTGCTCATTTGGTTGATCCGTGACCTCAATATTAAGATTAAATGCGTCGAGTATCGCGTCGGAATGTAGGTAGCTCTCAATTTCGTGCTTTGCAGTTTGCACTGCCCATGAGCCATCAGTACGACTGTTTACTTCTGCCACGAATTCCCCGTACTTGGCTACATCACTGTCATAGATATGGATTTCAGGGCGTCCAAGGCCCCTCAGATAGTTTTGTGTAACCCAATGCTGCAAAGTGGAGCCTCCAAGCACAACGAAAGCGACTCTGCTGTCCGCGCTTAAATTTGGAATACTCGGATCTTGTTGGTGCAGCGCATGGCTCAGGGACTTCAGGGCGGCAACGTCCGTAGGACCTTCCACGCAGACAAGCACCTTAACGCGGCTATCAGGAACCACACCAAGAGTAGCCGCTATTTCCCCGAAAACATCAACACCAGCACGAATCGAAGGACTCCCTTCGTGCACCGTGACGAATCGAATTCCGTCAACTGGCAACTCAGCGGCGAATCCTGGGCTGTGAGTTGTAAGGAGCACCTGACAACCTGGCTCAGAGGTTAGTTCTTTGAAAGCTTTGATGAGTACCCTTTGGTTGTTGGGGTGTTGAGCTGTCTCAGGCTCCTCAATAGCATAAATAATGTTACGTCGATTAGTCGCAATTAGTTGTCTTTCTGCTTCAGCTTTGAAAAAGCTAACCAGAACCAATCTCCGTATTCCACTACCTCTCTTGTTAAGCGGAATTCCATGATCGGTAGTCATGTTAACGGAGAACAAACCGACCCACTTCGCTGGAGTTGGCTGAGTAAACTGAGGCTTGAGTTCCTTCGCAAGACTTGAATCTATTGTTTTTAAGGCTTCATGGGTGCTTTCGGCTATGGTTTTTGCCTTCTCTTCAATCTTCAGTTGAATCTGCTCGATCTCAGATTTTACTTCAGCAATAGCAGCAGCGACCGCTGCTTTCATCGGATTCTGAACCTCACCATCTGAGTCCTGGCTCCGCCTATCACTTTGGAAAAGGGCAAATAGGGGGAGATAGCTCTCAAGTTGCTCCCAGATGCATTTGCTATCTCCTTTGAGCTTCGTAATTGGTATTTGTGTCTCCGCAAGTTTTAGATCTAACTCAGCATTCCAGATAGCCTTACGCATTCCAGGATTACCTTTTAACGGGACTTCCAGTCCTAATTCTTTGACAATCTTTTGAGGATCTTTCTCTTTTAGTTCCAGAAGACTGTCAACATCTTTGGCTGTAGGGTGTTGAGCAACAACGAAAACCTCAACAGTAGGCTTTGGCTTGCTACAGTCATAGATCTTCCGAATCTTTAAGGTGCCGGCTTCTGTCAGGAGGTACTCGTCTGCTAATGTCGTTTCAGCGCCTGCATCCAGAATCAGTGAATGCGGTAACTCGGCAAACTCACAAGTGATCGATACACTGTCACCGACCGTGTGAACACACGAGTCGCGCTGCTCAAATAAAAACACCGCCTATGACAGTTTCAATCATTAACCCCAATAGCGGGTTAAATTCTAGCTGATAGAAAAACTACCCCAACAGTAGCAGAAACGCCAAAGGCGACGCGCAAAACCTTCGAATGTGCACGCCAATTGCCAAAGCAACCACTCAAAAAAATTCAATCGGCGAGGGGGACGGCAAGCAAATTAAAGGACAAAACGCCGTCTTTTTTTGCAAATGGAAGAATACGAAGATTCAGCAAAACCAGGAAAGATGCAAAACAAAAATAGCTAGCATCCCCCTTCAAAGGTGCTCTTTCAGGCGGGCAATCAGATCTTCATAAAATTGGCGGTCAGCATCAGTGGCTGCTTTGTCGCGACGATCGAGCAACTCCCTTAAGGTTAAGTCTTCTAGGAGCGAAGTTGGTGGAACGCCGCGGAGGGGCACACGACGAACCGATTCCAAGCCTACCTTGGGCAGAATAGCCGCGATAATGCGCTCCACCGTGGCAAAAAGGAAGTCTGTGTTATAACCGGCAAGAAAACCCACCGCCGCAGAGCTCAAGTGAATGGCTTCTCCCCCATTCGCGATCAATTTATTGGTAAATAGCAAGATCGCACCACCACTGACGATACCGAGCAGCAGGCGATTGTAATATTCGGGGATACGCCTAGGATCAAATTCCCGTTTGTGGATATATTCGTGGCACATCCGCAACAGGTAGGCACAAGCGCCGATACCGCCGTAAGTGAAAGGCAGCAGGGTATTCAGCGCTAATAGAGGGGCATGGACAAACAGTACCCAAAACCAGTCTCTTGTCTCACCGGCTGCTGGCAGGAACTGACTGGCAAATTGGCCAAGGATATCCCCCGCCAGTGCCAGAATGACCAACACAGTAGTTATTATCCAGAGCTTTCGGGACCAAATTTTGGCCTCAGAAAGGGGTTTACCCCAGGTGAGTCCCCAGGCCGTTCGGCCATGGGCGTCTGAAGTCGCCCGTAATGTCTCGATAGTCACCGGGGCAGCAAAGAGGGCAAGTTCACGATAGGCCCGATCAAAGGCAAGCCGCTGCTCTGAAGAAGGGCATTGTGCATTGTAAAGGAATTGCTCAGCGTCCCGGATAGGGGTGATAACCTGGTCTCTTAATTCTCGACCATCTTCGGATCGGCGACCCGTTGAGACGACGAACGCTAATAACTCTCGGGCAGCATGGACCTCCTCTTTGAAGGACTTCAGCATTTCTTCGGCGTGGCCGGATACCCTGTTTTCGGTCTTGTTGGCCATATTCTGCCTCCGATCTGTGACCGCTCCAACACCAGTTTTAAGTTTTATAGGAGGTGGCCGACTGACTAAGTGTCAATAGGGAACGCTAGGGTGTAATACTTTAATACATACCGGAAGATGGCCTCAGCCATGCTTCAGCTTGGGTCCAGATTTTAGAGTTTAATCACCGGTGAGAAAATATTTTTGCTCCCCTATAGAATTTATTTGGCAACCTTCCTGTCTTAGACTACTATATGTTTAAAGGATAGCCTTAGGCGAGCGGAAGTCCTCCGCTCGCCCCCATCAGGTCTTGATTTATGTGCCATTAGTTAAGATTTTGATGATACTACCAATAAATGGCACAGTTTTTGACCTCAGGAATATCTATAGTGAATATCTATGTTGGAAATCTCTCCTATCAAGTAACGGACGAAGAGCTAAGAGCAGCATTTGAGAACTACGGTGAGGTTTCCTCAGCTAAGGTGATCGTAGACAAGTTTTCGAACCGCTCCAAAGGATTTGGCTTTGTTGAAATGGCTAGGCAAGAAGATGCCGAAACAGCCATAAAAGAGATGAATGACTCTGATCTCAAAGGACGGCAAATCGTTGTCAACCAGGCTCGCCCCCGCAATGAAGGCTTTCGTCGCAGCGAAGGTTTTGGTGACCGTCAAAGACGCTTCTAACTAGCTGCTTTAATTCAGCTATGTAGAAACAGACCGCCCGCTGTGGTTACAGCGGGCGGTTTTTTTATGCACGCTTTCATCTCCGAAGAGACGGTCCCCCCTTCAAGGGGGGATAAACGATTCAATTGGTCTTGGAGCACATCCCTTGCCATCCCCATGACAATGGGTCACAATCATGCTCGGACAGACGATAATATTGCTTAATTTTCTGTGACTTTTAACCACCTTGCACGGTCAAATGGCTACCCGGCAGAGATAGCACCAGCGCCGTATTCAAACTGCCCCATGACCACTTGAACTCCATCTGCAGAATTTTCTCATGGCACGACGATTCACGGTCAAAGATTTTTTTCTTTTTCTGTTTTTAAGCCTACTGCTCATTCTCATCCTGCTTGCCATGTATATGGTCGATCGGCAATGGCTTAAGCTTGCCGAAATGGAGCGAACCCTGACCGAGCAAGCCCAGGATTTGCGCGGGTTGCGCGATCTGATACGCAGCACCGGCAGCAGCGGACTGACTATAGCCCCCACCGAGAGCCGTGGTACGGCCAATATCCCGCCGGCATTCCGTCGCGCCTATACCGCCACCCAGCAGCCTGACTATCGCCCTGGCGACTGGCTAGTACAAGCCTTCGGCACAGGATTGAAGACTCTGACTCCCCTGGTTTCCACCGACGCCTATGCCGCCGAGGTCCAAGGCTATGTGCTGGAAACATTGCTCACCCGCAACCCGGAAACCCTGGAATGGGAAGGTCTGCTGGCCCGGGATTGGGAAGTCAGCGAAGATGGGCTGACTTTCCGTTTCCGCTTACGGAAAGGTATCACCTTTTCCGATGGTGAACCCCTCACCGCCGAGGACGTGGCTTTCTCCTTCGCCTTTATCATGAATCCGGCCATTGCCGCGCCCCGGGAGCGGGCCTATTACGAAAAGATTGAGCGGGTCACCGCCCTCGGCCCCTACCAGGTGGAATTTAAGTTCAAGGAACCCTATTTTAATAGCTTGGCCTTGGCTGGAGGCCTGACCATATTGCCTCAACATTTTTATGGGCCCTACCTGGAACAACCGGAAAGCTTTAACCAATCCAAGGGATTGCTGCTGGGCTCAGGCCCCTACCGTCTTCAGGACCCCAAGGGCTGGACGCCGGACCAGGGCCTGGTGGAGCTGGAGCGCAACCCCCGCTACTGGGGGCCGGTGCAACCCTCTTTCGACAAATTGCTATGGAAGGTCATCGCCAATGACAGCGCCCGCCTGACCACCTTCCGCAACGGTGACATTGATATCTACGGCGCCCGTCCCCTGGAGTATCATAGGTTGCTGGAAGATCAAGCCCTTGTGGAGCGTACTCAACACCTTGAGTATATGAGTCCCACGGCCGGCTACAGTTACGTGGCGTGGAATCAGGAACGTGACGGTAAACCCACCCGCTTTGCCGACCAGCGGGTACGTCAGGCCATGACTTTTCTTACCGACCGCGCCAGCATTATCGAACAGATCATGCTGGGCTACGCCGAGCCGGCGGTCAGTCCCTTCAGCCCTCGCAGTCCTCAGCACGACCCCACCCTGACCCCCCGGCCTTTCGATTTGGCCAAAGCCAAGACACTGTTGAAGCAAGCGGGCTACGCGGATCGGGACGGGGATGGAGTCTTAGAGGATGCCAACCAGCAACCCTTCCGCTTTGAGCTGGTGTTTTTCCAGGATGCCGATGACACCCGGCGCCTGGTGCTATTCCTCAAGGATCTATACGCCCGCGCCGGAATCCTGCTGGAGCCTAAGCCCACGGAATGGTCGGTCATGCTGGATCGGATTAACAAAAAGAACTTCGATGCCATTGCCCTGGGTTGGACCAGTGGAGTCGAGATCGATATCTATCAGATGTTCCATAGCAGCCAAGCCATCCCAGGCGGCGATAATTTCATTTCTTACCGAAACCCGGAACTCGACGCCCTCATCGAAAAAGCCCGGGCGACGGTGGATGAAGGCGAGCGCATGCCCCTGTGGCAAGCCTGTGAGCACATTTTATATGAAGACCAGCCCTATACTTTTCTGATGCGGCGCAAATCACTGCTGTTCGTGGACCAGCGCATGCGCAACCTGGAAGTCACCCGCCTGGGCTTGAATTTAGGCGCGACCCCGGTGGAGTGGTACGTCCCGGAACCCGAACAGAAATACACCTATTAAGCCAAGGCACCCGTCGCGATGTCTACCTATGTCATCCGCCGCCTGCTCTTGATGATCCCCACTCTGCTGGGGATCACTTTGGTGGTATTCACCGTCATGGCGGCTTCCCCCGGCGGCATCAGCGCCCAAAGCCTCATCGAGGGCCAGAACCTGGAGCCCCAGGCCAAGAAGGCACTGGAAGACTACTATAACCAACTTTATGGCCTAGATTCACCTCCGGCCGTCCAGTATCTGCGATGGCTGAACAATGTCTCCCCGGTGGGATTCACCTTTGATGAGGAAAATAACCTTAGCGGCTTTTCCTTCTGGAAGGGATCCGATTTAGGCACCAGCTTTCGCTACGGCCGCCCGGTGCTGGACCTATTGGAAGAGCGAGTCCCCATCACCCTGCTGCTCAATGCCCTTTCCCTGCCCCTGATCTATACTTTGGCGATTGCCGTCGGGGTGCGCGCCGCCACCGAGCGGGGCAAGGTCTTCGATGTGAGTTCGAGCGCCCTGATGTTAGGGCTATGGTCCATCCCCACCATGCTAGCCGGCGTCCTGTTGATCGGCTTTTTTGCCAGCGATCAATACTGGCACTGGTTTCCCACCGCCGGCCTCAGCACCCGCGAAGCCCTGGATATGCCCTTCCTGCCCCACTGGGGATCCCTGCAGGAAGTGGCCCTCCTGTTCGGCACTGGCGCGGTAGGTACTATCCTTGGGATAGGATTGGCCCTGAAAGCTCCCCGTCTACTCCGAGTCGGCCTGCTGGCCGGGGTCGGGCTGAGTCTGGGTCTCTGGATGGGCGCCAACTTACCTGACCCCCATCAGGGGGTAACAGTCCTCCTTAGCCTGCTCCTCATCGTGGCCATCGGGGGACTAGGCTACACGGATTACACCGGCTTGCGGGTAAGCCTGCTGGGGTTGTTGGGGGCGGGGCTGGGCCTGGCGGTGGGCGCCCAATGGGGAAGCGGGGAGTTTGTCCGCGGCTTTCTGCTGGACCGGCTCTGGCACCTGGTGCTGCCCGTCCTCTGCCTGACCTATAGTGGTTTTGCCTTCCTCTCCAAGCTCACCCGCACTGCCGTGTTGGAAAACCTCATGGCCGACTATGCCCGCACCGCCCAGGCAAAAGGCCTGGCGGAAAATGTAGTCCTTTGGAAACATGTATTCCGCAACAGCCTCCTTCCCCTGATCACGGTCTCGGCGACCCTCCTTCCCGGCTTATTGGCCGGTTCGGTCATCGTGGAATCCATCTTTTCCATTGAGGGAATGGGCAAGCTGGCGGTGGAAGCGGTACAGACTCGAGACCGGGAATTGGTGCTCTCGATTACCCTCATCAGCGGACTATTAACGCTGGTCGGCTATCTTGTCGCCGACCTTTGTTATGCGATTGCTGATCCCCGCGTGAGCTATGACTGAACCATGACCCGCGCCGCCAACTCATTATCACCACCACGACGGGGCCGCAGCTATGCCGCCCAAGTCGCAGGAGAGGTGCTGACCCAATGGGGCGCGCGACTGGGGTTGGCTTGGATTGGGTTGTTGGGCTTTCTGGCCGTGTTCGCTCCTTTCTTGGCCAACAGCCACCCGTTGTTGCTTAGCCAAGACGGTCAGCTCGACAGCCCTCTGGTGCGTTATCTTACTCCCGCCGATGTGACTTTATTAGCCCTATTCTTCACCGGCCTGATCCTGGCCCTGGCACGGGCTTCGCTCCGAACCTGGCTGGGGGGACTAGGGGGCATGTTGTTCCTGGCCGGGACCCTGAGTGCCGCTTTAGTACAACCGCCGGCCCTGACTATCTATGAGCAATACCGGCAACAGGAAGCGGCCGGACAATACGATTGGGTGGTGTACGCTCCCATTCCCTATTCCCCCAAGGACTATCAGCGGGATCGGGGCGAGACCGGACTGCAACCGCCCCTGGCCTCCCCCCAAGAGGATCACTGGTTCGGCACCGAGGAAAACGGCGCCGATGTCTTGGCGCGGATGGTCCATGCCTCGCGGATCGCCCTCGGCATCGGCTTTATCGCCACCAGTATCGCTTTGGGGCTAGGGATCCTCATTGGCGGTTTGATGGGCTATTTTTCCGGGGCGGTGGATATCATCGGCATGCGCCTGGTGGAAATCTTCGAGGCAGTGCCCACCCTGTTCCTGTTACTCACCTTCGTGGCTTTCTTCGAGCGTAGCCTATACCTGCTCATGGTGATTATTGGCATCACCAGTTGGTCAGGCTATGCCCGCTACGTGCGAGCCGAGTTCTTGCGTCTTCGGCAGCAGGACTTCGTTCAGGCCGCCCTGGCTTGTGGGCTGCCCTTATATTCCATCCTCTTTCGGCACATGCTGCCTAACGGCATCGGGCCCATTTTGGTGGCCGCCAGCTTCGGCGTGGCCTCCGCCATTCTTGCGGAAGCGGTGCTGAGCTTTCTGGGTCTAGGCCTGGTGGATGATCCCTCCTGGGGCCAGATGCTCAACCAAGCGGTGAGATCCTCCACCTTCAATTGGTGGATGGCGGCCTTCCCCGGTGGAGCCATTTTTCTTACCGTGTTTGCCTACAACCTGGTGGGTGAGGCCCTCCGTGATGCCATCGATCCCTACCTGAAAAAATCATTGAAATAGAATTTCAGAGCTGACTGAGCACCGTGTTACTCCAGATCGAAAATCTGAAAACTTACCTCCAGGCCGGCGGCGAGACCGTCAAAGCAGTGGATGGAATAAGCTTTACCATCGAGGGGGGAGAAACCTTCTGTTTGGTAGGCGAGTCGGGCAGCGGCAAATCGATCACCGCCCTCTCGGTGATCCAGTTGCTACCCCGAGACATCAGCAGTCATCCCCAAGGACGCATTTTGTTTGACTGGCGCCAGGATCACCGCCATGAGCAAGTGGACCTGTTGCGCCTGCCAGAAACCCGCCGACAGGAGATCCGCGGTGCCCGCATCGCCATGATTTTCCAGGAGCCCATGACTTCCCTCAACCCCGTATTCACGGTGGGCGAGCAGATCATGGAGGCCCTGCAGCTCCATTTCCCTGGCATGGACGAGACCGAGGCCCGAGAGCGCACCGTGGCAGCCCTGGCCCAGGTGAAAATCCCAGAGCCCGAACAACGGATTGACGAGTATCCCCACCGGCTCTCCGGCGGCCAGCGCCAGCGGATCATGATTGCCATGGCCATGGCCTGCGAACCGGACCTACTCATCGCCGATGAACCGACCACCGCCCTGGACGTCACCGTTCAGGCCGAAATCCTGCGCTTGATGCGCGAGCTGCAGGCGCGGCGGGGCATGAGCATCCTGTTCATCACCCACGACTTCGGGGTGGTCTCCCAGATGGCCCGCCGATTGGCGGTGATGCGGCTGGGGCAAATCGTCGAATCCGGCACCCTGGATGAGGTCCTGCACCGTCCTCAGCACGCCTACACCCGCCAGCTCCTCGCCGCCCTGCCCGAAAATCTCAAGCGCCAACGAACCGGGGCGAAAGGAAGCCCACCCCCCAAAACCGGCACCCAGCAGCCACCGCTGCTGGAGCTACGCAGCCTCCAGGTGCACTTTCCCATTCGCAAGGGGGTGATGCGACGGGTGGCCGGCTATGTGCGCGCCGTGGACGGGGTCGATATGGCTATCCCCGCAGGACAGATCCTGGCGCTGGTGGGAGAGTCGGGGTGCGGCAAAACTACCCTAGGCCGAGCCATACTCCGCTTAGTAGAGCCTACCGGCGGCCAAATCCATTATGAGGGCACCGATCTGACCGCATTGAAGCATAGGGAATTACGCCGCTATCGGCGAGAGCTACAAATCATCTTCCAGGATCCCATGTCGTCGCTCAACCCGCGCCTTTCCATTGCCGCAACCCTGACCGAACCCATGGCGGTTCACGGCATCGGTCATTCCCGGGAGGAGCGCCTTGAGCGGGCCAAGGCGGTGCTTGAGCGGGTTCAGCTCGAGGCCGATTATCTGTGGCGTTACCCCCACGAATTTTCCGGCGGCCAACGCCAACGCATCGGGATTGCCCGAGCCCTGGTGCTGGAACCCCGCTTCCTGGTCTGCGACGAAATCACTAGCGCCCTGGACGTCTCCGTGCAGGCCGAAATTCTCCAGCTACTGCTGGATCTGCAACGGGAACACCATCTCACCTTGCTGTTCATCACCCATAATATTGGCGTGGTGGAATATCTCAGCAATGAGATCGCCGTCATGCATAATGGTCGCATCGTTGAACAGGGTCCCACAGACCAAGTCTGCCGATCCCCCACCCACCCTTATACTCAAAAACTGCTGGCGGCGGTGCCCCGAGTCCCTTTATAAGTGAACGTCAGTTCTGGATAACTGCTTGGGCTCATCATCACAACAGGAAGGACTCCTCTCAGGCTATTGTAGAAGTGCCTTTTTAAGCACGAGGAGGGAATAAAAAAAAATGGCCCGGCGGATCGCCAGGCCATGTGCCAAGTGGAGAAGAACGCCACAATCTGCTGTGGCTTGCTGACTTAAAAGTGCTAGAGGTTAAAGCCATCAATTATTAGTAATGATAATTATTAACATTAAAAATCTTTTTGTCAACTTTTTAGGTTCTCCCCTTAACAACCTTCCCCCTCATACTCCAGTATTAAACCAACATCCTTATTTTTTGTTGCCCTATGGCAAACTTTAAAGGCAACGCTTTTCCATAAAACAGCGCAACAATTTTCGAAAAACAAAAAAATAAATATTTTACAATCATAAACTTAAAAAATTATTTCTCCTCAAGCCCTCGCTTGGCACGGCAACTGCAATCTGTTAGGCGAGCACCGAAAAAATTTCGGTTCCAAATTTAAAGCTTAATTTCACCACCAACTTAACGAGGAGAAAACATCATGAGCAAACTTGTTATCGCTGACTTGGCCGAAAGCAAAACCCTGGACCATAGCGCCATGGCTTCCGTTCGCGGGGGAATGCGCGCCTACCGTTCCCTCTCTTGGGGACCCATCGGCGACCAGTTCCTTTCCGTTAATCCGGTCCAGTCCATTGAACAGTTCCAGGGCATTGAAAATGCAGTGGGCAACAACGTGGCCAACTTTGGGTTCTCGGATCTCCGCAACACCAACACCCAAAACCAAAGCGCCCAGAACAATGTGAATGTAGGTGGGTTTATCCTCTAATTTCCCTTAACGCCCCTTCCCTTCCTTCTCCCCTGGCGGGAGAAGGAAGGATGAGGGGGAAAACCTCAGGGAAGGCTCCACCACTTCACCAGCATCCACCGGGGGAAATATTCAGCCCCCATTTTTAAGAGGAAAGAAACATGGCGTCGATTACCATTGCGGATTTACCCGAAAGCAAAACCCTGGACTCCCGGCAGATGACCACCCTCCGGGGCGGTAAAGCCCTTGCCCCTCCCGGCCTGAGCTTTGCCAACGTGGCCATTGATATCGATCTGAACCAGCAGATCAATCAGTTCCAGTCCCTGGATATCAAGGCGGCCAATAACGTAGCCAACTTTGGCTTGTTTGCCCCCAACATCAGCCCTAAGCTGAACCAAAATGCTCAATTAGATACGAGCCTCTTTAGCTAACTGCTCCATTGCTTAGCCCCCTTCGGGGGGCTTTGTTTTTTTCTGAGATACCGGTTTACTCAGGCCCTTGTCGCTGGTTTTTTCCGCCACCCAACGCAATTGGTAGAGATCGGGGCGGCGATCCCTGCGATTGGTGACTGAACCCTCATATCGCAGCTGCATTAATTTGTCGAGATCCAAATCGGCGATCAACGCCATCTCGGTGTTGGGGGTGCTTTCCGCAATGATGGCATCATGTGGAAAAGCGAAATCCGAGGGAGAATAGATCGCCGACTGGGCATATTGAATATCGACGTTCTCCACTTGAGGCAGATTGCCAACACTGCCGCCGATAGCCACATAACATTCATTTTCAATGGCGCGCGCCTGGGCGCATCGCTGTACCCGTAAAAAGCCATTCTTGGTATCGGTCCAAAAGGGCACAAAAAGAATTTCCATGCCTTCTTCTGCAAGCAGCCGCGACAACTCCGGGAATTCCACATCATAGCAGATCAAAATCCCGATACGTCCCGCGTCGGTATTGAATACCTGCAAGGTATTTCCCCCTTGAATCACCCAGTCACGGCGTTCATGGGGGGTGATGTGGATCTTGGGCTGCTTATCCACCGTGCCATCGCGGCGACATAAGTAAGCATTGTTATAAAGGATGTCCCCCTCCAGAACCGGAAGACTGCCGGCAATCAGATTGATATTGTAGGTGACGGCGAAATGGGATAGGGCTTCCAGGCTAGGCGTAGCATACTGGGCCAGAAACCGAATGGCACTAAATTGATCCTCCTGATCCCCCATGCCCATGAGAGGGGCATTGAAAAATTCCGGAAAAAGCACAAAATCGGCTTGGTAGTCCGCCATGGAATCCACGAAAAACTCCACCTGATCCAGCCAAGTTTGGAACGAATCGGTCAGCCGCATCTGCCATTGCACGATCCCGATCCGCACCACCGATTTGCGAATCTCCTCCGCCGCCAGTCCCTCGGGCTCATAAAGAATATTGTTCCATTCCAGCAACGTAGCAAAACCGCGGGATTTCTCATCCTCGGGCAAGTAGTTTTTCATCAACCGCTTGACTTCGAAATCATTGGCAAGTTGAAAGCTTAAGATGGGATCGTGAACCTCCTTCCGACGTACCGCCTCAATATATTCCGTAGCAGTCAGTTTTCCCGCGTAGCGATGGTAGTTGATGATACGCCCACCCGCCAAAATCGCACGCAGATTCAAGTTTCGGCATAACTCTTTGCGGGCATCGTAGAGTCGACGGCCAAGTCGCAGCCCCCGATAGTCCGGATCCACAAACACATCCATGCCGTAAAGGGCATCACCTTTCGGATCATGGCGGATGCGTTCCCGCCGTCCAATTAAGTCCTGGTAGGTATGGGCCCGACTGAAACGCTCATAGCTACAGCGCACAGTCAAGGCAACGGCAATAACTCGGCCATTACCCTCGATGCAAATTTGGCCCTCCGGAAATTCCCTAAACAAAGCCAGGAGGGTTTTCCGGGGCCAGGCACCGCCAATGTCGGAATAGACCTTTTCCATCAGCTCCTCAAGCTGATCCAGATCATCCGCTCCCAGGTTGCGCAGCTTAAGATGGAGATCAGAGGGAATTTCAGCACTCATAGGGTTAGTAGCCAATAGTCAAGTGATTAAAGTCAACCAGGTAGCAATCCAACGAATAGGAAGCTATTGGAAATTTAGTTTTTTAGAAACCAACATATTTCCTGTTTTGTTCCCCAAAAACATTCATAAAAATTGTCTGCTTTTAGGAAAAGCTTGATCGCCACTCCTAACTCAAAAAAATAACTACTAGAAATCATATTGTTACAAATTTCATACTGATTCATCCACTCATTTGGCACGGGAGCTGCAATATATCGAGCAAGCACCGAAAAAACTTTCGGTTCTAAATTTAAAGCTTAATGAACTACCTAACTATCGTTTTAAAGGAGAAAATACCATGAGCAAACTTATTATCGCTGACCTGGCCGAGAGCAAAACCCTGGACCGCGCTGCCATGACCTCCGTCCGCGGCGGAGTACGCGCCCACCGCTCCCTTTCCTGGGGACCCATCGGAGATCGTTTCTTAGAGGTTAACCCCACTCAGGCCATTTCCCAATTCCAAGGCATTGAAAATACGGTAGGCAACAACGTGGCCAACTTTGGCTTCTCAGACCTCCATAATACGAATACTCAAAACCAGTACGCTCAAAACAACGTCAATGTAGGTCGGTTTATCGGCTAATTCCCGACAACACACCTTTCCTCACCTTCTCTCCTAGGGGAGAAGGCGAGGATAAGGGGCTCCCACCCAGCCAGTTTCCTTTATAGGAGAGATACGATTAGATTGAGAATTAAGATCCTCTGCTAGGTCGATATTCATATCTCATTTATTCGGGAAACACTATCAACCTTGGGGAGGGTCGTGTTTTAAATGGAGAGAATTGAGCGAATGAAGAAGAGGCTAAGCCTATCCGTTTCGGGCAATGACCTTGCCGGAAACGGCCTCAAGACCTTATTGATGCGCGCCCTCCCTAGCGCGCCCCCTTCGGGTCTCCTGCGGAGGTCCCGATTCGCTCCCGGCGAATCGGTCCGGCCTACGAGGAGGCGCTCATAAACCGCCCGTAGGCCGGATTAAGCGTCGCGTATCCGGCAAAACAATACTTTAACTCCAACCCCTCAACACTTTCGCTGTAGTACTTAAAGTAGGCGAAGTTTCTGCTAATATGACACCGGCAAACTCCTACTTCACACCCATAAAAAGCTCGTCTATTCTTTTCGATAGCTTGGGCCATTTTTAACAAACTCATAGCCTTTCAAACAGTTACCAAATTAAATACCACTTAAGGCTCGCTCTATCTGCCCTATGATGGAGAATAATGAATTTATTTTTTTGACTTTTCCTACCGGAAAAGGGTCCAATTGCGAATATCACATCAAACCGGAGAATTAAATTCCATGTTTTTGGGTCTTTTCGAGTTATCTTTTTGGGGTTACCTCGCCGTCAGCCTGCTGCTCACTCACATTACGATAACAGGTGTTACCGTTTACCTTCATCGCCATCAAGCTCACCGGGCATTGGATCTTCATCCGGTACTCAGCCACTTCTTCCGTTTTTGGCTCTGGCTGACCACCGGCATGGTCACCAAGGAGTGGGCCGCGGTGCACCGTAAACACCACGCCAAGTGTGAAACCGAGGAAGATCCCCATAGCCCACAACTGGTGGGCATTCATAAAGTATTATGGCAGGGCGCTTCCCTTTACCGGGTGGCGGCGAGAAACCCGGAGGTAACGGAAAAATACGGCCATGGAACCCCCGATGATTGGATGGAACGCAACTTATATACTAAGCATAGTAGCGCGGGCATTGTACTCATGTTATTGATTAATGTGGGGCTATTTGGGGTCCCTGGGTTGTTGATATGGGCTATTCAGATGCATTGGATTCCCTTCTTTGCGGCGGGAGTGATTAACGGGCTGGGCCATTACTGGGGCTATCGTAATTATGAAGTGGCCGATGCCTCCACCAATCTTTTCCCCTGGGGCATTCTCATCGGGGGTGAGGAGCTGCATAACAACCATCATGCTTACGGCAGTTCGGCCAAGCTCTCCTCCAAGTGGTATGAGTTTGATATTGGATGGATGTACATTCGGCTATTTCAGGCGTTGAAATTGGCCCGGGTGAAAAAGGTCGCCCCCAAGTTGCTTATCAGGCCCGAGAAGCAGTGGGTGGATTTGGACACGGCCCGGGCGGTGGTGGCGCACCGCTTCCATCTGATGACCTCCTATGGCCGGAAGGTGATGCTGCCGGTGCTGAAAGAGGAAGCCGCCCACTTCTCAGGCAACGAGCTGTATCGGCGGGCCCGGAATTGGCTGGTACGCCATGAGGCTTTAGTGGATGCCAAAGCCCGGCAGGAGTTGAAAGCCCTTTTGGAAGAAAGCCATCGCTTGGAGACGGTGTACCGTTTCCGCCAGCAGTTGCAGGAAATCTGGTCTCAAGCTTGGTCTAGCCAGGAGGCGTTATTACAAGCCCTGCAGGATTGGTGTAAGCGGGCCGAGGAGTCCGGCATCAAGGCCTTGCAGGATTTCGCCCTGTCTTTGCGGGGATATTCCCTCCAGCAGGCTTAGCGACTGCTGGACGTCCCCTTATTCACTGGCTTTTCTGAAGCAAATACTGATCCTGGGTTCTGATCAGCATCGATAGCCACGTTAATGAAACCGGCCATCATTTCCTCCCAGTTCTGATCGCCCCAGCGAACCTCCTGGGTAGGGTCGGGATTATATGGGTTGCTCGAAGAGTTATCGAAGTACGCTGTACATTCGATGCGAGTCCCTTTGGGGAGGGTCAAAGGCTCTTCGAGCACATAGCTGAGTTGCCAATTGAAGTTGTACTTTGGCACCCGCAAGAGCAATTCAGATTTGCCATCTGGATAGACCGCACGATATTCATAGGATTCGCATATTGCAACTCATCGAATGGGATAAAGAAACGTTATAAGATTAAATGCTAGAATACAAAGACTAACATTCCCACCCAGGGCAAAGAATAAAGTATTTCCCAATGCGGCAGGATCCACTACCTAGATGACCTTCTCCCCCTCCCGAATTTCCGCCTTCATAGTTGGCTTCGGCGACATCGGGCGCCGAGTCGCTGCCTTGTGGCAGGCTGAGGGAGGCGAGGTGGCAACGCTGGTCCGAACCCCCTGTGACCTGGCGGGTTACCACGCCATTCCTGGCGATCTGGACCATCCCGAAACCTTGCATGATATACCCCGGAACAGGCCCCTCCTATTCCACTTCGCCCCGCCCCCCCTTTCTGGAACTTCCGATACCCGAACCGCTCATCTGCTGGAAGCCCTGGAAGAGGTTCCACCCCGGCGCATCGTCTATATCTCCACCTCCGGCGTCTATGGGGACTGTAGAGGGGCCTGGGTCAATGAAGCTTTCCCGGTGCATCCTGGCAACGATCGTTCCCGCCGCCGGGTCGATGCTGAGCGGCAACTAACGGCCTTTGCCCGCCGTCATACCCTCCCCCTTGTCATCCTGCGCGTGCCTGGCATCTACGGCCCCGGCCGCCTGCCCCTTGAGCGCCTGCGCCAAGGCAATCCAGTAGTCTGCCCAGACCAGGCTCCCTGGAACAACCGCATTCATGCCGATGATCTGGCCGCCATTGCCCTGCGCGCCGGCCAAGACAACGCACCGGCCAGGATCTACAATGTCAGCGATGATCAGCCTAGCAGCATGACCGATTACCTCTACCGCCTGGCCGATGCCGCGGGCCTACCCCGCCCGCCCTGTGTCAGCCTGGCCGAAGCCCAACGAACTTTCTCCCCGAAGTTATTGGAATACTTAAATGAATCCCGTCGACTAGACAACCGGCGGATGAAAACGGTGCTAGGCATAGGGCTCCACTATCCGACCTTGGAGGAAGGACTACCCGCCACCTTAAAGGCTTCGGTTTAACTGGCTTTTCCAAGGGGTAGTAGAAAAAAGAAGGCTAGGTAGAGATCGGCACCACCTCCCTAATTAATCCAGTAATGGCGCAAAATCCGCGTCGATTTGAATCAGATCAATTTGGTTTAAAAAATTCGAATAGGCCATCCATGCCGTCAGCGCATTCAGATCCACCAAGGGCGGCGGCAGGTATTTCGGAGACTTGACCACCCCCGCCTCAGCCAACTGGGCGAGGGTGCCCATATCTTCGATGGCGAGCTTACCGCAAAATAGCAACGGAATCCGATCCAGCCGCCCGCGCCGCACTGCCAACCGGAAAAAGTTATACACCAGCACAAAGCCCTTGCTGTAGGCCAAATCTTTGGTAAAGGGACCCCCTTCCGGCGTACTGCCCCGAAAAATTCGCATGGTGGCGGCGTATGCCTCCTCCGCCGACCGGCCTTCATCACAGAGCAGGGTAAAGATGTCCAGAAAGGTCGCCCCCTGTTCAGCCAGGTGAATCGCGCGAATACGGTCTGCGATACGCCGCAGGCGGGCAGGATGGGAGTTGAAGGACACCACTTCGATAAATACCGCCAGCCCTTCCTGGGTGATAGTATCCGAGGGCGTGCCCTTGCTCAGAAAGGTACAGGTGGGTTGCAGACTCCCATTCAAGGTAGTGCCTACATGCACCCAGCCTTCATGGGCTTCCAAGGCCCGTAGATCTCGCTCACTGAAGCAGGTATTAGCACGCAGTTTGATGTAATCCGATCCCGCGGCCGCATCGGCCACAATCCCGTCGCTTTCCATCACCCGTACCCGCGCCGCAGGATCCGTAAACACTTGATCCAGCCACTGCTGTAACAGCGTTACCGCCGCGGGGGTAGGAATGTCCTTGGGACTTTTTTCCAGAAATACCCGCTCATCAATATTGCGCAGGGATCTGTCCAGCAGCGTCCCCAAATCCGCCACCGTCGGGCCGCCCCTGTGAAAAACATCAATCGAACTCCCATACAACTCCCGGGCAATCTCGGCAAACGCAGGGGTCCCCCGGGCTGCCAGCATATCCAGCACCCGCCGGTATTCCCGGCACATACGGCACATAATGTTGCCCGCCGCCTCAGACTGCCCAAGCTTTGCGACCACATCCGCTTCGATTTCCCGAAAGGTTTTACTTAGGGCATTGATATCGTATTTGAGAGGATTACGGTCGTAATAAGCAGCATCCACCTCAGGCTGGCAACGGCCACCATGGGCAAAGAAAGCCTGCTGAATACTATCGTCCCATTTGATCGAATCCAGAATCCGGATGGGGGCCTGGGCCGTGACAATCCGATCGGAGAGCTGGCGAATTATCGCGCTGTATTTTTTTTGACTCACTAACCACCCCTCTCTAGATTATGAAAAGACATGGCCATACATTACTGCGTCTCTATAAATAACAATAGACAAGACCTGACCCCTATTATTGCAAAATAATCTTAGTAATTTGCAATAATATTATAACTAATCAGTCGATTCTCAATTTATACTAATAATTAACAGCCTTAAAGATAGTTATTAAATTTATAAAAACATCAAACAGTAATATGAATATTTTAACAAATAGTATAACATTAACAGCCATCCTATTTACAATTTTCCTTATCCTTTTCTACAGGAATATGAAAAATTTGATTTATAAAAATATATTTATATTAAATATCGCATTACTGATTCTAGGTACACCTAGAATCAGTAATGCAGTATTGATTCCTAGTGCAGGAACTGAAAGTGAAACAACAATAACTGCTCAGCTTATGAGTAATGATGGTATTTATTTTCCACCCAATCCATCCACACTCGTGACTGCAGGTACGGCTTCTTATGCAACTGCCGTTAGCACTGACCCCGATTTTTTTGAATCTGAAATAAACCTTGGGAATTCAGATAGAACCATCAACTCACATTCTTCTTCTTCGTCTAGTAGTGTATTTTTAAACCTAGATGCAAATATTTCAAATGGTGGTGTTCTTAATGATCCAGCGGCAATAGCAACCTTTCAAAGCCAACATTACACAGCCGCAAAAAGTTCTTCATTAGATCCACTATTTTCAAGAGCCGCTACCATTAGCCAAGGGTTGATCTCAAATTTTTTAATACAAAATACTTTTACTGATGACACTTTCCCGCCTCCTAACTCTTTTAATCCTTTACTTAATCTAACTTGGGACATTGATAAACTAAAAATGAAATCAGAGGCTGCCTCTTCTCTCTCTTATATGCGAGACACCATTGAAATTGTGCAGCAATCTGGGGGAAAAACAAAAACGACCACTATTGGATTTGTTTCTCTTTTAGAGAATGGAAAAGAATCAACAATGTACCTTGGAGATTCTTCTTCCCAAGCAATAAAAAATTGGTTCGATACAAATATTAATAGAATTGATGATCAATTAATACTAAAAGAAAATCCAGGTAATCTTAGTGTCTCAGTTCCATTGTTAGATGAGTTTATTAATCCACAACAAAGCCTAATACTACATCTAAAAAATACGCATATTGAACTGTCCTATGAAGCGCCTCCTAGAGCTACATTTCAAGTGGGTCAGTCAATAGGTCATGAGATCGTTGGTGAATCCCAGAAATTCCAAATGCACTGGGATAAAACAAACAATACATTATATTTTGATAGGTTACCTATAAACATAAAAGATAAGTATAAAAATGATCCATTAAATGGAGGTTATATTGAAATAGATCCCTTGACTCATTTCGCGAGCATAGAAGGGCGTGAATATTTTTCAGGCACAGAAATAAGACTCTTAGATAGAAGAGGCAACGTTCTTTATAGGGCCAGTTTACCAACATTAGTTTTTGAAGGTAGTATATTTCAATCTCAAGGCTTTAATATGTTTGCACCGATTTTAAATGTATTAGAAGCTAATCTAGATGTTTCTTCTTGGCTTCAAGATTATTTTAAGGAAATTAGTTTTGAATCTATTCTTTTACCAGAATTATTTCTAGGTTTTGAGCAAACAAAAATAGGTTCTGACATTTGGGATCAAAATTTTAATACGCCAGTAAATGCTATACTATCATTCAGCGGACCAAAACCATCAACAGTTCCCGAGCCTACTACCTTAGTACTATTTATTTTAGGGTTTATGTATTTAATACTTATGGAGATAAAATATTGTTCACGGGTATTCATAAAAACATCCCCAAACAGCCCATATAATCACCCGAGCGGCGGCAATATCCCGGTCGTGGCATCGATCGCAGCGCTCATACCTCGATAAACCTCTCTGGGCATGGGCCAACCGGCGCAAGTTCTGTTTTAAACATCGTTTCGGCATCTCCTTCCTTTCGTCACTCATCGCCACCAGCGCCGACAGCCCTAAATCTAGCCCAAGGATTCTATCCGTCGCAGGTGGGTTAATCACGTCTGCGCAATCACACGGGAGTGAGATAAACCACTAGCCGCAAGCATTCTTGCTCCAGTCGCGCTGTTAGGCATGACGGGAATGTTCCGGTAGGATTACACCACACGCACCCGGCCAAGCTTGGGCAGGCGCAAGCACTCCCCCGGAATAAACATCTTATCCCCGCGCCGCTTGTCAATCTGGAAGGTGCAGGACCCCGTTATCGCCCGTTTTTAAGTATCTCGGCAAAAATTTTGAGAAGAATGCGGTCGGTTTCGCATGGCTCAACCGCCCCTACGAGCCGACCAGTAGCGTGCGCTGTGCGCACGAAGAGGCGTCGGCAGGGATGAATGTCAAAAAAAATAACCCCTTAAAACTTTTGCTGGGGTACTTAAACTTCGGGTAGCGGCCTGGTCCTAGCTTTTCAGGATAATAGGTGAGAGCCGTCGCACTAGCGGCCTTGGGGATAGATTGGGAGTTCTTCAATAACAGCAAGGTCGGTTACCGCAGCAACGCAACGGCATAAAGAAACTCGCCTGCCTCCTTGTAAGCTCAGGTACGCCGTTCCAGCGCCCAATTCCATACATAGCAGCAAGCATTCACAACTAACCTTATAAAAACTCCCCACTGCCATTTATACGGAAAAACGCCAACCCAAACAACGCTTAATACTGCCCTCGCCTTCGATACGCTATTTTACTTCGCACTTTCACGAGGGCGACATCGCACTTCCTTGTGCTCCTGCAAAGCGTAAAATTTTCCCGTTTTTTCTGATATTAAATTCCTACTTCAAATATAACCACGAATTAATCCATTACCAAAGAGCCATCAAAGTTTAAAATCAAAATCGCAGGAATATATTAAATTATTTGGAGATGAAGATATATTGCAAGTTGGATCTAAACTATCCAACATAGTTGACATTCCTGATTTAAAATCAGCACAAGCCGCCGAGTTTCCAAACCTTGACAAAAGTCCATCACGAATACCGATAGGGATATTAGAACTCATCTCAAGAGTCATAGAATCTTCTTCTTCAGATTCTCCAGATGAACTCTCTGAGGAATCACTCGAACAAGAGCTTGAATCACTGCCAGAAGAATTACATAAAGAGTGGTTTGGGGAACCAAACCTACCAAATCTACCAATATAGTTTATATTGCACATAAGAATTACCGTTGCAGTCTCCGAGCTTGGAGACTTATTCCCTCCAGGGAATGTAAGTTGTTGAGCTAACAATTTATTCGATAAAAGAGCACCCGCACTTGTTGCACATATTATAAGAAACCATTTTTTTATACCCATACTATAAAACCTCTTTCTAGCAAAAATATTAAGATATACGGCTACTAGAAATTAACAAGGGGCAACAAATATGCCAACCAAACCTTGCTTGCTCTTAATTAAATCTATAAACAAACAAGTCGGAAGGCTTAACTTCATACAAAAGAGCCTATTTTTATTCCCGTATTGAGTATAAATTTTTTGTTCAATTTTTACTGACCCAAAGACAATATCACTATATTCCTTGGGTTATATAAAAAAATAAAAATTATTTTTTTATTATCTTTACAACCCCTGGCAACTATAACAACAATGGTCACTTCACATAAGCACTTGTTATAGGCCCTCATTTCACGAGCCCTATATTTTCAAGAACTCTATTTAAATTAGTAAATTTTAATTTAAGTGTTTCATGTTTATTACAGGTAACAAATTCAAAAAAATATCATTAAAATAAAAAGGTTAACTATAATAATATCTTCTTATCTCATAATTTTGTTAAATTTATGAAACATTTTTTTACCTTAATTTTTTACTAAATTTTACTTGCTATTTTTATGGCGATATCTAACATTAACTGTGTGCCTTAGTTCAAATATTAATGAAGAGGCCACCATGATGAAAAATGTTCTCTATGCTTTAAGTTTTTCTATTTGTATAACAGCATCGACTGCTGTGGCAGAATCTTCTAACAAAGGCCCTTTGATTTTATCTACGGCTCAAATGGACTATGTCACGGCAGGAACTAGTGCTGATGTGATTGTTAATGCAGATGCCAATTCAGATTTCTTTGCTCTTACCTCTACATTTGGTTCGGCGACAGCTACACAGTCAGGCGCAGATAATCCTGCCCTCAGGAGCTATATAGGTATTGCTGGCGGAAGTGCAAGTGCTGTTGCAATAGGAGAAGGATCATCCACCGATACGGATGTTACCCCAACCGCTGATGTCCCTGGGACGAATATCCAAGTACACGAAATCAACATTCACTCGAAAGTGCTTGGGGTTGAAATCAATGCGGCTTCGGTCGTGAAGGTTGGTTCTTTTACCAGCCCGCTTCCAACGAATTTACCTGGGTATTAGTTAAGAAATTTATAATTTTTTATTGTCATTTACATTTATAAGTAAGGTTATAAAATTTTTCAGCTGGCAGATTTTCTGTAGGCTGAAAATATCTCGAACCTCACGAATTTAATGAATTATGAGGGGAGAGGTTTTTTGTAAAACTTAAAAACAGTGATCTCGTTAAGGAGGAAGATTCAATGAAAAAATTATCAAGTATTTTTGCTACGGGAGCATTTCTTGCCATAACAAGCGTTGCTGTAGCAGATGAACCCGTAATGCTAAGCGAAACCGAAATGGATAACGTCACCGCTGCGGGTACAGCTAATGCCGCAGCCCAGGCTCTTGCAAACGGTTTCATATTCTCAGCCACCCAAACTCTGACTCAGAGCAATGTTCAAGCTCTTCAAGTTATTCCAACACAAGGAGGGCAGCTCGTTTTGACTGTATCGAGTTCACAAGCACAGTCTGCCGCAAGCGCATTCTAATTCCTGAAAACCAAGATGCAATAAAATCAACTCATTGGAAAGGAGATCAAACCATGAAAAATATTTTCTCTATTATGACGTGCGCCTTAATGCTCGCACTTGCCGGCACAAGCAGTGCTAAAGAACCCGTTAAATTAACCGATGTCCAAATGGATGGCGTAACCGCTGGCGCTTTTGTACTGCTTCAAGGGAATGCTACTGCAATTGCACAAGGAGCAGGTGCTGGCACTATACTCTCTCAAACCAACTCTGAGACTTTTGCTCAGGTTGACACAACAGCTGACCCTCAGTTTGCAGCCGCTGCAGCAGGCAATACTAGCCTTGGTCAATCCGTGGCGATTGGCACCCCCGGAGGACCTGTATTTACTGGTGCTGCTGCTCAAAGTGCTTCACAAGCAGCGGCCCAGTTGCAATAAATTTACTAGGAAAACAGGATTACGCCCCATGCGGAAAGCGCATGGGGCGCTTTTCTTTGTTTTATATAAGCATAAAACCAGGAAAACAGGATTACGCCCCATGCATTCTTAGCATAACATAAAACTATTTCTTTCCGTGATTCTCTTTCATAAATGAAACAATGAAACGAGAAAAAATATTATTACCTAACTCCTGCCTCTCAGAGTCGTTAGCTGTAGCCAACCCCTGATTCTGATTCTATCCATAGAAAATTCTGCAATACGCTTTAAACTTATTAAGTAGTCATAACGCAATTACTTAATATCGTTCTTAGCAAAAAACTTGACGTCTCTCTCTAACAACATAAGTCCACTATGTATAAGCTTACACTAATCACTCCTTTTAATATTTTATTTAAAACATCAGCCATGATTCGTAAACAAGGGTGCTCACCAGTCTATGCTGTGCTCTTAATAGTCTTGCTGCTAGCAAATTTTGCGGGGACAGCAGAGGGCCGGCAGGTCAAGTCTCTTTTAGAAATGCGTCGCGAAAACGTTATCTTACAACAATGGGATCTCAGTTGTGGAGCGGCGGCTTTAGCCACATTATTGAATTATCAACATGGGGACTCTGTGGCCGAGAAAGAGGTGGCCAAAGCTCTTATGACCCGGAAGGAATATCTCAAAAATCCAGCAATTGTACAAATCCGGGAGGGTTTTTCCCTCTTGGACCTTAAACGTTTCGTGGACTCCCGAGGGTATAAGGGAATCGGCTATGGCAAGCTAGCATTAGAGGATCTTATCGAGCGGGCGCCGATATTGGTTCCCATTAACACCCATGGTTACAACCACTTTGTTATCTTCCGAGGTGTGCAGGGTAACCGGGTGCTGTTGGCGGACCCGGCATGGGGCAACCGTACTATGCTTATAAGAAAGTTCAAACAATTTTGGATTGAATATCCGCAATTTGGTAAAGTTGGCTTCATCGTCACACGACGGGATGGGATAGAACCACCTAATCGCCTAACGCCTAAAACGAGTGATTTTGTCATGTTGCGATAGCGGACGCAATCACCATAACCATAATAATTTAGGGGGAATAATGAAGCTGGCAGTATTCTTAAACCTGCGAAATAGAAGCGGGTTATTGACTGCATTTCTGGTAATAGGCCTCTTTATTGTTAGTAATCAGCTAGGATACGCCCAAGAAACGCCGGAAATTACCCAGCAATTGCTGGAAAAGCTTGAGAAGCGGGACCGGAAAATTGCAGAGCGCGATGCTCTGATTGAAGATCTCCAGAAACGGGTAGAGCAACTTGAGCGTCTTGTCGGCACGACACCGCCACCCTCTCCATCGCCTCAGGTAAAGCAGCCTCCAAGGCATCCCCTCCCTAAGCCCGCCGTTCCGGCAGCCCAATCAAAGAAACCCATCCAACAGGCCCAAGCCCAGGAAAAGCTCCCAGAAAAAAAGGCGAAATCATCCGCCCCTGGCACATTCGAGGTGGACGAAGATGCAGCCGAACGAGCGTTAGAAAGGACCTTAACCCAGGTAGGTGCTTTACTCTTGCCATTTGGCCTCATGGAAGTCCAGCCTTTTGTGGTCTATAGTCGACGGGAGCAATTTTCACCTACGCTTGTCCTCGGAGAGAGCGGTCAAGTATTAACAAGAAACGCGGAGCTTCGCCGCAACGAATTTGATGCGGGTTTCTTTACCCGCTTTGGTTTGCCTTTCGATTCCCAACTAGAACTCAGTCTTCCTGCCCGGGTTGTGGACCAAACTTTGGTACAACCGGCAGGGCAGGTTTCATTTAGGGAAACGAACGATCTAGGCTCATCACTTGGGGACATTACCGTCGGCGTCGCTAAGACGGTGTTCCGTGAACGGGGTTGGTTACCAGACCTGATAGCCCGAGTCACTTGGGATACGGACACAAGCCAACGGTTTAGCAACGGTGTCGCGCTGGGCGGCGGCTTCCATGAGATCCGGGGATCCCTTACGGCCCTTAAACGCCAAGATCCGCTGGCCTTTACTGGCAACTTCTTCTATGAATCCTCTTTCGAAAAGGACAACATCGACCCAGGCGACAAGTTTGGTTTCTCAATCGGCGCGCTATTGGCTGCCAGTCCGGCCACGTCTCTACGCCTCGAGCTACAACAGGTCTTCTCTCAGGAGTTAGAGGTCAACGGCGGCGATATTCCCGGTAGCAATCAAGTGAGTAGCTCCTTCATTTTTGGAGCCTCATCCGTCCTGGGTCGCGGGATTTTGTTGTCTATATCGGGCGGGATCGGCTTAACAGAGGACGCCCCGGATTATTTTATAAACTTTGCCCTTCCCATTAGGTTTGGCATACCGTTTAGATAACGCCTTTTCAAACTCTTCCTTGCGGCGCATTTCCAATTTCTCTTTCTGGAACGACGGTCAAAAGAAGATGTGGAAGCACGTCACCCACGAAAGCCTGTCTATCAAAAGCCATGTGTTTGTGCCGCCCTATGGCATGGTATTGCTGCAAGAGAAATCTTAGATAAGCCTACTAAGTCCTGCCTTGCCGGGTAATGGATTCCGACTAAACAACCACTTGAGGCCTTAATAAATTGCATCCTTTGGTTAAATTGGTATGAGACTGCTCAACCCACGGGAGGCGGATGCCCTGGCCCTTCGGTTTCCAGGGGTACCTTGTCGTAGACCTCGGCCAACACTAGCCGACAGTCGATGGCCGGAAACTCAATCACCGCCTCCAGCCCACTAGCGTCGGAAAACAACCACTGACCGTCAGGATGGCGGCGGTAGTGCTCTAAGTGGGGTCTCTCCTGGGCGACCAACAGGTATTCTACTAGGGTATCGAGACTGCGGTAGTGCTCAAACTTCTCGCCCCGGTCATAACTTTCAGTGGTCTTGGAGAGCACTTCAATGATGACCCGTGGATTCAACAAGGTGTCCCTATCGTTCTCGTCGAAACGTTCGTCGCCGCAGGTAACCACGATGTCCGGATAAGTATAGAGGCCCGTGGGGCTGACCTTGACCCGCTGATCGTTGGCGTAGACCCGGCAGGGGCGTCCTTTGAGCTGCTGCCTTAGCTCACCGATCATGTTGGCGACGATCAGGTTGTGCGCCGGGCTTGCGCCGACCATGGCGAAAATCTCGCCGGCAAAGTATTCGCTCTTGGTGTCGGTCTGACACTCCAGGGCGAGGTATTCTTCGGGCGTGTAATAGTGTTTGACTTGCCAAGACATGGACGACTCCAGGTTCAGTCTCGATAACCAGAAAGTAGCACTAAGTCTTTATGGAGTCACTCCAGACTTTATACAAGACAATATGAACAACCTGCCGCTTAAATCTATCCCGAGATACGCTGTAATTCCCCATCCACATAGAAGGCCTCCACCTTTTCCTGATAGAACGCCAGGTAGTTCTTTACCTGGCTTGCCTCCGGCAGGGGGTCCGGGTAACTCCAAACCAGATCCTTAAAATATTGATCTCCAATCCGCACCGACCAGTAGCTTGCCTTTCCCTTATAGGGGCAAGCGGTATGGGTTTCAGAAGGCTCTAGCCAGTCCATCTGAACATCTTCCTGGGGGATATAATAACGGGTGGGTAGGCCAGTCTCGAATAGAAAGCGGGCTCGACGGGTTTCAGCCACGACTTTACCCCCTAACACAACCCGCACCGGGCGAAAACTCTCCCGTACGTCTATCCGGACATAGGGATCGCAAGGATGGACAAAGACCGGTTCATCCTCTTCGTACCAAGCATCCATTTTATCCCAGTAGAAAGCAATATGATTCTTGATAGGGACCACTTGTTCAAGGGGTTCTGGATAGCTCCAAGCTCCATTCTCAGCGCTTCGCTCTCTCACGGTGACGCTCCAGTAGGCGGCTTCGCCTTTGAAGGGACAGCGGCTGCTATGGTCCGTCCGCTGTAGCCACTCCATGCGCACATCCTGAGGAGGAAAATAATACACCGGCGGCAAATAAGTCTCGCGCAAAAGCAATACCTGAGTGCTGTCTACAATCGTCTCCTGATTAAAGAGCACACGGACCCGTTTCGGAATCGGCACCACTTCAACCCGGTGGGCTGGCCCTTGCTGAGGATGGGGGTTTTCTTTTGACTGCCGTGCTGACATCCTGGCTCTCCTATGGTGAAAGTTATTTATTAATTTTTAGGCGCCTTTCCCGCAGAAAGCCAGCCAAAAACTTGGCCGTATGGGAGCCTTTTTTAATTCGGGCAACGGCCTCGGGCGTTCCTTGGGCGACAATCCGCCCCCCGCCGTCGCCCCCCTCCGGACCCAGGTCAACAAGCCAGTCCGCCTCGGCGATAATATCCAGATTATGCTCAATGACCATGACGGTATTGCCCACTTCCACCAGTTGATGGAGGACCCGGATAAGCTTTTCCACATCCGCCATATGAAGGCCAATCGTCGGCTCATCCAAGAGATACAGGGTATGATGATTGCCGGCGCGGCCGGGCGTGGAGCGGGCCTTGGCCAGCTCCGTTACTAATTTAATCCGCTGGGCCTCGCCTCCACTTAAGGTAGGGCTGGGTTGACCGAGGCTAAGATACCCCAATCCTACCGCTTGCAGCAGTTGCAAAGGCCGATGAATCCAGACATGGGCGGAAAAAAACGCGGTCGCCTCATCTACGCTCATGGCCAGGATCTCGCCGATATGCTTATCCTTGTAGCGGATCATCAAGGTCTCGGGGGTAAAGCGGGCTCCATGGCAAATCTCACAGGGAACGGTCACATCGGGCAGAAAACTCATTTCGATCTTTTTAACTCCCTGGCCCTCACACTCCGGACAGCGGCCTTCTTTGGTATTAAAGGAGAAGCGGCCCGGCCCATAACCCCGGATTCGGGCTTCCGGCGTCTCGGCAAACAAACGCCGGATAGAGTCCCAAAAGCCCACATAGGTGGCCGGACAAGAACGGGGGGTTTTGCCAATGGGAGTTTGATCCACTTCAAGCACCCGCTGGATGGCCTCCCAACCCCGGATCCCTTCACATCCCTGAAAAGCGGCATTCTTGCCCTGAGTCTTCCCCTTGACGCCCAACCACCGTTGCAGATTCCCATGGATCACCTGCCGCACCAGGGTACTTTTACCGCTGCCGCTGACCCCGGTCACTCCTACTAGCCGACCCAAGGGAAGGCAGAGATCCAGATGTTTCAAGTTATGGAGGGACGCCCCCTGAATCTCCAGCTGACATTCAGCGGCCTCGGAGCGCCGCTTTTCCATGAGAGGATGGGGCAAGGGATGGGCCAAGCAACGTCCGGTGACCGATTCCGGATGATGGAGCAACGCCTCCACCGTGCCCGCGGCCACCACCCTGCCCCCATTCACCCCGGCTCCCGGTCCCAGGTCGATGACATGCTCGGCTCGCCGGATAGTGTCCTCGTCATGCTCCACCACCACAATGGTGTTGCCCTTGCCTTCCAATTTGCCCAAGGTATTGAGGAGCATTTTATTGTCCCGGGGATGGAGGCCGATGGTGGGCTCATCCAGGATATAACACACCCCCCGCAGGTTGGAACCGAGCTGGGAAGCCAGGCGGATGCGCTGAGCCTCCCCCCCGCTGAGGGTCGGGGCGGCCCGATCCAAGGTTAAATAAGACAATCCCACCTCTTTGAGAAATTTCAGGCGGGACCGCAACTCGGGCAGGAGATCCCGGGCAATTGCCGCCTCCCGCCCTTGCAGTTTCATGGACTGAAAGGTGGCCTCCGCCGCCGCTACCGACATGCCGGTAAATTCGGCAATATTCCGCTCCTGGAAATACACCGCCAGGGCGTCGGGCCATAACCGCCGCCCCTGGCAGGCGGGGCAAATCCGAGCAGAATTTTCTTCCCCCACGGCCCATTCCTTTTCCTCCCCGGTTTGCGACCCATCAAAACCAGGCAGCACCTGCCCGGTGCCATAGCAGCGGGGGCACCAACCCTGTGGGGAATTAAAGGAGAACAAACGAGGATCCAGCTCCCCGAAGCTGCGACTGCAACTGGGGCAAGAACGCTTGGTAGAGTAGAGGGTCTTCTCCCCCTTTTTGGGAAGGAGAATTTCCACCCTCCCCTGGCCCAGACTCAAAGCCCGCTCCAATAACGTCCCCAGCGCCTTTTCCTCCCCAGGGGTGACCTTGATTTCCCCTACCGGCAATTCAATGGAGTGTTCCTTGAACCGATCCAGGCGGGGCCAAGGGTCCGTCGGGATCATTGTTCCATCCACCCGCAAATGGGTAAACCCCTTGGTGGCGGCCCACTTGGCCAGATCCGTATAATAGCCTTTACGAGCTACCACCAGGGGGGCCAATACACTCAGGCGGCGGCCCCGGTAGTCCCGCAGAATCCGGGCCTGGATGGCCTCCAGGGTTTGGGCTTCAATGGGAATGCCGCAGTCGGGGCAATGCTGTTGGCCCAGCTTAACGAATAGCAAACGCAGGAAATGATAAATCTCGGTGAGGGTGGCCACCGTGCTCTTGAGTCCCCCCCGGCTGGTGCGCTGCTCGATGGCCACTGTGGGGGGGATGCCGAAGATGGCGTCCAGATCAGGGCGGGCGGCCGGTTGGACAAACTGCCGGGCATAGGCATTGAGGGACTCCAAATAGCGCCGCTGCCCCTCGGCAAAAAGGATATCGAAGGCCACCGTGCTTTTCCCGGAACCGGAGATACCGGTAATGACGGTGAACCGCTCCCGGGGGATTTGAAGTTCAATGCCCTTTAAATTGTGCTCCCGGGCATTATGGATATAGATAGCCGAGTTTCCTTCTGCCCTTGCCTGCTCCGGGAACATGGCCCCATAGCTCGAAGGAGCCTCGCCAATGGCCGGCGTTGCCAGGGTGAGTAAGTTCAGGGCCTGGGCATGATCCCGCAAGGCTTGGCCGGTATGGCTGCCTTGGGATTGGGCTACCTCCTGGGGGGAACCGATAGCAATCACTTTGCCCCCGGCCTCACCGCCTTCCGGACCCAAATCGATGATCCAATCCGCCGCCTGGATCACCTCCAGATTGTGCTCTATCACCACCAGGGAATGACCTTCCGCCAACAAACGCTGGAAGGCTTGGAGCAAGGTGGCAATATCGTCAAAATGCAAGCCCGTGGTCGGTTCATCAAATAAAAACAGGGTACGATGGGCTTCCTTACGTCCCCGCCCTTTGGCCAAATGGCCGGCCAGCTTCAGCCGTTGGGCCTCGCCCCCGCTCAAGGTGGGCACCGGCTGGCCCAATTTCATGTAACCGAGCCCCACCGCCTGGAGGGGTTCGATTCCCCGCTTCACCTCCGGATAGTCCGCGAAAAACTCCAGAGCCTCGGCCACCGTCATCTCCAGCACCTCAGCAATAGACTTCCCCGGACTATGAGTTGAAGGTTGGAGTTTGACTTCCAAGATTTCCGGCCGATAGCGCTGGCCGTTGCAATCGGGACAACGAAGATAAACGTCGCTGAGAAACTGCATTTCCACCTGCTCAAAGCCACTGCCGCCGCAAGTGGGACAGCGCCCATTGCCGCTGTTAAAACTAAAGGTGCCGGCGCCATAGCCCCGCTCCTGGGCCAAGGGCTCGGCGGCAAAGGCTTTGCGCAGACCCGCCAAGGCCCCCACGTAGCTGACCGGATTGGAGCGGGTGGTTTTGCCAATGGGAGACTGATCCACCAGCACCACCCCCTGGATCGGCTCATGGCCCTGGAGGGCCTGATGGCCGCCGGGAATGCCCACCGGCTGGCCCTTAAGTTTCCGCAATCCCTTATACAGGACCTCTTGCACCAGGGTGGATTTGCCCGAACCGCTGACCCCGGTCACGCACACCAAGCGGTTCAGGGGAAAACGGACCGTGATATTTTTGAGATTATTTTCCGTGGCCCCCCGAATCTCCATAGAGGCCGTGGCCGGGGGCTTTCCAGCGCGGCTAGGCTCGGCAACCACCTGCTTTTTGCCCACCAAATACTGGGCAGTGAGGGAGTTCTTGGCTTGCAACAATTCGTGAGGAGGGCCGAAAAACACCCGCTGGCCGCCCCGCTCCCCCGGCCCCGGTCCCAAGTCCAGCACCCGGTCGGCGGCCAGCATTACTTGGGGATCGTGCTCCACCACAATCAGGGAATTGCCCCCATCCCGCAGCCGTTGCAGCACCCGGATGATCCGCTGCAAATCCCGGGCGTGCAAACCGATGCTCGGCTCATCCAAAACAAACAAGGTATTGACCAGGGAGGTGCCCAGGGCGGTGGTCAAATTGATCCGCTGCACTTCCCCCCCGCTTAAGGTCCGGGATTGGCGGTCCAAAGTGAGATAGCCCAGCCCCACCTCCACCAGGTAATTGAGGCGGGAGCGAATCTCCCCTAACAGCAATTCGGCGGCCTGATCCAAGGGGGCGGGCAAGGTAAGCTGAGTAAAAAATTGCTGGCAGCGCTCCAGGGGAAGCTGCATCACATCATGGAGGGTCAAACCCGGCAAAGCCGCCAATTGCGGTTGGGAAAACCGGACCCCTGAGGGCTTAAAGCGGTGTTTTTCCGGCAGCACCCGATCGGCATCGGCTTTGGTTCCCAGCCGCCACAGCAAGGACTCGGGTTTGAGACGCGCTCCGTGGCAGGCGGGACAAAGATGGTAGGCCCGGTATTTGGATAGCAACACCCGAATGTGCATTTTGTAGCTTTTACCTTCCAGCCAATGGAAGAAACGCTGGACTCCATACCATTTATTTTCCTCCCACTCCCCCTCTCCTTCCAATACCCAGCGCTGCTGGTCGGAGGTCAGCTCCCGCCAAGGGCGTTGAGTAGGAATCCCCCGCCGGCGGGCAAATCTCATCAGATCCTGCTGACATTCTTCATAACTTGCGGTCTGCCAGGGTTTGATGGCCCCCTCGGCCAGGGTTTTACGGTCGTCGGGCACCACCAAGTCATAGTCAATCCCCATGGTCCGGCCAAAGCCCCGACAAGTCTCACAGGCCCCCAAGGGAGAGTTAAAGGAAAACAGGTTGGGAAAGGGGTCCCGGTAAGCCAGATCACACTGGGGACAGTGGAGAGCGGAGGAAAAGCGCCAAGGCGGCAGGGGTTGGCGGTCTTCATCCAAAGGATAGACGGCAAGGCGGCCCCGGCCATGCTTGAGGGCCGTTTCCAGGGCTTCCACAATCCGCTCCCGCCGGCTGGGCTCCAAGCGCAGCCGATCCTGAATGACCTCTAATACCTGATCATTCTGGTGGTGAAAGCGGGTATAGCCTTGCCTTAAGAGCTGCTCTTTCACCTCCTGGGGGGAAAAGTTGGGAGGGATGGCAATCTCAAAAGTCATCAAAGCCCGAAGACCCATCCCCTGATGGAGAAGCTGGTCATAAATGCTATCCGGCGTATCCCGCCGCACCGGTTGCCCGCAACCCTGGCAGTAGAGTTTTCCCGCCCGGGCGAAGAGAAGCTTGAGGTGATCATTCAACTCCGTCATGGTCCCTACGGTGGAGCGGGAAGTCCGAACCGGATTGGTCTGATCGATGGCAATAGCCGGTGGAATCCCCTCGATGCGATCCACCTGGGGCTTGTCCATCCGGTCAAGAAACTGGCGGGCGTAGGGAGAGAAAGTCTCCACATAGCGCCGTTGCCCTTCGGCGTAAATGGTGTCAAAGGCCAGGGAAGATTTACCGGAACCACTGACCCCGGTAATCACAATCAGCTCATTGAGGGGGAACTTGAGATTGAGCCCCTTCAGATTATTCTGCCGGGCTCCCTTGACCCAAATAAATCCTTTAGACATGAAGACATCCTGGAATCCAAACGGAATGTTCCGCTGATATTTTAACCTGGACTTTTCACCACCAAGCTGATTTCTTTGTGTTCTTCGTGCCTTTGTGGTGATCTTATGAATTATCCGGGTTAATAATTTCTGCTAGCTTTCCTGGCTAGGCTGGAGTTGGGAACGGCAACTGACCCAAGGGCTATCCGGAATGGCCAACCGCCAAGGGGCATCCCGATGCTCGGGACGGGCATAGGCGATCCCCACCCGCGGCCCCGCCAACCGCCCTTTCACCGGAGCACCCCAGCGGACCTCAAGCCCCCCTGGTTCATAAAGAGGATGGTGATTCCAGCCCAGATCCAGTCCCAAAGCCGCGCCCACTTTCCCTGGGCCGGTGAGCAAGCTCGGCCCTATTTTACCCCGGCGGCGGCGTTGGATGAGATCAAGGCCCGCCACCGGCTCGCAAGCGCGAATCAGCACCGCAGCGGCCTGCCCTTCTTCCCCCGTCACCAAGTTAAGAAGATGATGGATGCCATAGCAGACATAAAGATAAACCCGCCCCGGCGGTCCCCACAGGGCCTCATTCCGCAAGGTCCGTCCATGACGGCCATGATTGGCGGTATCCTCCGGCCAACGATAGGCTTCCACCTCTGTGATCCGCAGTACTACTTGATCGCGGCAGAGCAAGACCCCCAACAAATCCGCAGCCACCTCCAAGGCATCGCGGGCATAGAAGCTGGGGGGCAATAAATCCGTCATAAAATCCGTCATATCTAATACGCAAACACCAAAGCGCCTAAACATTACGGCCAAGGGGCCGAAGGAGAAAGGGATACTTTAACATTTGGAAGCGACGAAGGGAGGTAGAATGGAGGGAATGGATTACCCATTCAAGAGGCGTCAGGGACGGATTTATTTTCTGCTTACCAGTTCAGCGGACTGCGTACACCCCTGCCACCCCGCTCAAGAACATGAGTGTAGATCATCGTGGTATTCACATCCTTGTGCCCCAGTAGTTCTTGTATGGTTCGGATGTCGTAGCCATTTTCCAGCAGATGCGTTGCGAAGCTATGCCGAAACGTATGGCAGCTACCCGGTTTATTGATCCCTGCTTTGCGAATGGCATTCTTAACGGCCTGCTGCAGTGCGGTTTCTGAGAGATGATGGCGGCGCACCACCCCAGAACGAGGATCGATGGCCCGTTTACTTGCGGGAAACACATACTGCCAGCCAAATTCACGATTAGCGTTGGAATACTTTTTCTCCAGAGCGTAAGGCAAATAAACCGCGCCGCAACCTTCCTTTAGATCCTGTTGATGCAGCGTCTTCACAGTCTCCAACTGAACTTGCAGCGGTTCGGCCAGCTTTTTCGGAAGCACCGTCACTCGGTCCTTGCGGCCTTTACCATCCCGGACCGTGATCTGACGATAGTGAAAATCCACGTCCTTGACCCGCAACCGCACGCACTCCATCAAACGCAGGCCGGAACCATACAGAAGACTGGCCATCAACCATTTTCCCTTCGGTAACAACGCCAAAACTCTTCTCGCCTCGTTGGGCGTAAATACCACCGGAAGACGCAACGGCTTTTTTGCCCGTTCTACCTCATCCAACCACCCCACATCCCGCTTCAAAACCTCACGATATAAGAACAGAATGGCATTGAGCGCCTGATTCTGCGTGGAGGCCGCTACCTTTCCCCTGACGGCGAGATGAGACAAAAAAGCACTGATCTCCGCCTTGCCCATATCGCCAGAATGGCGCTTGCCATAAAAAAAATGAAGCGCTTGATCCAACCCAGATACGCTTGTTCCGTGCGGATACTGTAGTGCCTGACACGAATAGCCTCCCGCACTTGATCGAGGAGCTTAGGCGGGGATTTGGGCTTTGAGATACTCATGCGTATATCACCGATTGGCAACACCGAACAACTCAGCTATATATATGATATCGGCGATTTTTTGCTCCGTTGAAGAGACAGTATACGTCTTATAAGACGCAGGTCACAAAACGAAAGAAAAATAGAGCTGAGATGCGTATTTGTCAAAACTAATATACGCTGTCAGGATTAGTAATTATTTGATATAAGGATAGAAATAGGTATTGGCCAGTAGCCGGTTGCGTGTGATAAGACGCAGCTTAGTCAGTCTATTTCATGTTAAGCGCCGCTCGCGCTCCCTCGCGTCGCGGCGCTTAACGGGCCGGGAGCCGCGCCAGTAGGCTTGCTCGCGCCAAACGCTGTTGCCAATGGAAACCGAAGTGCTGAAATTGAAGGGAGAATCATTTGAAGGTCACCGTAGCGCGAGCGACGCCTAACTGTCGCTGGAGCGGACACCGCTCTGCGGCTGCGCCCCGTGCTCGCGATGCGCTCCTCCTGAGCGCCCGCTCCGCGCGGGGTGCCGCTCAGCTCCCGGCCCGTTATCCAAGAAACCTGATTGTGGAGGAGAAGTACCATGAAGCGTTTAATGTGGTTCATGGCAATAGTGCTATCGCATCTATGGTGGACACCTGCGGCCGGACTAACTATCGACCAGGCCTTTGTTCGAGCTGAGCCTGGAGATCCGTTGTCCCCGTTAGATGACATTACAGAGCTAGTTAGATCTACGCCAAACGGAGATCCATTATTCTTCGATTTGAGCGATTCTGAGACGTTCCCCAATATCTCGCACCTCTATGATCAAGGCGAGGCGATTGGGTTTGTGCGTCACACGCAGGGACGGTTTTTCGGACGGCTCGAGAAAGGCATAAGCGTTATCGCTGATGCCCCCGGCGAGGAAAAAAGAGCTGAACTCTTCGTCGCTGCACACTGGACACATCCGGGGGGGCTGCTTAAGCAGGTGATCAGCATAGACGGCAGATTGGAGATGACACTTGATTCGCAACGTCTGGGGCCACCAGCCGGCATGTGGGCGGAAGCTGGAGCTGACTGGTTTGGTAGATTGGATCCATTAGGCTTCGAAATTGAAGATGCGACTGCCTTAGTCAGAAGTGGAAGTTTCGATATTCAGGACTCTAAAGAGGAAAGCGGCTTCCGACCAGCAAATACGCGAGTTGACTTCCGTAATGTGCTTCGGGTCGGCGCGCTTCTGGGGCCCAATGCCGGCGCAGGTGATTTCGCAATAGCCAGCCTTTTCGACTCGTCTCTGGAGGAATCTCGAGCAATCCCTGAGCCTCCAACCATAGTGCTCTTTTTTTTAGGACTAGGTGT
Source organism: Nitrosococcus halophilus Nc 4 (assembly GCF_000024725.1). Lineage (NCBI taxonomy): Bacteria > Pseudomonadati > Pseudomonadota > Gammaproteobacteria > Chromatiales > Chromatiaceae > Nitrosococcus > Nitrosococcus halophilus. Next base: position 135,300 of record NC_013960.1, on the reverse strand, counting down.
CGCGCTTTGCTTTAGCAAAAAGGCACCGAGTGCAGCGAAATTTAAACCTAACCAAACCGGTCAGATATGAATAGGAATGGCTAGGAAACGGGGCTTGAAAAGTTGAATTATGAACGGCCTAACGAAGTCCATGCACGCGGACCGCTCCCTTCGGTCGCAGCCGGTGATGGGTGGCGTTAGAAGTACTCCAGGTTTGGCGCAGATGTCACAATCGAACGGAATTGATGCGAGAGCGAGGATCTATCTCATTGGCCCCGTCTGAGTGGCATGTACTATCAAAGCAAAGGGGTCAAGTCTTGTCTATTGCTATTTGCTATTTGTAGAATATCAAGTTCGAAGATAAGCACGAAATAAGACTTAGCCCATTATTTCTAAATACTAAATAACTGTTTAATTTAATCACTAATAATTCCTCTCCGCATGGAGGGAGTGATGTCTTAATCACCTAACTCGTCGAACTTATTCCAATAAGGTAGGGGCATTCTTTCTTGACCTCTTTTAACTAGCGTTTATGATGATTTCTAAAGTAGATATGCAGACAAATTTGCCATTATTTTTAAATTGTTCGGCAATTGACACCATGACGCGCCACAATAGGAAGGCCTAGGCAAAGGGAGGTGGCTTAATTATGCCCGTAATTTCAATGTTCTACGGGATTATCATCCGGATGTACTTTCTGGATAATTAGCATCATGGTGTGCCACACATCCATGCGCGGTACGCAGAGTTCGAGGCCTCAGTCCGAATTGATGATGGTGAAATACTCGCAGGCGAGCTGCCCCGTAAGCAACTGCGTCTGGTGCAAGCATGGATTGAGCTACATCGAGATGAACTCATAGCTAACTGGGAATTAGCCGTGGCCGGAGAAACCCCCTATAAGATCGATCCACTGTGAGGCAATGATGTATTGGGACGTGAAAAGAGTGTGTCCATTGGATAACTACGAAATTTACGTTGAACTCGAAGATGGACGGAAAGGAATTTTTGACCTCAAGCCGTATCTGGATCATGGCTTATTCAGAGAACTGAAAAACAAGGCGTACTTTTCACAGGTCGATGTGGTGTTTGGTGCTGTCACATGGCCTCATGAGCAAGATATCGCACCCGAAACGCTTCTCGCTGGATTAAAGCCCGTGGAAAAAGAAATCAATGCAAAACAGGGTGCTTAGCGCTTAACTCGGACTGTCCAACTGCTATACTTCTTCGGCATCTGGTTAGTGCTAGCATTGCCCGGCTAACCCCTTTTCTATTATCTGGCGCAAACTCGCCGCTCAGCTACGTCATTAGGCATTATAGGAAGCGCTATGAGCCCTACTATTTTCCGCGAGAGAGGATACAGGTTCTTCTTTTTCTCAAGAGAAGAATCGCGATCTCATGTTCACGTGTACTGCGGAAGCGGAGAGGCAAAATTTTGGCTGGAGCCGGAAATCGAATTGGCGAAGAACTATCATTTATCAAGAACTCAATTGAAAGAGATCGAAGGCATCATTGAGGCACATTATCATGAGCTCAAGAGCGCTTGGCAAAGACATTTTGGAAGTTGAGGTGACTAACATTTCAAAGCATGGTATTTGGCTGCTGGCCCACGACCGAGAATTGTTCATGTCCTATGAGAATTTCCCGTGGTTCAAAAACGTGACTGTGGCAAAGATATTAAATGTCGAGGAACCTTCTCCGGATCATTTCTATTGGCCAGACTTGGATGTAGATCTGACTGCTGAGATCATAGAACATCCAGAAAGGTTTCCTTTGAAAGCGAGGTAGTGCATAACTCAAAAGGGTTGCCTTATGGCACAGAAAACGAGAATAAAGGACACCCATATTTTGTTGCCCTTCCTGTTTTGATCCGCTAGACTTCCACCATGACACAAGCGCGCTCTCTTCAAATCAGCCTTGTCGATACTCCGTACTACCACTGCGTCGCCCGTTGTGTGCGCCGTGCATTCCTGTGCGGCGTCGATGACTTCTCCGGTCGCAACTACGAACACCGCCGCCAATGGATTGTCGACAAACTCAAGCGCTTATCGTCCATATTCGCTATCGACATCTGCGCCTATGCCGTGATGAGCAATCACTACCATGTCGTATTGCGGGTCGATGAAGACACGGCGGGGCACTGGGAAGACGCCGACGTTATTGAACGCTGGACCACTTTGTTCAGCACACCGGTGTTGATCCAGCGCTACCTGAAAGGTGAAACCACCACCGCCGCCGAACAAAGGGGTCCCGAACAAAGGGGTCAAGTCTTGTCTATTGATATTTACTACCCGAACAAAGGGGTCAAGTCTTGTCTATTGATATTTACTATTTTTAGAATATCAACTTATGAGGGTGTATTTACTTGAGAATAAATTGTTCGACTAGCAGAACCTCCCGCCCCGCATAATCAGACGCTGTGCCTCTATGTATACAGGAGAACCCGCCTGTCAACTCCCCGATTAGCCGAAAGAAACGATGCCAATAAGCACACATATATGCTAAAATTGGTCCCATGAAGCCTTTCAACTGGAATCATATTAAAAATCAGCAACTTATAGAAGATCGTCAAATATCTTTTGAAGATATCTTATTCTTCATACAAAAGGGCCGGTTGTTGGATGATATTGAACACCCCAACAAGACTAAATACCTAAATCAACGGGTATTCGTTGTAGAGGTTGATGAATATGCCTATTTGGTCCCGTATATAGAAAGTGATAATGAAATCTTCTTAAAAACTGTCATTCCAAGCAGAAAGGCTACAAAGCAATACCTTGGAGGCAAGTCATGAGCAAAGTTAAACTTGATGAGGAAGAGAAAGAAATTCTGCGTGATTTCGAAGCAGGAGAGTTTAAGTCTGCTTTAACTCCGCAGCGAAAGAAGCAACTTGCGAAAGCTGCTGAAGAGACATTTAAAAAAGATAAACGCATAAACATTCGCATATCATCACGTGATTTAGAGGCTTTACAAAGGCGGGCGCTAGAGGAAGGCATCCCTTATCAAACACTTGTATCAAGCATTCTTCACAAGTATGTATCGGGCAGCTTATACGATGCCACGGCTAACAAGTCGCTCAACTCGGAACCGCGCTAAAGCGCGGGCCGGCTAGCTTCGATGTTATGCAGCTATGACGTACTTCTTTACGTACGTACGAAATGACGTACAATAGGTGTAGGTAGCCTAGTGGAGGTGTGTCATGACTGCAATTACGGCCAGCGAAGCCCGTGCTAACCTGTATCGCCTGATCGACGAGGTCGCATCCTCGCATCAGCCGTTGTTGATATCGGGGAAGCGGAACAAGGCGGTGCTGGTTTCCGAGGAAGACTGGGAGGCGATCCAAGAGACGCTGTTTCTGCTATCTGTCCCTGGTATGCGCGAATCGATCCGGCAAGGCATGGAGACGCCCGTTGACGAGTGCGCCAAGGACCTGGATTGGTGAGTTGGCGGGTGGTCTATACGAAGCAAGCACAAAAGGACGCGAAGAAGCTGGCTTCAAGCGGGTTAAAACCAAAGGCACAGGAGTTGTTAGCCATCCTTGCCGAGGACCCGTTTCAGAGGCCGCCCCCTTTCGAAAAGCTCGTCGGCGATCTTGCTGGGGCCTATTCGAGGCGAATCAATATACAGCATCGGTTGGTATACCAGGTGCTGGAAGAGGATCGCGTTGTCAAGGTGTTACGGCTATGGAGTCATTACGAATAATGCATAACAACAGCGTCAACTCGGACGGCTTCACCCTGCAAGAAAAGGGGTCAGTTCTAACATCAAAACCTTTACTCGATGTATAGCAAGACCTTCAAGACTGGAATTTGCGCGCCTGCTATTTGAAAGGGGTGCGGTGAATGGCATCGACATACAGTATTTAATTGCCGCTACGGCTTGTAGAGTACCTGTATCAAGGTCGTTATAAGGCGACTCTGCTCTAGTTCGTGAGAGGCGTTAAAATCAAAGGAGCGAGCTTTAAAGCTGCCAAATCCTGATCAGGCGATCATCGCCGAAGAAAAAATCCAGGATTACTTGTTGTCGGATACCCCCCCATTGGACGATTCAAAGCGGCTCTATTTCGAGGACTTGGTTATCGACAAAGCGAAATCGCCGAACAGCTTACCAAGCCTGACGGCAACAGTAGGCGTGACCGGATGGGACGGGCAGCGATCGGGATTACGCTGGGCGGAATATTCTTTCATGATGTCATGCTCTTTAATGATACTGTTCAAAATCAACTCGATAGGCATCGCCATTCTCGAATTCAAAAGTGATGCACCAGGGACCATTCACATGCACACTGTAGCGCGTGGGCCTCTGACCCTTGAGTTAGTGAAAATCAAAGCCTGGCAGATTCATCTCTTCGGGCCGCTGGATGGCATCGAGACGATCAAGACGCAGTAATATACGATAATGCAGCCGTGCGTCGATCTTCGCGCTCTTACCTTTGGCCCAAAGATCGGCAAGCGCGCAGTTTGTGAAAGTGCGCCTGTGGCAAAATATAAGTTTTTCTACAGGCTCGTTAGGCAAGCATGAAACCATGCCCATAGCGAGGCTGTCAAAAGGATGAAAGTCGGTGATATTCTCCAAAAATTGAAAGACGACGGCTGGTACCTCCACTCAATTCGGGGTAGCCATCGCCAGTTCAAGCACCCGTCCAAGTTGGGCCGGGTCACAGTTCCGGGAAAGCCTGGTGATGATCTGGCACCCGGAACCGTCAATAGCATTTTCAAGCAAGCTGGCTGGAAATAGATAGGTATTCTCATGAAATATGCAATCGTTATTGAAAAGGCTGCAAGCAACTATTCTGCCTATGTCCCAGACCTCCCTGGGTGCGTAGCTACCGGTTCTACCATTGAGGAAGTCGAATCAGAGATTCGGGAAGCCATTGAATTTCATCTTGAAGGAATGCGAGAGGATGGTGAGCTAATTCCTCCACCAAGCAGTCAAGTTGAATACGTTGATATCACCTAACCCGTCGCCCAAGCAGATCCTGGAAAGCTCCTGTCAAAGGGGTCAGTTCTCACATACAAACATTTAACCTATACTCGATACAACAAAAGTAATCACTACCGTGAGACTACTGGAACGCCTGGCCATGACCGAGCCCACAACGCTAGCGTGCATGCATGGCAGCGTTTGGAGGGGTAACGGTGCAATGCTACTCCGTGCACTCTCGGAACGGCTCTCGGCCGAATGAGCGGCGACGGCCAGAACGGATCGTACTGCGAGGATAATCCTAGCGCCGCATACCGGGTCAAGGTTACCCCTCCCTCCGATGGGGGATATGACCGGATTATTGCCGCAGGCTATTTCACGGGGGTTCTTTATTTGGGCAAGGCGTAATCACGCCCGATTAAGCTTGTTATTCTCATCTTAATCATATATTATGAAGATAGTCTTTCTTCTTACCAGGATAGAAAAGGCTAGGGTATTTAAGGATCGCGTATTTGTGTAGTTTTTGTTTTTTTCTCCCAAAAATTCATTTCTGCCCCAATTCGTTCCCCCTTCGATACGTAGTTTTATTCACTGGCATTTCTATAATGTCAGAGAGTTACATTATTTTTGAGAGTTTTCTATGTCAGTACAAGAGACAGGAACCGTAAAGTGGTTCAACGATGCAAAAGGTTATGGCTTTATACAACGGGAAAGTGGCGGTAGTGATCTGTTTGTACACTTCCGTTCCATCACGGGCCATGGCCATAAGTCCCTCGAGGAAGGTCAACAAGTCAGCTTCATTGAAGTCCCCGGCCAGAAAGGCCCTCAAGCTGACCAGGTGACTGTTTTATAAAAAAACCACCTTCCTTTGAGAAAAAGCCGGCCTCTAGTGCCGGCTTTTTTTTGCTCCGAAGCATGGGGGTCTACCATCGGATTTTGTAGGTAGCGGGCGAGCTTTAAAAAGGTTAGCCTAGGTTTAGGACGGAGATGTGGCTCTTGGGGTCAGTGGCTGTGATGGCAGTTCACTAGACTTGAAATGCCGTCCCCGTCCTCCTGGGTCATCCGGTGGGTCATTCGGGATGGTGCCAATTTTAACTCATAAGCTGTTAGAAAATCTTTATAGGACAAAGGAAAACAGACATGTAATTTTGCACTGCATAAGTATAATGTAAATAAATACTTACAGCCTTAATAAATTGCATTCTTTTGTTAAATTGGTATTTAATACCAATTTCCCTAATCAAAAGTCCCAAGATGCTCCAAATTGAAGCACTCAGCAAAGGACTTCTAGAAAGCACGCCCGATGCCATCCTAGTCGTCAATCAAGAGGGCTGCATCGTCCAGATCAACGCCCAGACAGAGAATATGTTTGGCTATTCCAGGGAAGAATTAATTGGCCAAAAGCTAGAAATCTTATTACCCGAGCGTTTTCGGGATCGCCATCAAGCACACTGCCAAAAATTTTTTCAAACACCGCATTTTCGCCCCATGGGCACGGGCCTTGAGCTTTATGGTTTGAGAAAAGACGGCAGCGAATTTCCGGTCGAGATTAGCCTCAGTTGGCACCAGGCCAAGGAGGGCATGCTTGCCTTAAGTGCGGTCCGTGATGTGACTGAGCGTAAGCAGGCAGAGAAGGCATTGCAGGCAACTGAGCAGCGGCTTGTCCTGTTGATGGATTCCTTACCAGTGCTGATTTCCTATGTGGATGCCCATCAGCGCTATCGCATCGTCAACAAAGCCTATGAAGAATGGTTTGGCTATTCACGGAGTGAGATCCAAGGAAAGCACTTGGGTGAAGTGCTGGGCGAAGCCGCTTATGAAGCAATCAAGGAACATGTGGAGAAGGCCCTAGGGGGGCAAATGGCTATATTTGAACGGGTAGTGCCTTATCAGGATGCTGGCCCCCGCTATGTTGAGGCCTCCTACATTCCCCATCTAGAAGAACAGGGTGAGGTTGCTGGATTCTTCGTCCTCGTCAACGATATAACCGAGCGCAAACAGATCGAAGAGCAGATACGGCAGCAGCAGCTAGAGCTTGCCCATCTGGAACGCCTGAGCACCGCCGGTGAAATGGCCTCCGAATTGGCCCATGAACTCAAACAGCCTCTGACGGCCGTCAGCACTTATATCGAGGCATGTCTGCGCATGTTGCAACGGGGAATAGTTTCTCCGGAACACCTCGTAGAAACACTAGAAAATGCCATCAACCAAAATCAACGCGCTGATGAAATTATCCGCCGTTTAAGAGACTTTATTCGTAGCAGAGAGACCCATCTCAGCCTGATAGACCTTAATAAGCTGGTTCGGGAAACCCTCTCCCTCGCAGAGATCGAGATCAGGAACAGCCAGGCTAGGCTGCGGCTAGAGCTAGCCGATTCGCTGCCGCCCCTCTCTATCGATCCCATCCAGATTCAGCAAGTCCTGTTGAATCTGGTGCGAAACAGCTTAGAAGCAATGCAGGATACCGAGATTGGCAAGCGAGAGCTCACCATTCAAACTTCATTGACAATGGAGAATAATCAGATTGAGATTGCCGTTTCCGATAAGGGAGCGGGCATTAGCTCCGAGGCATTGAAACAACTATTCGAGCCATTCTTTACAACCAAGGTTTCTGGCATGGGAGTAGGGCTTTCCATCTGCCGCTCGATTATCGAAGCCCATGGAGGCCACATATGGGCGACATCTAACGCCGATCAAGGCGCTACATTCCATTTTACTCTGCCTATAGCGTAAGAAGATGATAATTAGCGGTAACCACCCTGCAAAAAGGTTGGCAATTATTTTAGTCTTCACTATTCTTCGGTCAAAGGGCATGAGGCAAAACATGAAACCTGGCTCTGTAACTTTTGTATCATCCATTTATGGCGCACTCATCTAGTATTTGACTATGGCCCATGACCTCATCACCGTTTTTGGGGGTACTGGCTTTCTAGGCCGCGCCATTGTCCGTCACTTTGTGGAGTCGGGAGTGGCGGTACGGATTGCCGCCCGTCACCCCTCTGCTCCGGAATTTGCCGGAGCCAGCAATCAGATCGAACTCCAGAGCGCCGATGTCCGCGATGAGAATTCCGTGGCTGAAGCAGTCAATGGCGCTACCGGCGTGGTTAATGCCGTCGGCCTCTATGTGGAAAAGGGGAAAGCCACTTTTGACGCTATCCACGTGGAGGGAGCGGAGCGAATCGCACGGCGGGCTAGGGAAGCTAATATCCGCAAACTGGTTCATATTTCCGGGATTGGGGCAGACCCAGGTTCAGCCTCGAAATACGTACGTGCCCGCGCCCACGGTGAACAGCGAGTTCAAAGTGCGTTTCCAGAGGCCGTCATACTACGGCCCAGCGTGCTGTTCGGCCCTAATGATGCGTTTCTGGGTGCCCTGAAAACGGTAACTCGCCTGCCGGTGGTGCCCCTATTTGGCAAAGGGACCACCCGGCTGCAACCAGTATATGTGGAAGACGTAGCTAGGGCGGTGCTCCAGGCACTGGAAACACCGGGAGTGGCCGGAAGAATCTTCGAGCTAGGCGGAGCCCAGATCTATAGCTACCGCGATATCCTAGAGCGGGTACTTGCTCACTTTAGCCGCCGCCGACTGCTGCTACCAGTCCCCTTTCCTATCTGGAGACTACTCGCCAGGATCTCCTCCCTCCTCCCTAATCCCCCACTGACGCGAGATCAGGTCATACTCATGGAAACCGACAATGTGGTCGGTACCGGGGCCGGCACATTCGGGGATCTTGGCATCGAACCTTATTCTCTTGAGCAGATGCTCACCCATTGCTTGGGCAATCCTCCCCAGTAAAATCTTAAAAATAGATTTCTCTTAATCAATTCTTTGCAGTATTTCACAATCAGGCACATGGAATTGAAAAGCCATTAGCAGCGGTGTCGTTTCATTAGGATATTGGGGTTTTGCGGTATCAGCGATCTTGCTATCTGTGATGGGTATCTCAAGAGAGATGGTTTCACAAATTTCTTAATAGCCGTTAGTGGAATTTATTTGGCAGTTTTGCAAAAGCTTAAGGGTTACCCTTTACCCCGTCTTTTGCCAGAGAACTTTAATAGCGGAGTTGTATAGTAAAATAATTTTAACTTGAACATTTTAATATATTAGGACTTATTTTTAGATAGTAATTAGATTCCCGACTACGCAGAAATAACAAACTTACACCACAAGGGAACAAGAAAAATTATGAGCGTTCAATTATCCAGTATTAAAACCGGCCTTGCATTAGTCCTAATTGGTCTCATCTTTGGAATTAGCCTTGGTATTTCCTTTGGACTTAATGAAGATCTGTTCAAGGATTTTGTCGCCCGGGGAATCACGGCAAACCCAGACCTTCATGACGCCAAAAGTCAAGATAAAATCTGGCGTTACGCACAACGGGCTCACTTTCACGCTACCGGCATAGCAGCATTTTCAATCGGCTTATTATTGCTCATCGCTATCTCCAAAATGAAAATGGGCCTAAAAAAACTCACTTCCGTATTTATTGGTCTGGGAAGCTTTTATCCTTTTGCATGGCTATCCATGTTTTTATTGGCTCCCTCAATAGGCCGTGGTCCAGCCCATTCACACCTAATTACGGAAACATTGACTTATCTGGGTGTTGGCAGTCTCTCATTGGGGTTGTTAATTTTATTGGCCAACCTTTTCCTTGGGTGGTTGAGCGAAACTCAAGATACCTAGAGGGATCGCTCGAGATCAATTTTAATCGCCAAGTAGATCCTGAAAAATACTAAAACAATTTGTTTTCATTCAGCCACTTAATATAAAACTTGCTCCTTTATACCCTATCTCATACAATGATTTGCTGTTAAAAACAAGCAAAAAGATGACTCAGAACAAGATGGGGATGGCAATGAGGGGAGATGGAATCGTTCGCTTTGGCTTACTTGAGAAAGGACGGGCTGCGGCGAGTGGAAACTTTCGTGATTACGGAATTGCGCTGATCGTCTTCGCTTCTATTGCCTTTTGCCTGCACTTGGATGCCGATTCCACTTTGGCCTTCCAGGACCTTCTGGGAGTATGCGCCTGGGTATTTTTGTTCGCATTGCTACGCGGAGAAAGCAGACTAGTCCAGGCCCAGGTGCTGGTGGCCGTGGCCTTTGCCACCGTAGGGGAGCATTTTGCCTCTCCCTATATGGAAGGCTATATTTACCGCTTCCATAATGTCCCCGCCTATGTTCCGCCAGGCCATGGCATGGTTTATTTGACCGCCGTAGCCCTGGCCCGCTCAGAACTTTTCAAGCGAAATCTTAAAGCCATTACCGCGATGGTCCTAACTGCCGGCGGTTTGTGGACGATTTGGGGGTTAACCGGAGCGGCCCAGAAAGACGCGGTTGGCGCCCTGTTATTTGTGGTATTTGTTCTCTTCGTTCTATTTGGCCGCTCGCCAGGGGTTTATCTTGGTGCCTTTTTTGTCACCACCTGGCTGGAACTCATTGGCGTTTCCTATGGTAACTGGCGGTGGGTGCCGATTGACCCGGTATTAGAACTTCCCCAGGGTAATCCCCCCAGCGGCGTTGCCGCTTGGTATTGTCTAGTTGATGCGGTCGCTTTGGGGACTGCGCCCGCCGTTGTCAAAGGTTTCATCTGGATGCAAGCGGCTTTGTGGAGGCGATATCTTTACCCGGAGGTTGTGCCCCGCCTGCTTTTTGCCCCCCACCTCCAGCAAGACTACATTCCCGCCTTAGCCCCTGTGGTATTGTCATAATCCTCAAGGGCCTAGCTGATGGACATTGTAACCCAAGGCCTGCTAGGAGCGGTAGTCGCCCAATCGGCTACCCGCTCATCCCAGGTGCGTTTGGCTGCCGCAGTGGGGTTTGTGGCCGGGCTACTGGCCGATGCGGATGTTTTTATCCGCTCTGCGGAGGATCCCCTCCTGACCTTGGAATACCATCGCCAGTTCACCCACTCCCTCCTGTTTGTCCCCATTGGCGGTCTGATTGCTGCGGTGCTGCTCTGGCCATTCCTGCGGCGACGCCTCAATTTTGGGCGGCTGTATGGCCTGGCCACGCTCGGCTACCTCCCAAGTGGCCTTCTGGATGCCTGCACCAGCTATGGGACACAGCTTTTCTGGCCGGTGTTGGAAACCCGGATCGCCTGGAGTCTAATTGCGGTCGTCGATCCCCTGTTTACGGGAGTGCTGGCTATCGCTCTAGGATGGAGCCTCTTCAAATCCACGCCCGTAGCGGCCCGTCTGGGACTGGGTCTTACCCTCCTCTATCTACTGCTTGGCCTTGTCCAACAGGAGCGTGTAGAAACCCGGGTAGCCACCCTTGCTGAAAGCCGAGGTCATCGGATTGAGCGGTTGGAAGCCAAGCCCACCCTGGGCAACCTCATCCTGTGGCGCACTATCTACGAGAGCAAGGGGCGATTTTATGTGGATGCGGTGCGCGTTGGCATCCTTAGCGAGCCGCGTATCTACCGGGGCGGCGCTACTGAACGCTTTACCCCGAAACAGCTTGAGGGACTTCAGCCCGGCTCCCTATTGGCCCAAGACATCGAGCGGTTTACCCGGTTCTCAGATGGATTTATAGCCCAGCATCCGGAACAGCCCAATATACTTGGTGATGTCCGCTATGCCATGCTGCCCACTCAGCTTATTCCCCTGTGGGGCATTGAACTGGACCTTACACAGCAAAATCAACATGTCCGTTTTCGCACCTTCCGCCAATTGGACGAGGCCACGCGGGACGCCTTCCTAGATATGCTGTTAGGACGATCCATCAATAGCTCAGCCCCCATCTCGGCAGAAGAGATTCCCCTTGAGTGACAGGGAGAATCCAAAAAAAACCGCCGCCCCCGGAAAATCTAAATAGCCAACAAGTTCCTCATTGATATTATTTCTCTGGACTCCCGATAAAATTACCTAGATGCCCAAGATCCATCTGAGAGGCGGGCTGGGCTATCCTCACCGGAGCAGCCAAGTCTTCCCGCAGGCGCTTGGCAAGCCCTTCCGCAGCCACCGCTTCACCGTGCACGAGAACCAGGGGTGGACGCCCCTGGAAGTGGGCATACCAATTCATGAGGCCCGCCTGATCCGCATGGGCCGATAATCCCCCCACCGTGTGTACGCTTGCGGCCACCCGGATAGTCTCACCCCAAAGCTTAATATATTTGGCACCGTCCACGAGGGACCGGCCCAGCGTGCCAGAGGCCTGATAGCCGGTGATGATGATATGGCAATCCTTGCGCCAGGCATTGTGCTTGAGGTGGTGCTTGATACGCCCGCCATCGCACATGCCACTACCGGCAATAATGATGGCTCCGGAACGAATCTTATTAAGCTGCATGGACTCTTGCGCGGTACGGGTAAAACGCAAGTTGGGTAAGAGGGAGTGTTCCTGGTGACGCCGCCACATTTCACTCGACTCCCGGTCGAAGAGTTGGCTATTGCGGGCATAGGTATCCGTGGCTTCAGCGGCCATAGGGCTGTCCAAAAAAATATACCAGCGCTCCAACCCCCACTCTTCATAGTATTTGGCGAATAAATACAGGATTTCCTGGGTCCGCCCGACCGCAAAGGCGGGGATGAGAATATTCCCCTTGCCGTTTGTGAGGGTATCGTTGAATATCCCTTTTAGCTCTGTCAGGGTCTGGACCCAAGTGCGGTGCAGGCGGTTGCCATAAGTACTTTCCATGACCACCAGATCAGCATCTTGGATCGGGGTAGGGTCCGCTAGTATGGGCATGCCAGAACGGCCTAAATCGCCGCTGTAGACCAGCTTCCGCACTTGCCCATTTTGACTCAGCCATAACTCGGTGACGGCTGATCCTAAGATATGCCCGGCGTCGGATAACCGGATGGACACCCCCGGTAAGATGGTCTGCTGCCGACCATAGTCTAGCTCCTTGAACTGCCCCAAGGCTGCTTCCACATCTTGTATCGTAAAGAGGGGTTCCACCAACGGCAAACCCTTGCGCTCACGCTTACGGTTTTCCCATTCGGCATCTTTCTCACTTAGAAAGCCTGCGTCCCTCAACATGGTACGGCATAAATCTGCTGTTGCCCGGTGGGTGTATACGGGACCGGAATAACCTGACTTAATAAGCAGCGGAAGCCGGCCTGAATGATCAATGTGGGCGTGGCTTAGCACCACGGCGTCGATGGTTTCAGGATCGAAAGGGAACGGCTCCCGGTTGCGGGCCTCATCCTTAGGCCTACCCTGGATCAGGCCGCAGTCGAGTAATATTTTCTTCTCCCCCACCTGGACCAGATGACAAGAGCCGGTCACCTCGCCGGCTGCGCCCAAAAACTGAATTTGCAATGTTCTTTGCTCCCTACTCATTCGAATCTCGGCTCTAACACAGCCCGTTCAGGCCCTTAGTAATCAAGGGATCAGCATCTTTCTAGCAACAGAATAAAAGACAAAGAGAGAAAATTCTCACCCGGTACCCATTACATGACGACAGGGTTTCCGTATTATCTTTTTTAAACCCTCAATGATTTCGCAAGAATTGAGACAAAAAAATGGCTTTTTGATTAAGATTTTTTGTCTATACTTTAAAGGCAGAAAGCATGGCAGAAAAGCTAAAACTTCTAGTTATTTAGGTAGGAAGGTTTTCTATCATTTGAAATCTCTTGATTAGGCCTTTTTAAAAAAGGAAGCAATGAATGGTTTCACTAAGATTTTCTCATCTATTTTCTCTTCGGTCATCGTTTTCTTATGCCGCCCTATTAGCGGCACTCAATCTCTCGACTCCAGCTATTGCTGCTGCTTCCGAGAACCAATTCAGCATTCAGCAGGTAACCCCTTCAAAGGTAACCCACTGTGAACTTATTGGTGATGTTAAAGGCTCCTCGGGATGGGGTAGAATTGCCATCAGAGCATGGGCAGGCAAAGCGAAACATCAGGCCTTGCAACAAGCTAAAAATCTTGGGGCTACCCATGTCGTATGGAGTCGCTTCCATAACGGATACGGATCGGGTCCTTATGCTTATGGCGAGGCTTACAATTGCAGTAAGGCTGAAGCTTTACATGGTCTTTGATTGCTAATGGTTTTTCCCCTCTCATTTTGGAGGATCAATGAATGAATATCAGCCTGCTATTCCCAGCCCACAGGTTTATACCCCCGCTCTCTTAAACATTGATTGACAAAATCAATGTACGCCTGACTAGGTCTTGAAGCACCAAATAGGCTACGCAATAGACCGGCCGCAGCACCGCTAGCAGCCCCAATTGCCGCACCACTTCCCGCAGCGCCTACCACAGCACCGCCGACAGCCCCAGAGGCCGCGCCCATCCCTGCACCTACCGCCGAATTTTCCACTGTTTCTCCAGCCTTACCTTTTCCAGGCGTGGCCCCGGCAGCCTCAGCCATAGCGCGACATTCGGCAATATCCTGTTCCGCGACTTCTTGACCAACACTCCTAAGATGAGGGTTAGGATACAAGATCGGCCGTGGTCCGGCACAGCCCGTCGCTGCTAAGATTATGGCAAAAAAGAACGAAAGCAAAGCACTTGCTCTTACTAGAGCACTCATGACATCTATCCTCTGGCCAAGACTCGAAATCGAACCTTAGGCAAAGCCTTGTAGTAACTTAAAATATGACCTTGGAGGGGGGGCGAGGTTCATCAAACAAACAACTCGCCTATTGGCATGGCCTCTATCTTGGCCACAGAATGGAACTATTTTCTAGGTTAAATTAAGAGATGGCAGGAATTTAACTACTGCCTGAAAAAACTCGTTCGCGGTAGCATGACTCCGGGCCTTTGGTGTAGCTTCTGGAAACTTTGGGATCACCACAAAGGCACGAAGGATACAAAAAAAGTCAAAGACTAAAATAGATAAGCATAATTTGCATCATTGGCGGTGATCCTCTCCATCAGTTTCCTCCAACCGACCGAGATTCCTTCCCCTTTGTGCCCCTCGTGTCTTTGTGGTGAAAAATGTAGGTCAATACAGAGTATTATTTACTGCCGGCCCCTTCTTCAGCTTTAATCTGGGCCACCATCTGCCGTATTTCTTGACGAAGCTGCTTCATCTCTTGCAATAATTCCCCTGTTTTGGGATTGTGCTCACGCATAGCCGCAACCGTGGCCTGAGAAAGCTCTTGAGCCGCTTCACGGACCTCCTCATCTTGCATTGCCTTACGGCTCGCCTGCTGGAGTCCCGCATCTTTCTGCCGATACTCCATGATAAGCTGCTTACGTTTCTCTTCAGCCAACTCCTGATCTTGCATCTGTCCCTCGATCTCACTCATGCGTGTCAACGCCGGTGCCGGATCGTTCCCTTGCTCTTTCATCGTCTCGAATAACAACGATTGGTACTCACCCTGCTGATCCTGCAGCTCAGGTTTCGCCTCCAGCGCTTCTTGCCGAATCTTATCCAATTGTTGCCCCACGGTACGCATCTTCTGTTGCAGCTTGTGGAGTTCCTGCATTTGCTCGGAACTCAACGATAGGTCTCCCCCTGATTGGGCATGAAGGGGTAAAGCAAGGACAGTCAGCGCAACAAAGGCAATAAATTGTGGCCGATAAAACAAGCGCAAGAATTTCTTAGCAATATCCATGATTTCTTAACCTTTTCTAGGAAATATGGGATCCGGCGGCTCAGGAAGCTTGTGCATCCCTGCCGCTTAGCTCAAAGTACACACCATAACAGGTTGTCTAGGTCAAGTGTCAACCATATGGGTTTATGGGTCAAATCTATCGATGAACAGTCAACCTCCTCTATATTTCGCCGTCAAAATAAAAATGATCGCCCCGCAACAGGCCCTCACATGAATGTGACGACTTTTGCCGTATTTGTATTCCTTATTACCGCTAACGCCCTCTACGTTGCCGCGGAATTCGCCGCTGTAGGGGTGCGCCGTAGCCAGATTCAAAAGCTTGCCGAAAATGGTCATTGGTTGGCGAAGGGGCTGTTACCCATCATTGAGGATACAGCCCGCCTCGATCGCTATATCGCCGCTAGCCAAATTGGAATCACCCTCTCAAGCCTGATTTTAGGCGCCTATGGCCAGGCCACCCTGGGCCAGGAGCTAGCGCTCCTGTTGGCACTGTTCGGGGACATGGAACCCCTTGCAGCCCAGTCAACGGCAGCGATGGTCGTGTTGGTGCTGCTCACCGGGCTGCAAGTCGTCTTCGGTGAACTGGTACCCAAATCACTAGCCCTTCAGTATCCGGTTCAACTTGCCCTCTATACCTATTTGCCTATGCGCTGGTCGCTGAAGCTCTATAGCGGCTTTATCGCTTTCCTTAACGGTAGTGGTATCGTTTTGCTACGGGCACTAGGCGTTCGACACTCGCGGCACCGGCATGTTCACTCTCCCGAGGAAATTGATATGCTCATCGCTGAGAGCCGGGAAGTGGGACTGCTCAAACTCCATGAGCAACAGCGTTTGCACCAAGCGTTATATCTAAGCCGGCGCACTGCCCGGCAATTGATGGTACCCCGCCGGTTTGTCGCTATCGTGGATACAAAAACCCCACCTCAACAACTCTTTCAAATTGTGGTTGAATCCCCTTTCTCCAGCCTCCCCGTCTACCAGGGCTCGTTAGACAATATTATTGGCATGATCCACACCAAGGATGTCACCGCCCACTTTGCCGAGCATAGGGCGCTACCCACCGTAGCTCAAGCCATGCGTCCTGCCATCAGCGTGCTTGATAAGGTGACCGGTGACCGTCTGCTTGCCATTATGCGGCAACGCCATTCCCGCAAACTTATTGTCGTGGATGAATATGGCACGATGCAGGGTTTGGTAACTCTAGATGATATGCTCATCGCCCTCACCGGGGGGGTAGCAGAAGAATCCAAGGAAGAATACGCCCAACCGGAATACCTTCCAGATGGACGAGTTCGGCTGCCCGGTCTGCTCCGGGTAGAGGAAACCGTACTTTGGACAGGCCTGCCTTGGCACAGCCAAGCCAACACGGTAGCAGGTCATATCACCTCCATGCTGGAACGAATTCCCGAGCCCGGCGAGCGAGTCATGATTGATGGGCTAGAGGTGGAAATCGAGGAGCTAGATGGCCCAGCTATCCGCTCCGTTCTGGTCAAAGCCAACCCGCCCGTTGAATCTCCTACTCCCGAAAACGAGGACTAGCTTATGGAATGGTGGATACCGGTGATGATCATTGTCTTGCTCATCCTCTTAAACGGCATCTTTGTGGCGGCGGAGTTTGCCATCATTGGGGTACCTCGGGCCGCCATCGAGCGTCGCGCGGTTGCTGGAGAATCTAGCGCAGCCCTAGTACAAGCCATCCTCCGGGACCCGCTACAGCAAGACCGCTACATTGCTACCGCCCAACTCGGGATTACCCTCGCCAGCTTAGGGCTTGGTATGTACGGCGAACCCATCCTCGCCCATTGGTTTGCCGAAGGGTTGGAGGGGCTGGGCACCTCCCGCTGGATTGCCGCCCATACCGTGGCCAGCGTACTGGCCATCAGTATCTTGACCTACTTCCATATTGTCCTAGGTGAAATGGTGCCCAAATCCCTTGCCCTGATGCATGCCGAAGGCACCGCCCTCTGGATTACCCGCCCCATGCGCTGGACCAAGTTCGCCACTTATCCCTTGGTCATCACCCTAAACAGCTTAGGCACTGCTATTCTGCGGGCCATGGGGATTGAGCGCCGGCTCACCAGCGGCCACTACCATACCGCAGAAGAATTACAGCTGATTGTAGAAGAAAGTGAAGAAAGCGGCGTTCTTAACCCGGAAGCAGGGCAAATGCTGCGCGAGTTACTGGAACTCCGGGAGCGGACGGCCGAGGAGGTGATGGTACCACGGGTCCATGTCACCGGCATCCCCCTAGGTGCCTCTCCCGAAGAATTAACGGCGATCATCACCAACACCCACCACACCCGCTATCCAGTATTCGAGGGGACCCTAGACCAGATCATCGGCCTAATCCATATCAAAGACGTGCTGCGCCTGCTTGTCGCCAACCACTCCTTACGGAAGGAGGACCTCCGGCCTCTTTCCTTCGTTCCCGAAACCGCCCTTGTAGACGCCGTGTTAGCGGCAATGCGCCGGGCCCATACCCATATGGTGGTGGTCATTGACGAGTATGGCGGCACCTCGGGGATCGTCTCAATCGAGGATCTCTGCGAAGAAGTGGTAGGTGAAATCGAAGAAGAACCTGGCACCTCAGTGGCTGCCTTTGTCGATGCCCAAGGTAACTTGCATGTACCCGGCATCTGGCGTCTGGACGAAGTTGGTGAGCAATTAGGTATGGAACTCTCCCATGAGGAAGTGGACACCCTAGGGGGGCTGGTACTGCACTTGCTCGGCCGCGAACCCGCCGTGGGCGATACCGTCACTTACGAGGACATTCATATTACCGTGACGGCCTTGGAGGGCCATGGGATAAAATGGTGTGTATTGGTTCCCCCCCCATCCTGAGAAGATTCAGGATGATTCCTAAGTAAACTTTCTTCCCGAGCAGGTTTAACCTAGAGAAGTGCCATGCAAAAAAAATTTACCTTGTCTTTCTGCGCTTTTTTATTGGCAAGCACACCGCTCCATTCGGTCACCAGCCATGAATTATCCCCCTCTCCAAGGGGCTCTAACTTTTATAATAACCTGGCCTCATTTCCACTTTTATTAACCCACACCCCCACCTATTCCCACTCCCATCATGGATTACCCGCCCCGACGGCTGACTCTGATTTTTATGACCATGGCACACCTGCTCCAACCAAAGTCCAACTGGGAAAATTTTTATTCTTCGACAAAATTCTAAGCGGGAACCGAAATATTTCCTGTGCCACCTGCCACCATCCTCTAGCGGCTACGGGTGATGGCCTATCTCTCCCGGTTGGCGAAGGAGGACAAGGGTTAGGGATTACCCGGAATACCGGCTTGGGGGATGACGCTATTTATGAGCGCGTTCCTCGGAATGCTACCCCGCTTTTTAATTTAGGTGCCACCTCTATGACGGCGATGTTCCATGACGGGCGGGTAGAAGTGAACCTCCAAGCAACCAGCGGCTTCCATACCCCGGCGGGTGATGATTTGCCCGTGGGAATCCTAGACAATGTGCTGGCTGCTCAAGCCATGTTTCCGGTGACCTCCGCTGCGGAAATGGCGGGACAACCGGGTGAAAATTCCATTGCCGATGCGGCGGCTGCAGACAACTTAGCCGGATCGGGCGGCGTTTGGGAACAGCTCGCCGAGCGGTTAAAAGCCAACGCAGAATATGTTCGGCTGTTTGGCGAAGCCTTTGACCTGACTGCCGAGGAAATCACCTACGCCCATGCCGCTAACGCGATTGCGGCCTTTGAAGCGGTCGCATGGCGGGCGGATAACAGTCCCTTTGATCGTTACTTGCGGGGTAATAAGAAGGCGATGAGCTGGGAAGCCATTCAGGGCATGATGCTATTTTATGGAAAGGCAGACTGCTCCAGTTGTCACAGCGGAATTTTTCAAACCGATATGCAATACCACGCCATTGCTATGCCCCAGATCGGCCCAGGCAAGGGCGACGGCGCGGAGGGTCATGAAGATTTTGGGCGGGAGCGGGTAACGGACGATCCTGCCGACCGTTACCGTTTTCGTACTCCTCCCCTGCGTAATGTGGTCATTACCGGCCCCTGGGGGCATGACGGAGCCTATAACACTCTGGAAGGCATAATTCGCCATCACCTGGATCCAGTCACTGCCCTCCTCACTTACGACTGTCCAGAAGAGGCTAAATTGCCTTTCCGTGAGGATCTGGATTTCCTGGATTGCCAGGTACAAAACGATACTAGCAAAGTCAATCAGATTGCCGCCGCCAACGAACTCCCCTTAAGAGAATTAAGCGATGAAGAAGTCAGCCATCTTCTAGCATTTCTCCATGCTTTAACGGACCCTGCCAGCCTCGATCTTCGCCATGATGTTCCCAGTCACGTTCCCAGTGGCTTAACCCTTGTGGAGTAACCGCTCGTCATGGAGAATATTTGGCAAGTGGCTCTCAAAATATAGCGGCTTCCCATTTAGATGGCACTCTATTGGACTTAGGTCTCATTAAACGAAAAATGCTATAACTTAAATTTGACCCTATAAGTAGCATGCAGCACACCGACGATTTATATTTCATCCTTGAACATGCCTGGCGGCTCCTGCAGCAAGGATATCAAAATCCTGCATCACGGCTACGCACCCCGGTGCTCGCCACCTCTGGCCTAGATGGGCAAGCTAATGCCAGAACGGTGGTGCTGCGCCGGGTGGAGCCAGAGAAAAGAAAACTTTTCATCAATACTGATTGCCGCTCGCCTAAGTACCACGAACTTCTTGCTGATCCGAGGGGAACTTTGGTTTTTTTCGATCCGGAAACGGAAACACAACTTCGAATTTATACCGAAATCCGAATTCATCAGCATAACGAGCTCACGCATCGAGCCTGGAACGAGCTACCAGCCGGTGGCCGGCAAATTTATAAAACCACGGCCCCCCCAGGTAAAGTAGCGCCGGCACCCACCTCGGGTTTGCCAATGCCAGAGAGCACCCATGGCTCTATGGATGAAAGCAGTCACCCAGGATATGAAAACTTCGTGGTGCTGGAAGCGATAGCCAAACATCTAGACTGGCTTTGTTTCTCCGAACAGGGACACCGCCGCGCTGGCTTTACCTGGGACCAGGAAGGCCTGCTCCACGCCTCGTGGCGATATCCCTAACGCCCCGCCACATGGATAGCGCGGTTGTCTACATCCAGGGCCGCTTCGTGTAACGCTTCCGCTAAACTGGGATAGGCATGAATAGTCCGCGCCAAATCTTCGCTGCTGGCCGCAAATTCCATGGCCAGCACCGCCTCGGCAATCAACTCCGAGGCCCAAGGCCCAATAATGTGGACACCCAGAAGCTGATCGGTATTGGCATCCGCCACCACTTTGACCAAACCTTCCGTACCATCCATCGCATTGGCGCGGGCAGAGGCTGCAAAGGGGAAGGTCCCCACCCGGACTTCAATACCCGCATCCCGTAAGGCTTCCTCAGTGCGCCCGGCCCAGGAAATTTCCGGTTCCGTGTAGATCACCCACGGAATATTATCCCGTTTCACGGTGGTTTCCTTGCCCTGGGCAATCGCCTCTGCCACGGCAATTCCTTCCTGGGAGCCCTTATGAGCAAGCATGGGACCCCGCACCACGTCTCCTATGGCATAGACCCCAGGCAGGTTGGTGGCGCCATATTCATCCACATGGATAAACCCCCTTTCGTCTAACAGCAACCCCGTTTCCAGGGCAAAAAGGTGTTCAGAATAGGGTTGGCGCCCTACGGCCACGATCAGTTTATCTACCTTAAGCTCGTGGTCCTCTTCTCCGATCTGATAATGCACCGTCACCTGCTTTGAAGTCACCCGGGTAGAAACGACCCGAGCCCCTAAACGAACATCTAGCCCTTGCTGTTTGAATCGCTTATGGGCCTCCTGGGAAATCGCCTTATCCACCATGGGCAAAAACCCATCCCGGGCTTCAAGCAGAGTCACCTTTGCCCCGAGCCGGGACCAGATACTGCCCAGCTCTACCCCAATGACCCCAGCGCCGATAATGCCTAAACGCCGCGGAACTTCCTGGAATGACAAAGCCCCTGTGGAGTCAACAATCCGCTCTCCATCAATGGGGGCAGCTTCCAACTCCATGGGCCGGGAACCACTGGCTAGAATGACATTCTTCGCTGCTAGCATCTGAGGGCCATCAGCTTCATGGGGCGTGAACTCCACCTGATTATTTTCCAATAGCCGACCATGCCCCGGAAGCCATTGAATCTGATAATCCTCAAAGAGGGTGGCAATATTGGCCGTAAGGCGGTGGACCAGGCGGGTCTTGCGGGCCTGCATGGCTGCAAGGTCTACGCTTACTTGGGCGGCTTTGATTCCGTGTTCTGCAAACTCCGTTTGGGCCCGTTGGTAAAGCTCCGAAGAATCCAACAAGGCCTTGGATGAAACACAGCCCGCATTAAGGCAGGTCCCGCCTAAAGACGGTTTTCCCTCCGGGGAGAGCCACTTGTCGATACAAGCAGTCCGCAGGCCAAGCTGGGCACACCGGATAGCCGCCACATAACCTGCCGGCCCGGCACCAATGATCACAACATCGTAGCGTTCAGACATAGGATAAGCATTCTATACCGATCACACTTCAAGCAATAGCCGTACGGGATCTTCTAGGGCTTCTTTGACTGCCACCAAAAACTGGACTGCATCCTTGCCATCGATAAGGCGGTGATCATAGGAGAGCGCCACATACATCATCGGTCGAATCTTAACTTCGCCATTTTCCGCCACGGGCCGATCTTCAACCTTATGCATCCCCAAAATGGCGCTCTGGGGCGGATTCAATATGGGGGTCGATAACAGGGAGCCGAACACCCCACCGTTAGTAATGGTAAAAGTCCCCCCGGTCAGTTCTTCAATGGTTAGCTGGCCGTTGCGGGCCCGCTGGGCAAAGTCCGTGATTTGGGTTTCAATGTCGGCAAAATTGAGATGATCCGCGTCCCGAAGTACGGGAACCACCAAGCCGCGAGGCGTCGCCACAGCAATGCCAATATGATAATACTGATAATACAGAATATCGTTGCCATGGATAGTAGCGTTAACGATGGGGTGGCGCTTTAAAGCTTCGATACACGCCTTAATAAAGAAAGACATCAGACCGAGCCGTACCCCATAACGTTTTTCAAAGGCATCCCGGTGGCGATGACGCAGTCTCATCACCTCTTGCATGTTGACCTCGTTAAAGGTGGTCAAGGCCGCCGTGGTTTGTTGGGATTCAAGCATCCGCTCGGCAATCCGTTGCCGCAACCGGCTCATGGCTTCCCGCCGAACGCCATAGCCTTCTGCTTTTGGAACCGCCGCAGGCTTTGCTTCAGGCGGCGGTGCTGGTTCCGGTGCAGTAGGGGCGGTGACCAGCTCTTCCGATTGGAGAAACCGGACCACATCGGTTTTCGTCAAACGACCATCCTTGCCCGTAGCCGGGATCTCCCGCGGATCTAGCTGATACTCCCTAATCAAGCGGCGAACGGCTGGACTTAAGGGCGGCAGTTCCTCTTCTTCAGCCTCTTTAGGAGGGGGCGGGGGTGCGCTCCTCTTCGCGGAAGGGGCCTGGGCACTGGCTTCGGTTTCCGTTTTTTCTTCGCTGGCAGCCTTGGCGCCGCCTGCCGGGGCTTCTGGAGTCTCTTTTTCGCTTACCTCGGCGGGCTCAATGATTCCCAGTATTTCTTCACTACCTACGGTGGCGCCTTTTTCTTTTCTCACCTCTTGCAAAACCCCATCACCGGGAGCAGGCACATCTAGTACCACCTTCTCGGTTTCAAGATCCAACAACGTTTCATCCCGCCGTACGCGGTCTCCGGGTTTTTTGTGCCAATCCCCGACCACAGCCTCCGTCACCGATTCGGGCAGTCTCGGTACCCGCACCTCTATCCCCATGAATATTTTCTCCTGTTATTCATTTTTTTCCCCCGGACTGAGCGCATCTTTGACCAAGGCACGCTGCTGTTTAAGATGAAAATTGAAGTAGCCGACCGCAGGTGCCGCCGATGAAGCCCGACCCGCATAGCGCAAGGTTTGATTGCGGCGCAGACATCCTTGCAAGCGGCGCCTAAGCTGATCCCACGCCCCCTGATTTTGAGATTCTTCCTGGCACCAGATGATCTCCTTGGCCCTACGGTAGCGTTTTAATTCTTCTTCCAGTTGTTGCCGCGGAAACGGATAGAGCTGCTCTAGGCGAAGAATAGCCACATCATGCTGTTCCTGATCCCGCCGCGCCTGAAGCAAATCGTAGTACACTTTTCCAGAACATAGAATCACCCGCTCCACCATCGCGGGCTTAATCTCATCCACTTCGCCGATGACTAACTGGAAAGCCCCACTGCAAAGCTCGTCCAAGGAGGACACCGAGAGCCGATGGCGCAGCAAGCTCTTAGGAGACATCACGATAAGGGGTTTACGGTAAGGCCGTAGTATTTGCCGCCGCAGCATATGAAACATCTGGGCCGGTGTGGTCGGCACACAGACTTGGATATTATCTTCCGCGCATAGCTGTAGAAAACGCTCCAGCCGAGCGGAGGAATGCTCCGGCCCCTGACCTTCGTAGCCGTGGGGCAGAAGCAATACCAGCCCACACAGTCGTGACCATTTTGCTTCCCCAGAACTGAGAAATTGATCAATCACCACCTGGGCGCCATTAACAAAATCTCCAAACTGAGCCTCCCAGATGACTAAAGCATTGGGCTCGGTGGCGGCATAGCCGTACTCAAATGCCAATACCGCCTCTTCCGACAGGAGAGAATCAATAATACTGAAATCGGCTTGCTCTGGATTCAGCTGCTCCAAGGGGACATAGGCGCAGCCATCTTTCTGGTTATAAATAACGGCATGGCGATGGAAGAAAGTGCCGCGGCCACTGTCTTGACCCGTTAGCCGAACCGAGTACCCTTCATCCAGCAAAGTAGCATAGGCCAAGGTCTCGGCAAATCCCCAATCAATGGGCAAGGCCCCGGCCGCCATTTTGCGGCGGTCAGCCAAAATATTACTTACACGGGAGTGGAGTTCAAACCCTTTGGGAGGCTGATCGATACGAGCTGCAAGCTCTTGCAACCGCTGCAAAGGCATTCCAGTTTCCACCGGTTGATCCCAGGAAGTGCCGAGAAAGGGCTTCCAATCCACTTTAAAAGGATGGGCGCTTTCGGTCGCGCAGGGCGCCACATTGGTCCCTTGCTCTAGGGCTTGCCGGTAGTCATCCAGGATGCGATCCGGCTCTTCGGGAGCAATGATATTTTGTGCTATTAAACGCTCGGCATAAAGCCGGCGAAGCGTAGGGTGAGAGCGGATCTTTTGATACATCAGCGGCTGGGTTACCGCTGGCTCATCCGCCTCGTTATGCCCTTGGCGCCGGTAGCATATCAGATCGATCACCACATCCTTTTTAAATGTCATGCGGTAATCAAACGCTAAGTGAGTCACGAAGACGACGGCTTCCGGATCATCACCGTTGACATGGAAAATCGGGGCTTGCACCATCTTGGCCACATCCGTGCAGTAAACCGTGGAGCGGGTATCCAAAGGGTTGCTAGTGGTAAAACCGATCTGGTTATTAACCACAATATGGAGGGTACCACCGGTGAAAAATCCCCGTGATTGGGACATGTTAAAGTTTTCCATGACCACGCCCTGACCGGCAAAGGCAGAATCCCCGTGGATAAGCACGGGAATCACCTCATCCCCTAGCCAATCCTTGCGCCGCTGTTGGCGCGCCCGCACCGAACCCTCCACCACCGGGTCAATGATCTCTAAATGGGAGGGGTTAAAGGCCAAAGCAATATGGACCGGACCTCCCGGAGTATCGGCGTCCGCCGAGAAACCTAAGTGATACTTGACATCCCCCGAGCGGCTGTCGTCCACTTCATGGCGGCCTTCAAATTCCATGAATAGATCCCGGGGCAATTTACCCAGGGTATTCACCAATACGTTCAACCGCCCCCGGTGAGCCATGCCAATGATGATTTCCTCCATCCCTTTACTACCTGCATGGAGGATGAGGCTATCCAAGAGGGGAATCAAACTGTCCCCTCCCTCCAAGGAAAAGCGTTTCTGGCCCACATACTTGGTATGCAAATAGCGCTCTAGCCCTTCGGCTGCGGTAAGCCGCTCCAGAATATGGCGCCGCAATTCTGCAGACGGGCTCAGATTGCCCTGTGCTCCCTCCAAGTAATTTTGAATCCAGCGTTTCTCGGCGGTTTCGGTGATGTGCATATATTCGGCGCCGATAGTATTGCAATAAATTTTCTTGATTAAGGCGAGAATCTGCCGCAAAGGAGCCTGGGCAAGGCCAATAAGGGACCCTGTGCTAAAAACCTTATCCAGATCCTCTTCCGTGAAGCCATGGAAAGCAGGATCGAGTTCTGGAATTACGGGACGTTCATGGAGATGCAAGGGATCGATATTGGCTTTTTGATGGCCACGGAAGCGGTACGCATTGATCAGCTGAAGCACGGCGGTTTGTTTTTCAGCCGCCTTGGCCGTTAATCCTCTGGCCAAGGCCTCTGCTGGCACCGGTGGTGCGGATGGCCGGGCCATGGGCCCGAGGGGGCGGGAAGGCGGCTCAGGAATAGGCTGTTCCGGAACCCCCGCCTGGAGACGATCGAACCATTCCCGCCAATGGACCGGTACGCTGTTAGGATCCTTTAGATAATTTTCATATAACTCTTCAAGATAAGGGGCGTTGGCAGCATATAGGGGGGAAGTGCTGTCTCGTTTCTCGACAATGGCATTCATTGCTTAAAGTTACTCGGCTCCTCATTTTTGGATGACAAAAGGCGCAGTCAACACTGCTGAGAGTTACTCTCTAAAATAAGTAGACCCCTTGTTTACACAATTTGTTGCGCACTTTTCCTGATATTATTCCTATGTTTCTATGCTTCGACTTTTACTACCGATGCGTGTTTTTTTGATAGTAATAGTAGCGATGACTGCCTGGCTAGCCCAAGTATTAAGTCCCTTGAGAAAAAATTGGAGAAGACCGCGGTCAATTTTGCGCTGTTCAACCACCCCTATCAGCCAACAAGTAGCGTTCGCTATGCGCACGAAGAGGCTTATACTCGACCGATCGACTGTTAAATCAGCGCTTATCCGCAACTCAACAATATTGACGCCGAAAAATGCAATGATATAAATGCCTTGTATACTAAAAGTATGAACCAATGCAAAGTCACCTACCGACGGTACCCCACCCAAGGGCAATTGGCCGCCTTGGAGTCCCCTTTTTGAATCCATCGTCAGCGGGGAAAGAAATATGAATAAAGAAAATACACCTTTTTCCCGGCAAGAACTGCTTCAGATCAGCCAAGAAACGCGGGATCGCTTTTTCCGGCCCCCTCCCACAGAGGGGACCAAGGTGGTATTAATGGTAGTGAACCCCTATTGTCTTTATGTCTATTGGTCAGTGCTGAAACAGGATCTGGTTCGCGCCCGTAAGAAACTCAAGATCAAGAAACCTACTCAACTGATGCTACGG
This sequence comes from Nitrosococcus halophilus Nc 4, assembly GCF_000024725.1. Classification (NCBI taxonomy): domain Bacteria; kingdom Pseudomonadati; phylum Pseudomonadota; class Gammaproteobacteria; order Chromatiales; family Chromatiaceae; genus Nitrosococcus; species Nitrosococcus halophilus. The sequence continues at coordinate 108,458 of NC_013960.1, read as the reverse complement.
TTTTATGACTTAACAGCCGGGAAGCTTGCCGCCCCCACCCGCTTTGATGTGGCTGTCCCGAGGAGAGCCCACCACAGGTATGTGGATCTTTGGGCAGACGATAAACGTTATAAAGTAGAACTTGGCCTCGCAAATTCCGAAAGGGAATTCGTTCCTTTGGCGCGCTCTAATTCCATCAAAACCCCTCGCGCCGGCCCTGCCGATCCTACCGCTCCGGTGGTTTTTGTACGCCACGACACCCAGCCTCCTCTCCCGGTTAAAACCTTTCCCCTGGAGTTTTCTATTTCCCCAGAGGAGCAGGCGAGCCGAACTCAAGAATTTATTGCCCGCTATTTTCCCTCGCTGGCAGAATCGACCCAAACCCAGCCCCCGGCAAAGCTGACTTCAGCATCTGAGCCCCGCTCTAGATGGTCTGCAAGCCTGTCCAAGCCTCCCCCCTAACCTTCCATGGCTTGCTGCGGTTATCTCAGCTTCATTTTGCACGCGCACTTGCCATACGTGCGCCATCCCGAACAGGAAGAAGCGCTGGAAGAGCGGTGGCTGTTTGAAGCTCTGACCGAGTGCTATCTGCCTCTATTGAATGCTTTTGAACGACTGGCCCAGGAGGGGACTCGGTTTCGCTTGACCTTATCCTTATCACCGACTTTGCTCACCATGCTTCAGGACCCCCTGTTGCTACAGCGCTATGTTCTCCATATGGAAAAGCTCATTACTTTGGCTGAGAAGGAGGTCCAACAAACCCGGGCTCACACCGACCTTAATCGATTGGCACGCCTTTACCGGCGCTGGTTTCTGCAAACACTTTCAGATTTCGAGGAACGTTATCAGCGCCGTTTGGTACCTACTTTTGCCCGGCTACAACAAGAAGGCCTGCTTGAGATCATTACCTGTGCCGCTACCCATGGTTTTTTACCCCTCTTACAACCGGAACCCACCGCCGTTTACGCCCAACTCCAAGTCGCCGCGGATTACTACCGGCAATGTTTCGGCATCGCCCCTAAAGGTATTTGGCTTCCCGAATGCGCCTATTACCCCGGCCTAGAAAAAGCATTAAAAGCGGTCGGCTTTGATTACTTCTTCGTCGAAACCGAGGGCCTTCTCTACGCCAACACGCGGCCTCGTTATGGCCACCTCGCGCCTATTGCCTGCCCTAACGGGGTGGCGGCCTTCGGGCGCGATCCGGCAATTTCACAGCAAGTTTGGAGCGCCGAGGAAGGCTACCCTGGAGACAGGGATTACCGGGAGTTCTACCGGGATGTGGGCTTCGAGCGGGAACTGAGCTATCTTCAACCTTATCTTCCCGGCGGCCAGATCCGCGTCGATACCGGCATTAAATATTACCGGGTGACGGATAAAACCGAGCACAAAGCCCCTTATCAACCGGCCAAGGCCCGGGCAAAGGTGGCTGCCCATGCGGATCATTTTTACCATAATTGCCTCCAGCAGGTCGCGGGCCATGCCAAGACAATGGACCGTCCACCGCTTCTCCTCGCCCCTTATGATGCCGAATTATTTGGCCATTGGTGGTTTGAAGGGCCTCAATGGCTGGAGAGTTTACTGCGCCGCTTTGGCTCCACAAAAGGGCCGATTGAGCTGATCACCCCTTCCCAGTATTTAACCCAGCACCCGGTGCTGCAAAAAGCAACTCCCAATCTATCCAGCTGGGGCGATAGGGGCTACAATGATTTTTGGCTCAATAAAAAAACTGACTGGATATATCCTCTGCTGCACCGGGCTGCCCGACGCATGAGGGAATTGGCGATAGCCTATTATCACGAACCTAAGGGGACTCTTGCCGATCGTGCCTTGCGGCAGGCCGCCCGCTCATTGCTGTTAGCACAAGCTTCGGATTGGCCCTTTATCATTGAAAATGGAACCACAGTGGAGTACGCCACTCGCCGTCTGCGGGATCACCTGTCCCGTTTTCACTACTTGGAAATAGCTTTGGAAAAAGGAATCTTCGATGAACGCCGGCTACAAGCCTTAGAGACCCTTGATAACATCTTTCCGGATCTTGATTACCGCGTCTACTATGGGTATCCCCCAGGGAACAACGGAGAAGCTGCGCGATGTATATCGTTATGATCACACCTGAGTGTGCCCCGATAGCCAAGGTAGGTGGTCTGGGAGACGTTGTTCAGGGACTATCCAACGAACTTTCGATACGGGGTAACGTCGTTGAGCTCATCCTCCCCAAATATGATTGTATGCGCTATGACCGTATCTGGGGCTTGGTGAAAACTTACAGCGACCTGTGGGTACCTTACTATAACCAGTGGATTCACTGTGACGTTTATTTTGGTTTTGCCGATGGGCTGAAATGCTTTTTCATTGAAGCCCATAATGGCTTTTTTGACCGGGGCACCTACTACGGCCAACACGATGATCCCCAACGTTTCGCCTTTTTTTGCAAGGCAGCCCTGGAGTTCATGCTAAAAAGCAATAAACACCCGGAAATCATCCACTGCCATGACTGGCAAACCGGTCTGGTGCCGGTATTGCTCTTCGAGCAATATCAATATTTGGGGATGAGCCATCCCCGAGTCTGCTACACTTTGCATAATATGCAGCACCAGGGGGTTACCGGTGGGCATATCATCCAGCAGGTAGGATTAGACCCTGCGGCCTATATGACACCCCAACGGTTGCTCGACCATACCCACCCCCACGCGGTCAATTTGATGAAAGGTGGAATCGTTTTTTCCAACTTTGTCACCACCGTATCCTCCCACTATCTGGATGAAATTCGCTACACAGAACAGGGCTATGGCTTACAACACACCCTTCACCTCCATGGGCAAAAGTTAGGCGGGATCCTCAATGGCGTGGATTATAATGTATGGAACCCTGGGCTTGACCCCCACATCCCGGTTCGCTATAACCTGGAAACCCTAGACCAAAAATACGAGAACAAAACTGCTCTGCGCCATCGCTTATGGCTGCGGGATGAATATAAACCCATTATTGGCGTCATCAGCCGGCTAGATGCCCAAAAGGGGGTCGGGCTTATTCGCCACGCTATCTTCTACTGTCTCGCCAATGGTTGCCAATTTGTGTTGCTCGGCGCGAGTGCCAACGACAGCATCAATGCGGATTTCTGGCACCTCAAGCACCACCTGAACGACAATCCGGACTGTCACCTGGAAATTGGCTATGATGAGGACTTGGCCCACCAGATCTACGCAGGTGCCGATATGCTCCTGGTTCCAAGCGCCTACGAGCCTTGCGGCCTCACCCAAATGATCGCCATGAAATACGGCACAGTCCCCATCGTGCGCAGTGTGGGAGGGCTAGCGGATACGGTATTCGACGCTAATTACGCCCATAAACCTTACCATGAGCGCAACGGTTTCGCCTTCAACGATTTTAACCATGAGGGACTGGAATCGGCCCTCTATCGGGCCATTGGCCTGTGGTATCAATATCCCCAATATTTCCGGGAATTGATGGAAAACGGGATGCACTACGACTTTTCCTGGAATTATCCAGGACAGCATTACCTGAATATCTATCACCATATCCAAGAAGTATGAGAGTTTCGATGATAAGGTGTCTTCCCTAAAACTCTCCGCCAAACGCTTTAATCCCGATGTGCTGAAACGAGCGATCGTCCCGATCACGGCAGGGGTGCTCTCGGTCATTTGCCTCTTGTTAACAATGGTGAGTCCCTGGTGGCTTCTAGGTCTCGCCGTGACCCTACCGCTGGTGGCGCTCGGAATCTACGATTGGACGCAGCAGCGCTGGACGCTGACACGAAATTATCCAGTCGCTGCTCGCATCCGCTGGCTCTTCTACGACCTTCGACCCTATCTGCGTGCCTATATTGTCGAGGGCGATCTAGAAGGCAAGCCGTTCAGCTTCGATGCGCGCAACCTTGTCTATGCCCGCGCCCGGGGAAAGCCGGACACCCACCCTTTTGGGACAGAGTGGGACATGACCTCCGACGAATACGAGTGGCTCTGTCATTCCATCGCTCCAGCCGAAAACCCGGAAAAAAACCCCTGCGTTTCCATCGGTGGCGCCCAATGCCAGCAGCCCTATAGCGCCTCTATTTTCAATATTTCCGCCATGAGCTTCGGCTCCCTCTCCGCCAATGCGGTGGAAGCGCTGAACAAGGGGGCACGGCTTGGCGGGTTCTATCACGACACGGGCGAGGGAGGAATAAGTCCCTATCACCTGAAACAGGGTGGTGATTTAGTCTGGGAAATCGGTTCGGGCTATTTCGGCTGCCGGGACAATAAGGGAAACTTCGACGAAGATCTGTTTATTGAAGGCGCCACCCGAAATGAAGTTAAGATGATTGAAATCAAGCTTAGCCAGGGCGCGAAACCTGGCCATGGCGGACTCTTGCCAGCAGCCAAGGTGACCGAGGAAATCGCCCGGATACGCAAGGTCCCCGCCGGCCAGGACTGCCTGTCGCCCCGCGGCCATTCGGCTTTTTCTACCCCGGTGGAAATGCTGGATTTCGCGGCGAGGATACGCCATCTATCCGGCGGAAAACCGGTGGGCATTAAGCTTTGCGTTGGGCAAATCCACGAAGTGCTGGCGATTATGAAGGCCATGCTTAAGACCGGTATCTACCTGGATTTTATCGTGGTTGACGGGGGCGAGGGGGGCACCGCGGCTGCACCGCTGGAACTGTCGGACTATGTGGGAATGCCCCTAACCGAAGGGCTGATTGTCGTGCGCAACGCCCTGGTTGGCACCGGACTACGCGATAAGGTGCGGCTGGGGGCCAGCGGCAAAGTTTATTCCGGTGCTGGCATGGCGCGCAACCTGGCCATCGGCGCGGATTGGTGCAACGCGGCGCGGGCTTTCATGTTCTCCATCGGCTGTATTCAGGCGCAGCGCTGCCATCTGGACACATGCCCAACAGGCGTCACCACCCAGGATCCCGGCCGCCAGCGCGGCCTAGTGGTCGACGTACAGGCCGAACGAGCGGCGCGGTTTCACCAACAAACCCTTGCGGCACTGGCCCATATCGTCGCGGCTGCAGGCCTGACCCATCCCCAGGATCTGCAACCCTATCATCTCATCCGCCGCTTTGGCACGACCGATTCCAGACCCTTTGACCGAATCTATCCCTTCATCTCGGAAAACGCACTGCTTGAGGGGGCCGAAGAAACACCCTATGCCGAGTGGTGGCATGCTGCCGATCCTGACAGTTTTCGCCCGCGTATCGACCTAGGCATCGCCCGGGCCAATGTACCGGCTTAAGCGCCGAAAGAAAGGGCAATTCTGAGCATGTTATACCAATCCCAATAAAAAACATTCTTTATTAACCATTACCCCCCCCTCATCCTAACCTTCTCCCGCCAGGGGAGAAGGGATAAAAGAGCATTAATTTCTGGGATTAGTATTATTAAAGTGGAAAAAACGAAATCCTAACCCGCCTAAAGAGTGGATAACGGGCGGGACAGGATCCAGCTCTCCCACCCCGCCCGTTATCCCGGCTATTTAACCTTTTGGCGTAGAATCCGGAGCTAAATACCTCCAGCGGACCTCTACCCTATTTACTGATTACCGAGGGAGAAAAGGCAACTCCTTCGCTCAGAATTCGCAAACACCGCTGAAAATTCAGTTAAACTAATAACTTAACGCTTCCCTGGGGATCAAGCCGCAGCATCCTTGAAATCGTGATTTAGAATGGCCTCGGCGCGCCGGCATAACTCCCGCGCATAATCGGTCCAAATCCCCTGGCCCCAGTAACGGTAACAACTGGTCTGGATCATCAACAGGTAATAGAGAGCATTTCGATAGCGGTATTCCGAGGTGGAAATTCCCCCTTTGTCCAACACCTTTTCGGAAAATAAAGCACTGACCTTTTCAATGGGACCGATCACGTTTTCATAGCCCTGGACCCAGGAAATGTTATTGGTCCAACTGCCCCCTTCCATGTGAAATTGATGGTCGCTGTGTTGAAGTTCCTCAATGAGTTCTTCCAGCTTCTCGGGGCCGCCTCCCGCTTTAAAATTATCCCAAATCTTTTTCTGCTGCACCGGCTGAATAACCGGAAAATCCGCTTCCTTTAAACCCAAAGTTTCTAGATATTCCAGATATTCGCTGACATTAACAGGGGGGGTATGGGAGCCTGTGGCCTCACCCATCACCTCCATAAATTTACCCGGAAATTCATTCATCATTACGCCGCCGTTTTCACCGTCGCCGATCTGGGTGACCAGAGGTGGAATAGACTGGCCTTTCAACTCCTGGCGGGAGAGACCCTGGGCCTCGTAGTAGGGCTGCATCTGGGCCACCAATTTGGTATCCGAGCCCTGAGTCTTGATAATGGCAATGATACTTGCGGTCTCCCCCTTGGAATTTTTCGCCACCAGCCGGTGGGGAATATGGGGACGTTGAGGGTGCCTACCATCTTCGGGCTGTTCCACCGAGTGCTCTTGAACCAGCACCCACTGGTAGCCATTGTCCTTAAGGGTTTTGACGAACTCGTAACATACATCGGGATGATTGGGGAGGGCCATTTCCGCCGGAGAAAACCCTTTTACCCGACTCAAGGCCTCTAAGCCAAAGATGGCGGCAAAATGGTGGCGCCAAGCCTGGACATGCAAACGGTAGTCTTGGACAGGGGTGGAGGGGGCGACCGCATGGCTCCAAGTACATCCCAGCCACTCCACGCAATGCCGATAATGGGGGTCGCAGGTGACGCGTTTAAGGGCGTCGAAGACATCGTCTAACCCCATATCCCGCAAGCCATGGAGCAAACACCCCGAATAATCCAACATGACCCGGGGATTCTTGCCCTCATCCACCAGCTTGGGCACAAATTCACCAATTCGCTTATAGCACCAATGGAAGACGGGGGCATTGTGATTATCGCCTATATCCTGATGATCCATCATGTATTTAAGATTGCTGATAATCGCAGCCGAGGATAAATCCTCCCCGCCGGCGGGAATCAGGGGCTGCTGCATATGCAGAGCAATGGCAAAGGCACTGTTGATATCGCCAAAATCAATTCCGCTCTCGGGCAAATAAGCCGGACCCTGGGCACGGGCATTGGCGATTAACTCTTCAGAACCACAAAGATTAGGTAGATCGTCGACATATTCCGGTAAATCGTTCATATTTACTTACCTCTTCGGCACAGTATTCACGGAACAGTATTAGGAATATTCCACTCCCAAGTCTAGCAATCTTGGCTAGGGATATTGTGGCGTTTTTGCAAGGCCCTAGAACTAAGTGAGTTCTCTAGAGTCGACCGGGATTTCTTGCTCCGTGATTTCTTCGGTTTCTTGCTCTTTCTTTTCTTCGCTGCGGGTGCGAGCAAGCAGCAAATACACCGCCGGCACCACGAAGAGAGTAAACACGGTTCCAATCCCCAATCCACTGGCAATCACCAAGCCAATATGGAAACGGCTCACCGCGCCAGGGCCGCTAGCCATGAGCAATGGCACCATCGCCACTATCATGGAAACCGTGGTCATCAAGATGGGACGTAATCGGATGCTGGCCGCCTTCTCTACGGCCTCCCGTTTGCTAAGCCCTTCTTGGATCTGCAATTGATTGGCAAACTCCACAATGAGAATGCCATTTTTGGCAATCAGGCCAATCAGCGTAATCAGCCCCACCTGGGTGTAAATATTGACCGTCGCAAAACCCAAGGTCAGAAACACTAACGCCCCGGCAATAGACATGGGGACTGACATCATAATAATAACCGGGTCACGCCAGCTCTCAAATTGCGCCGCCAAAACGAGATAGATCACCAACAATGAAAAGAAGAAAGTGATCACCAGGGCACTGCCCTGCTGGGTATACTGGCGCGATTCCCCAGCATAATCCCAGCTAAAGCCAAGGGGAAAAATTTCCTGGGCTTGTTCTTCTAGATAAGTCAGCGCCTCTCCTAAGGTTACGCCCTCGGCCATTATTCCCTGAACGGTCACCGAATTAAGCTGTTGAAACTGGATTCGCTTACTGGGCTCCACCGTATCTTCGAAGGACACCAGTGCCGCTAAGGGGATGAGCTCCCCGGTACCCGTGCGAATATAGTAATTCTCCAGCATTTCCTGATCCAGGCGGTAACGGCGGGCAACTTGCGGGATCACCTTATAGCTGCGCCCTTCCAAATTGAACCAGTTGATATAGCCCCCGCCCAGCATGGTCGCCAAATCTTGTCCGATGTCTTCCATGCGAATACCGAGATCACCCGCCAGATCCCGGTTAATCCTGAGCGTGGTCTTGGGCCGGGTAAATTTCACGGATTTTTGCAGAAAAGCGAATTTGCCACTGGCTATTCCCCGCTGAATCAACTCTTCAGCAACCTGATCCAAGCGTAAGAAATCCGCATCCGTCGTAATTACGAATTGGAGCGGCAAGCCGCGGCCCGCGCCCGGCAGGCTAGGCCGAGGAAAGGACGCAATTTCAAAGCCAGCCACCTCTTGAAGTTGCTGCTGGAGCTCAGGGTGGATTTCCATTTGAGAACGTTCCCGCTGGGAGGGTACCGGCATCTTGAAGCCACCGAAGACGGTACTGGGATCGCCGCCCCGGCCTAGCAGCAGGAAACTTTCATGATATTCGGGGAAAGTCTCGAAGATATCGATAATCTGGCGAGAGTAGGCCTCGTCGTAATCAATTGTCGCCGTCTGGGGGGCCGTAGCCTGAAAAAATAAAATACTTTGATCTTCGGTAGGGGCCAATTCATTTTGGCTGGTCACATACATAAAATAGATGCTACAGAGTATGACGCCAGCAAAAACCATGACCACCGGTAAGCTATCTAGGGCGTGGTGCAGGAGCCTTTGATAACGTTCGGCAAGCCGGGTAAAGAAGTGTTCTACCCACTGCTCAAAGCGGCCCGTCTCACCTGCCGACCGCAAAACTTTAGAGGAGAGCATGGGCGAGAGGGTCAGAGCCACAACCCCCGATACCAACACTGCGCCAGCCAGCGTAAAGGCAAATTCGGTAAACAGCGTCCCCACCAATCCGCCCATAAAACCAATGGGCGCATAAACGGCCACCAGAGTGGTAGTCATGGCGATAATCGGCAGTCCCAATTCCCTGGCCCCCTGGATGGCAGCCTGAAAACGGGACTCCCCGTTCTCCAAATGTCGATGGATATTTTCCACCACAATAATGGCGTCATCGACTACCAGCCCAATGGCCAACACCAGGGCCAGCAAGGTGAGCAGATTAAGGGAAAAACCCAAAAGCAGCATAAGAAAAGCCCCGCCGATTAAGGACAGGGGAACCACGATGGCGGGAACCAAGGCCGCCCGCAAGGAACCGAGAAATAAAAAGATCACCGCGAGCACGATGAGCACCGCTTCCGCGAGGGTGCGAAATACTTCGTCGATGGCATCATCGATATAGGCGCTGGCATCATACACAATATAGCCGTCAAGCCCAGAAGGAAGCTGGCGACGCATCTCTGGCACCAAATCATGGATGCGCTCGGCCACATCGAGGGGATTGGCCCCTGGGGCCTGCTCAATGCCAATAAAGATGGCTGATTTTCCGTTATACCAGTTGCTGGAATCGTAGTCTTCGGCACCCAGCTTGGGTTCGGCGATATCTCTAAGGCGTACCAGGGCCCCATCCGCCTCATAAACCACCAGATTGAGGAAGTCCTCTTCCCGGCTAATATCCGTAGTGGCACTAAGATCCACGGAGACATAGGCCCCCTTGGTCTGCCCCACCCCGGCAAGATAATTATTATCGAGCAGGACTTCTTTGACATCGTCAGCGGTCACCCCCAGGGCCGCCATACGGCGGGGATCGAGCCAGATGCGCATGGCAAAAGTTTTATTACCAATGAGCTCCGCCTTGGCCACCCCTGGTACCGCTTGGAGCTTGGGCCGTACCACCCGCAACATATAGTCCGTGATTTGGGACGGGAGCATCCCCTCGCTGTAAAAGGCCATGTACATCAACGCCGTAGGATCGCCGGTGGTGGAGTCGATCACCGGGTCCTCAGATTCCTCGGGCAGGACGTTGCGCTGGCTGGCCACTTTAGCCTGAATTTCAGCAACCGCGGCGTTGGGATCGTAGTTAAGCTCCATGTAGGCCTCGATAACCGAACGACCCTGGGTGCTGGTCGCCACCATATAATCGATGCCCTTCGCCTCGGCAATGGCCTGCTGCAAGGGAGTGGTAATAAAACCTTTAACCAGTTCGCTGCTGGCCCCAGGATAAAGGGTGGTCACCGTTACCACCGTGTCCCGGGTCTCGGGATACTGGCGCACCTCTAGCAGCGTCAGCGCACGCAACCCAACCAGCAAAATTAACAGGCTAACGACGCTGGCCAGTACCGGGCGGCGAATGAAAAGATCAGTGAACTTCATGGCTCCTCCGCAAGGAAACCCGCAACTTCAGTCGAGGGAGAAATTGCACTATAATTTTTTTGCCCAGTCGTTTACGCATCCCCCACTTCCCCGTCCAGGATCTCCTTATCACTGATCTGGACTTGCTGGCCATTATGTAATTTCATCTGACCCGCACTGACCACCCGCTCGCCGACCTGCAATCCTTTGACAATCTCAACCTGGCCTTCGCGCACCTTCCCCGTCTGCACCAGCTGCTGCTGAACCACCAGGCCGCCATTCTTTTCCTGGATGACAAACACCATATTGCCATAGGGATTGTAGGTAATGGCCGTTTGGGGCACCGTTAAGACTTGCTTCTGCTCCGGCAATAGGGTTTTCACCTCGGCAAACATCCCTGGCCGCAGGCGAAGATTGGGGTTAGGAAAGATGGCGCGCACGCGGACATTGCGGCTTGCCGGATCGATCCCCGGATTAATCGCAATGATACGACCTTCAAAAATTTGCGCAGGATAAGCCTGTACCGTGATGAAAACGGCTTGCCCTTGGGAAAGGGATGAAAAATAGCGCTCGGGCAAAGAATAATCCACATAGATGGGATCAAGGGCCTGCAAGAGCACAATGCGGGAACCCGGTGCTAAATACTCGCCAAGATTAACCTGGCGGATCCCCAACAACCCGGAAAAGGGGGCCCGGATCTGCTTTTTTCGAATCAGGGCTCGCTTAGCCGCAACCTTGGCTTGGGCGTTTTCTAGCTGGGCTTCACTTTCATCATAAGTGGAACGGGATATTGACTTTTCCTTGACCAACCGGGCAGCACGCTGGAATTGCAACTCCCCTAATTTCTGCTCGGCAAGCAACCCCTTGAGATCCGCCTGATCAACGCTATCCTCAAGTTGCAGTAAGAGCTTACCCTTTTCAACCTGTTGCCCGGATTCAAAGTTAATGGCCTCAATGAGGCCCGCCACCTCGTTGGTCACATAGATACCCTGGGTCGCCACCAGGCTACCCACCGCCTGGAGGGAAGATTGCCAAGTTTCTGGATGGACCTCAGCGGCCGCTACAGTCGCCGGTGGGGGTGGCATGGCGGCCTGGGCGGCCTGCTGCTGCTGCTGATAATACTTCCAACCAAAAATGCCACCAAAAAACAAACCTAGGGTTAAAAGAACAACAATAAGACGCTTTATCATTGCCACTCCTTAACCCTAAGAACTTTTAGATGGAATAAGTTTGCCTGAGTCATATTACTTATTTATTTCCACTGCGCTTTAATCCCGTTTAGCTAAACATCCCTTTAACAAGATCTCACTTAACGCTTTGCTATAGTCTCCCGGCGCTTCGGCAAAATGAACATCCCGGAAATGCTGGAACACATCCCGCGCCATGAAGAAAAAAACATCCGCCCCCAGCAACATCACCGCCAGCATTGCCGGATCAATGTCAGGGCGAATCTCCCCTGCTTCCTGCCCCTCACGGACCATTTGCACCAAGCTGGAAAAATTGTCCTCGAGCACCCCTTTCGCAAGAATTTCCTTGCGCAGGGAGTCCTTAGCCAGGAGCTCACGGAGAAAAAGTTGTACGGCACCTTGCTCATTGAGCATGTTCTCAAGATGAACCTGGGCAAACTGCCGCAGCTGCTCCCGACAAGTCGGTGCTGAAATCGGCCTGCTCCCCCGGAGAGGGCTTAACTGCTCGCAATAATCCTTAAGGACAGCCAGATAAAGGCCTTCTTTCGATCCAAAGTGATGAAAAATATTGGCTTTGCATACCTTAGCGCGGGTTGCAATCTTGCTAAGAGTCGCCCCATGATAGCCATATTCTGCAAACTGCTTTTTCGCCACAGCCAGGATGGCTTCCCGCCCCTGGGCGGGTGCCGAGGCTTCAGTATCCCTGCCTGTCAGCCTCTTAGTCATTGCACCTTCCTGCTGCTGGAATCATCTTTCATAGAAGTCACCTACCAACCGACCGGTCAGTAATTAAGGGACACCAATGCCTTTACAAAGTTCCAATTTCGTATCTTATCATCGCCATATTGGTTGCCACAAGAAAGCGCAGGACAAGCGGCGTCGCAGCGCTTGAGGAACTCGCTACCCAGGCCCAAAAACTCAATAGGGGCTATTGAAGCGTACGAAAACCACTCGAGCCGATGCTATTTTTAATTTGAGAGGCTGCTATATTCTTATCACATGTGACACTCCGTGAAGCAGGTTGGGATGTGGAACTGATCTGCCAAGTATTTTAGAGGGCTGCTGGTACTTACTGCCCTCAAATCCATATGAGGCGTCTCACATCACAAAAGATGAATATCTGCTAGCATGACTCGCCCCAGTTCTGGCCAGCAAAATAAGGAGAAGATAAATGGGCCTTCGTTTAATGTCTTGCGGCTTCGCATTGGCAACCATAATGCTTGTAACTAGTGCCCAGGCGGTGATGGTGACCGGTGCATTTACGGGTGCTTGGTTTGATAAGGACGCCCCCGGACAAGGATTCCTATTACAGGTCGTCGATAGGAAGGGCACCGACACTGCTATTGTTTATTGGTTCACCTTCAATGCCTTCGGTAACCAGAATTGGCTCCTAGGACAAGCACCTGTCAAAGGGAATCAAGTCAACTTCACCATGCACTCGGTAGAGGGCGGAATTTTAGACCTCAACGGTTTTGATCCGGCCCGGATCACATTGCAACCTTGGGGACATCTGGTCCTCCAATTCGAAGATTGCAATCACGGCACGGCCCGCTATGAAGCCCTTGACCCCCAGATCAACGACGGCCAATTTGAAATAACTCGATTGACCAGAAGCTTGGGGGATGAGTGTAGCGGTGGCCTATCCGATAATACGCCACCCAGCGCAGGCGCCAAAATCATTCGGGTGGATTTTGACAATACCGGCCTCATTCCTCAGGCCACAGCCCGGATGAAATTTGAACAGAACCGCAACCACGCCAAGTTTAAGGTCTGGATGAAGGATCTCCCAGCAGGCCAATATGACCTTTTAGTGGGAGATAAAATGGTCGGCGTTATCAACGCGCGCGGGCAAGGCCAGAACAAACTTTTTTTTCGCAGCCCGAAAACCTGCAATTGGGAATTACTCGATTTTGATCCTCTCAATCAGACTATCAAGATCGCCCAGGGCAACAAGGTATTCCTGACTGCCTTCCTCAGTAATGATCTTGCCTCATTTGATGATAGCGATGACAGAGACGAGGATGACGATGACAACAGAGATGATGGCTCCTGTGAGGAGGATGATTGATCAAGGGGTAAAAAAGTCCACTGGGATTGAAATTACACCAAGAAAATAATTTATCGCTGAGTGATAAGAAGGGAAATTTAGGTTTAATAATAAGGAGAAGGAATGCCTGATGATATTTTAGGTGGGAGACCGGGCAGGTTTCCCACCTAAATAAATTTATAGCAGTCACATTTCTTCGCTATTCTAGAGATAAAAATGCTTCCATCGGGGTAACTTGCGGAAGGAGTTTTCCAGACTTACCTAAAATCATCCGGACGATCTGCTTGCTATTGTCAGGCCCAAAGCTCACATGGATGGGCTTGTCATCGCCGTAGAAATACAACCGATCAAAAGGCGTATTGGCAACCACCCATTGAGCCACCTCGAGCATACTTTCGTAGTCAACGATAAAATCCACGGCAGCGCCTAGTCGATCGCAAATGGGTTTTCCCCGCCGATTCAATTCGCAAGCCGCATGTTGGTCTCGCTGAGGGGAAATGCGCCCGGGGATCTTTTTCGCCAGAGCCGGTGAACAAAACCCATAGGTTAGGCGAATCATACCAAAGTAATCGATGACAGGATCCAAGACCTGCGTCGTCAAGTCACAGAGGGCGTTGTAAGTTTCCGGTTGTTCTGGCAGGTTTTCCAGGCCGGTTCGCGCCTGAGTTTCTCCGCATTCAATCAACTGACGAAATATAAAGTAGCGGCCACAGGGACTGTCGAGGTTCGGAATTGTCCGGCTACGTACCAATCTAAATCCTTCAATGACCAGCCGATTTCTCGAAAGTATTTCCAGAAAATTATCTGGATTTGGGCCGTAGCCAGCAAAGTCAAATAGTCCACATTTCTCTAACGCTTGATCGAAAACCACCTGCTCGGGGTAATGGAGAAATTCTTCGTTAATGTAACGAGATTTGTTATAGAGGAAAGGGGGGGTATAGTTATCGTCATAGGCATAATATTCGATATCTTGCTCTCGAAGCTTAACCTTGACTCTTTCAGTCATTCGCGGCAGCGGTTTTCTCTCAAAATCATCATATTTCATGAAACTGACCTTGCCAGAGGCAATGTGAATCTTCACAAGATCGGCATCGTGATAATCGCCATAAATGACAGTGGCGCAGCCCACATAAACCCGGAGAAGGGGCGAGAGTTTTTCGACCAAACTTGCATGCAGCTGCAGAGATTTGCGCTCGACTAGCCAGCCAAGCCCCTGCTCCGATGCCTGTTGGCACGCCTGATTTATCGCTTCCACGTCAGCGATCTGAAACAGCAACTCATGGGCAACTTGTTTCACATTAGTATAACTTCCAAAGAACGCTTTAATGTCTCGCTGGAGCCCATGCTCTAGGCGTTTATAAGGCTTTCGCCTCTTAAACTCGCAAAGGGCAAAGTAAACTTCGAGATCAGCCGTTCGAGTTTGCCGAGAGCACTCGAGAGCTGTCAAATTTTTCCGCGCTTTGATGAATCGAAAGGCATTGTTTAGGGAACCAAAGCCTTCTATAAGAGCTACTTGCCCTTCAACCTCAGTTTTGTCCGGCTTACGCCCTAGAGATACCCATAAATTCCACAATCGATCAAGAGATTCACGATAATAGGCGTATTTTTTATCGGTGCGCTCATTTCGATTCCTCAACTGCCTTTCACGTGGGAACAGTAATGGGACACGGAGCACATTTCCTCGACTTCGAAAACGATTGACTAAGAATCGCTGTTCAGCGTCTTTATCCCGGAAGACAAAAAAAACACCAGGTGCGACAGGAATCGGTTCCTCATGTAAGAGATCTTCAAGAAAGTCTCTTATCTCTGCTTGTGTATAGTATTTCTGAAAGGTTCCACGCTTCGTGAGCATACCATCCTTGAAACGTTGTCCTTGAATCTTGTTTTGGTTGACAAGCATTACAGAGACAACCAGCAACTGCCTCGCAAGAGAAAAAGCCGTCACTAGGGCATCAACACGCTCGTCAAAGTCCTCTATAACATTGATCACAAAACCCAAGTTGACGATATCCGCTTGAGTAATAGGGTTATCCGGAGCATAATATGGATCCCAACCCGCCGCCTGCAGGCCATTTTCAACTAATCCCCGAACATCATCACCACGGCCACAACCATAGTCAAAGATCGTGTTACAACCATCTAGAAAACCGTAGCGCGCGAGGCTTTGGATAGGTGCTGATAGACCGTAGCGGGTCAGCGCCGTAAGCTGGCGGGCTACTGACCAATCCGCATGAAGAGGTGCCTCATCATCCTGCAGCGATTCATCGTTACCGATGGGGACAAGTTCGTGGCCAATGATCTGGTAGCCCTTTTCTCGAACTAACTGCAACCATTGACGTTGATATCCAATTCGAGTCGGTTCAGCAAATAACCCAACCGATTCCGCAGCCTCGGTCAGCGACTTATACTGGCACCATCGAGGATGATCATCCGAAATAAGAAGTTCTTTGCGATGCAGAATGGGGGGATTCAATGAATCCTTGTAGGTCCGGTAGCTCAACTTCCCTGCTGCCAGATCGACTCGCCAACTTTCCCTTAGAGCGGGGAAAGGCTCTTCAAAAAAATTTGGGTAATAAAGGAGCGAAATACAAGATGTGCCTAACTCATAGCGGACCACGTTGTAATGATCTGATCGGCACACGCCAGCCAAACGTTCAGCTTCTAAAAGAGCACTTTTTAGCGTTGTATCCATGCTATTTATATAATTTACATGGACATAAATTTGCCGCGCGACTTTCTTGCTAGGGACAGAAGCCATGAAAATTTGATCAACTTCAGCGTAAAGTACTTATCTTGTTCGCTGCTGCATTCCCATTATTCTCTGACGTCAGGGAGGCTAACTAACCAATCTTGTGACTCGAAGCTAACAAGCAATAGGGATAACCTAATGAATACCCATATTCTCAATTAATCGGGCATAAGCTGTTGAGATCAGCTCAATCGCTTCATCAATATGGGCACTTTCAGTAAAGCGCCCAAAACTAAAACGGATCGAAGCATCCGTCTCCTCTGCACTTAGGCCAATAGCTCTCAGTACATGGGAAGGCTCTGGTATCCCTGTCGTACAAGCAGCACCGGTAGAGGCCGCAAGGCGCGGCTGAAGTGCTAACAGCAAATCTTCTGCAGCTACAGAGGGAAAACGCAGGTTAGCATTTCCCGGATGGCGGACGGAGAATTCAGGCCCGTTCAAAACAAGACTTGGAATGCGTTTCTTGAGTAAGTACACGAATCGATTGCGCATTTCTTGTACTCGCTTCCGCTCCTCATTGGCTTCAGACGAAGTAACTAATTCGGCAGCCTTTGCCATACCTATTACTAATGGGAGAGGCACAGTACCTGACCGTAGCCCTGCTTGTTGGCCGCCGCCGTAGAAAAGAGGCTCAATCTCCCGTTGTAGGTCACGTCGAATATAAAGGGCACCAACACCTTGTGGCCCGTACATTTTATGCCCCGATAGACTCACCATGTCAGCCGTTTCAGCCAAGTAATTTAGATCCAGGGCAACAGGGGCCTGAGCAGCATCACAATGAAAGTAAGACTCTGATTTAGATATTATTTTGTAGATTTCACGAAGATCCTGAATGGTACCAATTTCATTGTTCATTGCCATGACTGATACAAGCAGGACATCTTGATCGAGGGTTTGGGAAAGATAATCGAGATCCACACATCCGTTAGAGCATACCGGCAAAAGCTCCACGGAAAAGCCAAGCTGCTCCGATACAGCCTGCGCCGCCCTAAGAATACATTTATGCTCAATGGCGCTGACAAGAATGCGCCGGCGATTCCCTCCTGATCGGCGACGGGATAAGCCAAGAAGGGCAAGATTGTTGGCTTCCGTTGCTCCCGAGGTAAACACAATCTCATCGGCATCCGCGCCAATAAGCCGCGCGACCCGCTCACAAGCCTCATCGACGGCCAGCCCTGCTCGCCACCCTAGTCTGTGATCGGAAGCATGCGGGTTACCAAAAGATTCGCGCCAGAAGGGCATCATTGCCGCTAAAACTCGCGGATCAATAGGGGTCGAGGCTTGATAGTCAAAGTAAAGCGTTCCGTCTATTTCCATATTATTTACAATAACATAAACATTTCTTCCTATTATTGGCCCTATCTTCTAACCTTAGGAATGATCTGGAGCCTCTCTCCAGATCGACTTCAATCCTAACCTAAGATATGAAATACTGTACATAGAAACCTTTTGCCCTCTATAAGTATAAATAAACATGGCGCGCAGACCCCTCTATCAAAGCGATTATCGTCCCCAATTTTCCGGACACGAAACATTTCCGTTACGCTACGGGTGGTTGAAGAAAGCATTTGATACTGTTGCTGCTACGGAGAATAAGGAGGAAAACAAATCTGTTTTCCTAAGTGACGACGCTATCGCCCGATTCGGGGTAGGAAAAAACATGGTTGCCTCCATACGCCACTGGGCAACAGCTGCAAACGTTCTGGAAAATCCCTCTAATGGACCAAAAATCTTTACAACCCGGCTTGGACGAAAGATTTTTGCAGACAGGGGGCTTGACCCCTTCATGGAACATCCCACCACGCTTTGGGTTATTCATTGGCATTTAGCGAGTTACACAGAAAAAACCACCTGGTTCTGGGCATTCAACTATTTTCATAGTGCTACCTTCGATCGGAATCACCTCGTTCAGGGCCTAGAGAAACTCTGCAAGGATCGGACATGGTCCCGTGTGGCCACCACGACGCTCAAACGGGACGTAGAGTGCTTCGTGCGTACCTATGTTGCCCGCCCTTCCTTGGCAGGCGCAGGACATGAGGAAACTTTAGAGTCCCCGCTGACTGAGCTTGGACTTATTAAACCCATCGGTCGGCGAGAAGGATTTCGTTTCGTGCGCGGAGCCAAACCCAACTTAGGAAAAGGCATGTTTCTATATGCGCTGACGGATTTCTGGCGACACTCTTCTACTGCCCGCACCCTTTCTTTCGAAAATATCGCTCATGAGCCGGGGTCGCCGGGCCGGGTGCTCTTGCTTGATGAATTTGCACTTGCAGAGAGACTCTCCAATTTAGAAGAGGCAAGTGGGGGCATTTTTCGCTGGTCGGAGACAACCGGGCTGAAACAGGTCCTCCGGCAAGCGGAGCTCACTGAAGATCTCGCCTTTAGCTTCATGGAGCTCGATTATCCCCCTCGTGGTAACCGGGAGGCAGCCTAATGAGCCTAGCCGATTGCGTGCATATTGCGAGACGCTTCCAACGTTCTGTCCGCATCGATACAGACTTAACCAAAGCCAATGCTTTGGAAGGATTTATCTGTCCGAAATCCTCGGCTGAGGTACTCCGTACCATGGCCAATCATGTGGCTGAAACTGGACAAGGCGCCTTTACCTGGACCGGACCGTATGGCAGTGGAAAATCGAGCTTGGTTATTGCGCTCAGCGCCCTTCTCGACGGAAATAATCATCGTCGGAAACAAGCATACCATGCCATTGGCAGCAAAGCCGCAGAAGCCGTCTGGGAAGCACTGCCACCAAAATCGAAGGGTTGGCGCATTCTGCCGGTAGTGGGCCAGAAGGATCACCCTGCACAAGTAATTGGAGAAACCCTCGCCCAAGCTAAGTTCTGGAAGGGGAAAGCACCAAAAGTATGGCGTGAGCAAGCCCTCATCTCTGAACTAGAAGTTATTGCAAGGCAGAATTTACGTAGTTCCGGTGGTCTAATCGTCTTTCTTGATGAGATGGGAAAATTCTTAGAGGGAGCCGTCCATGGAGACAGGGATATTTATCTCTTCCAGCAGCTTGCGGAAGTTGCCTCCCGCAGCAATGGTCGCCTTATCATCGTTGGCATCCTCCATCAAGCGTTTGAAGAATATGCGCAGCGCTTGTCACGCGAGATGCGCGATGAATGGTCGAAAATCCAAGGCCGATTTATGGACCTGGCCGTCAATACAGCGGGTGAGGAACAGCTCGAACTCCTTGCTCGCGCTATTGAGGACAATCGCCGTTCCTCATCCTCTCACCAAATCTCTCAGACTGTCGCCAACCTAATTCGCAAGGTGCGACCAGGTGCCTCCCCCCATTTAGAAGTGACCCTAGAAGACTGTTGGCCCCTCAACCCTATTGTTGCCACCTTGCTCGGCCCCATTTCCCGCCGACGCTTTGGGCAGAATCAGCGCAGTATTTTCGGCTTTCTCAACTCCGCCGAGCCACAAGGCTTTCAGGATTTCTTGCGCCACGGATCTGAAAAAGATCTCTATAATCCAAACCGTCTTTGGGACTATCTACGCCTCAACCTTGAATCTTCTATTTTAGCCTCCCCAGATGGGCACCGTTGGGCTCTTGCCGTGGAAGCCGTGGAACGCTGCGAGGGCATGGGAGGGGATCCATTGCAAGCACAGCTTCTCAAAACCATCGCCCTCGTCGACCTATTCAAAGAACGTTCCGGTCTTGCTCCAAGTTTGCCGTTGCTAAAGGCCGCCGTCCCTAATGTCTCTTCCAGAAGAGTTGAAAAAGCGATCAAAGAACTAGAGCGCCGCTCTTTCATTATCTTCCGAAAATTCGCTGACGCCTATACGATTTATGCAGGAAGCGATTTCGATATCGAGCAAGCTGTGGAACAGGCGCTGACTAATATTCAGGACGTCGATTTCGCCGCCCTTCGCAAGCTCGCCGGCCTACATCCCATACTAGCTAAGCGCCACTATCATAGGACTGGCGCCCTATGCTGGTTTGATGTGGTGCTGGTGCCCCTGAATAAGCTGCTGGAGGAGGTCAGCCGCTTCTCACCGGATCAGGGCACGATGGGCCAGTTTGTACTCACGCTGCCAACGGAGAATGAGCCCGAGGAGGTAGCCGAGAAACTATGCCGTAAAGCCGCCCGCCAGGCTGATGGCTGGGATATCGTCGTTGGTCTATCGAGCCGGTCCTGGACGATTATCGATCTTGCCAAAGAATTACTAGCCGTAGAGGATGTCAGTCTTAACCATCCAGAACTTACCGGCGATGCAGTCGCCCGGCGCGAAGTGCGGGTGCGAATTGCCGCCTTACAAGGGCAGCTAGAAGATGAACTTCATCAAGCATTCGATAACACTGCCTGGTACCTAAAGCATCACCCCCGGAAACGTTTAACCCAAGCACAACTTTCCTTCCTCGCATCAGACTTAGCTAATAAACGCTTTCACAAAGCGCCTCGGCTTCATAATGAGTTACTCAATCGCATCAAACCATCGAGCAACGCTGTGGCAGCGCAAAATGCACTATTGCGTCAAATGGTGATGAAGGAAGGCGAGCCTCGGCTAGGTATCGATGGCTTTCCAGCAGAGGGCGGATTGTTTGCCTCCATTCTGGAGATTACGGGCCTTTACACTGAGACCTCCCATGGTTGGCAATTTGTAGCACCTCATAAAACCAATGATCCCTGCGGCCTTACGCCTCTGTGGGAGGCAGCACGCGATTTCCTGCAACAAAACCGCACTCGAACGGTCACTGTCTCAGAAATCTATGAAGTATGGCGACAACCTCCTTTGGGGCTCAAAGAGGGATTAATGCCTGTACTAGCCGTGGCTTTCGCTCTTTCCTGCCGGGATACCGTTGCATTTTATCGCCGGGGTATCTTTCAGGCACGACTGCAAGACCTTGATGTCGACTATCTAGCCAAGGATCCATCGGCTATCCAATTGCGGTGGATGGATCTGTCCAAAGTGTCTCGGCGTCTCCTTTCGGGTATGGCAGACGTAGTACGTGATCTAGATAAAAACAACTCTCTTCAGGATCTAACACCCATTGATGTAGCCCGAGGTCTTATTGCTATTTATGATCAATTGCCAGCCTGGACAAAGCGTACTATGCGACTCTCAAGTAATGCTCTCCGGATACGACAATTGTTTAAGCAGGCCAATGATCCCAATAAATTTTTATTTGACGATATCCCAGCGCTGTTTGGCTCATCGGTCGATTTAACTAAGAAAGAAGGATTGCTAAAAATCATCCAGCAGGTTCGGGAAGGACTAAGTGAGCTGAGAGAAACCTATCCAACAGTGCTACGCCGCCTGCGGGAGACATTGCTTGTAGAATTACAGGTACCTAATGATTCGCCTCAGGCCCTATCGGAGCTGCGTGCCCGCGCGGAAAATATCCGGCAGCTCGCCGGTGATTTTCGCTTGGAGGCTTTTATTAACCGGATGGCATCCTACAACGGCCGCGATGAAGAAATAGAGGGCCTCGCGAGTCTTGCAGCGAATAAACCACCCCGGGATTGGGTGGATCCGGATATCGACAAGGCAGCCATTGAGCTATCCGACATGGCACAGAAATTCATTCGGGCAGAGGCTTTCGCGCGAGTAAAGGGGCGTCCGGACAAGAGGCAGGCGATGGCAGTGGTAGTAGGTGTTGGGGGTCGACCGACGCCGGTTCTAGGCGAGTTTGATATCACCGACTCGGAGCGGGAGAGCGTCAATACCCTCATCTCCCAGATGAAAACCACGCTAGATGCTGCTGAGGCGAGGCGACGAAACGTGATTTTAGCAGCTCTTGCTGAGCTAAGTGCCCGATATCTAAATGCGCCTGATGATGAATTTGCTGCGGAAGAAAAAGAGATAGTAGGCAAAAAGAAAGTTTCTTAATGGATATAAAGGAGAAGCATGTGCTTGGTCTATCTGGCGGTCGCGACAGCGCGGCGCTAGCTGTGTACATGCGTCAAAATTTTCCCGAGTTTGAGATCGACTATTTTTTCACGGATACCGGCAAGGAGTTGCCTGAGGTCTATGAATTTCTTGGCCGGTTAGAGGGGTTTCTCGGTAAGCCCATCCGCCAACTGAATCCCGACCGAGATTTCGATTTCTGGCTCAAGCAATACAACTCATTTCTACCTTCTCCCCAGGCCCGTTGGTGTACTCGCCAACTCAAGCTAAGACCCTTCGAGCAGTGGATCCGACCGCTGCTCGAAAGCGGGATAAAAGTCTATAGCTATGTAGCCATCCGCAGCGATGAAGAATACCGAGAAGGCTACACCTCCCGCCACAAGAATCTGAAAGTACGGTTGCCCTTCAAAGAAGCTGGCATTGATAAGGCTGGTGTGCTTGAAATTCTGGAGGGATCGGGTCTAGGCTTGCCAGATTATTATTCTTGGCGTACCCGCAGCGGTTGTACTTTTTGTTTTTTTCAGCAGAAAATCGAATGGGTACGCTTAATGGAACAGCACCCCGAGGCATTTGAGGAAGCGAAAGCGTACGAAAAAAATGCCGTCGAGCACGGCTCCCCCTTTACCTGGAGCCAGGGAGAATCATTGGAAGAACTAACCCGGCCTGAACGGATTGAACAGATCAAGGAAGAACACACACGTCGAATCGAGCGAATGAGGATAAAACAACAGGTTAATCCGCTGCGCCCGGACGGTGAGCCTCTTGATATTGATGATTTATATGGACAAGCGAAAGTATGTCTGGCGTGTCATAAATAGTCAATCATATGAAATCAAGCCAGGGTGCTAACCTATCCCATGCTAAGCCCGCGATGCAACGAGAGCGTTTCTCAATGAAACCTAAGCTCCAGTCATCGTTTTTTGATGCGACGCTTTTGCATAAGCCGAGGTAGTTTGCCTTATCGAGGATTTCCTCTGCTTTTTTGCTAAGCGTTAGGCCCTTCGCGCTACAGGCTGCCTTTGCTTTATCGAAGCTCTCCTGATCCTCTGCGGCCAGGACACGATATAGGAGTCGCTTGTGTTCCCAAGACCGATTTCCGAGCAGCGAGTTCTCGTTTGGCGGCAGCAGGATTAGGTTGCCAAGCCGGTTTATGGCATCAGCATCATCGTAGATGTCCGCTTGCCAACCAGTCGTGTTGCTTTGCGGTGCGATGTGTTCAACTGTGAAGTAATCCTTGTCCCGCCAACGGTTCAGGGCCAGCATTGAGGCTAACCCCTTGCGACCACGAATAACCAGCCCTGGTTCACTCTTATCCACGATAGCGTCATCGGAGGCAAGGAAAAGTAAGAAGCGTGCGATTACGGGGTATTTGTAAACAGGCGTTCGTGCGGTAGCCTTCACCCAGTCGTCTCTGCTGGTGATGCTTCCCTTTTCTTCCAAGATCGTCCGAAGTGCCTTCTTGTAGTTAGCGATCGAAACCGCTCCTGTGCCACTCTTGGGCCTCTTGGCCAATGGAGGAATCTTATCTTTACCCGTACTCTGACGCATGATATCGCGGTAATGTCTATCGATGTTCGAGGTGCCGCCGAATGCGCCACGCCACAGCATCGAGAAGGCTACAGTAGCCTTTATAGCGTCCACGAACTCTGCTGTGCAGGTAGCTTGCTCGGTTTCATCGTCTGTCTCCAGCGCCCTGCCATAAAATCGAGAGAGGGGCGCGATAGTGATATGGTGCTTCAACTCGCGTAGTGCCTCAAACCCAACTAGGACAGCATCATCCACAACCGTGAGTGGAAAAAAACTCGGCTTCTTCGCCGTTTCCGTATCCCACGCATTTTTCATGAAAGAAGCTACATAAGCAAGGCGACGTACGAACTCACGTTTTTCATTTATTGAAGATAACTCTCCTCCCTCATACTGTTCCCGCAGATACCGACGTTGATCGTTAAGTCGTTTTTGAAGCTTGTCTCCCGTCTCAGCTAAAGCAAAGGGAACTAGCATTTCCGAGGTAGCTTTTTGTTTCTGCTCAGCTTTTCTAAAGTTCTCTAGATACTCTTCAATCCGTGAAATACACTTATATGACGGAGAGTGTTCATACTTGGAAATTCCTTCTTCGTCGATCACCTTAGGCTTGAAAGTTTCAAAGGCCGTTAAAGGTTCACCGGTCGTATTGAGAGCCTCAAACATGTCGAAGGCATCGTCTTCGCTTCTTGTAGTAACGACCGTGAATGCCATGCGGTTATTGAGATATCGGGCAAATACAATCAGCCGAAGAAGCTGACAGTAAAGGTCATACAAGGTATCATCCACATGATCTATTATGTAAGTTTTCACCTCACTCGGAAGGTCGAACCCCCATATGGCATCAATGAAATCTTCGGATTGAATGATCGCTAGGACGTCCGGAAAATCTGCTTCCGATGCCTTTTTGCCGGTGATCTGATCAATTTGCCGTTGGATGTACTTAAAAACTGTCACCACCGGCTGATAATGCGGATGCGGATTTCCGACATTATCCTTAGGTATATACCTAAATGGCTTTGTTTCTTCGGTTTTCTGATAGCAGAAAAATTCCCAAATCAAGCGGGCAATAGGGCTATTGTACTTCGCCTGTCCTTTGCGCTTCGACCACACGTCTTCATAGGACCGAATCATGCGAGGGTAATATCGGTAATTTCCCTCGCCTATCTTCATGTCGAGAACAAATGAATCCTCAAGCTCAGCAATTAGTTGCTGGGTTTGTTCAGCCAACCACGTAAATTGAGGTTCTTCTTTATTCTTAAATTTAGACGCCATACGACGTACGTGATCGTGAATGACCATATTGGCCATAAGAAATGTACAGATGCGTTGCTGACCATCGATAATGGTCATAACCTTAGAAGCAACTTCCTGCTGGAAGATAGGTTGAACAGTTCTATGCTTGGTATCGTGAAAAGCGATAATCGTACCCAGAAAACTGATCGTATCTCCTCGCTTCAGTAGCGATTTCATACCGTGAGCTGCATCTTCAAAAAGACGCTCAACATTACCTTCGTCCCACGAGTAAGGCCGCTGATACGCAGGAATGTAACACCCCTGGCCATTAGTAATCAGAAAATGCCAGGTACTCTGCGCCGTTGCTTTGAAGATATTCTCAATATCGATTGACATGCGTGTTTCTTTACTTAACGAGTTTAGTTGATTTCGTCGAAGGAAATCAGATCAATTTACGAGTATACGGAGGCCCACCTCGTATGTCACAAATAAGGCAGGTTCCCTGACTTCAAAAGCGCATCGATCCGATTTCAGAGCCTCTCTGTAAATCGAACGATCCGGAGAGTTGACGATACTTTCCGGATAAGAAATGGAGAAGCCAGGCACGCAATGTTTCCCAGTGCTGTTCGGCGCTATACAATAAGTAATCGTCTGTCGCATTAGATTTGATGAACTCTTGGCCTTTAGTTGGACTGATCGGTTCTCGCGCCTTTTCATACACTCTCTGGGCAAGTGGGGACTGCTGTAATAGGGTCGCAACATATCGTCGAAAATTCTTTTCAGATAGGCCTGGTGGAATACACAGTGCACGGATATCCCGACGCCCCGATTCTAAGGTCCAACCAACGATCTGATCTATATTTCTATTAACATAGATGCTGTAGAGTAAGTCCGGCCGTGTGCAGAGAGGCAGCCAATATTGAGGCGGGATAGAGATTTCCTCTTCCTCCGCGCCTAGCTCTTCGGTTACGAATTTAATACCTTCGCCCTGCATTGTCTCAGCAGCTTTGGCTACTTCATTTTTGAATGTTTGAGAAGCCCGAATGGACGTTGAAAACAGCATACGTTCGAACTCAGGTAGCGATTCGGTGTCTGACGGGAGGCTAATCAGTAACTCTAGGTTTGCCGGCATCGCCCATCCCAGCGCGCTCTGAGTAAGGTTCGCGGATCCAACAAGACAGCTGTTATCGGCGCGAAAGTACTTCGCATGTAGGAGAGGCTGTATAAAAAGTGCAGCCGCGCTGCGCTGAGTGACAAGATTAAAAACCTCGAGATCGCTTACGCCAGCAACGATCTCTTCAGGCCGCCAGCGCGTAACGCATTTGATCGAGGTAACATTCTCTGGGATAGCGCCAAGTACTGCCTCCAAAGCACGTACCTTCATAAAAGGCGCAACAAGTACGACCTCATATTGAGCTGTCTGGCAGAGTTCTAAAAGGTTCGCGCCCGGCGATCGCATTCATTATTCCTTCTCAGAGATGAAGTTCTTCGCCATCTTTCCCCACTCATGCCGGATATCCCTAATCTTCTCTCGCGAAGGAACATCCTCTTCTTCGTAGCGAGCCCACGCGGCAAGGAGCAATTTAAGGGTGTTAGAGGCATTCTCGATTCGCCAAACCAAATCGCTCGATGAAGCTTCGGAAACATCAATATCGAGAGTCTTCAAGAGTTTTTCATAGGCAGGATGACGGGTGTTGAACACGATCTCCGTGATGCCGCCAGGCCGCAGATCCACGTTAAAGAATGCCTGCGAGTCAGCTTCGGCTGTCACAAAGATGATCTTGCGGTCCCTCGCCTTAACTGCGGCAGCAATTTCCCGTGCGACTTCCTCATTGTATTTTTTGTTTTGGACCAAATCATCAACAAGCTGATCCTGGGCATCATCATCGAAATCTTGATCATCCGCCTCGGTCTTATAACCCCTGCTTGCTCGATCCTTCCACTTGGTTGTGGCAGTGTCTTCAACCGATACGTCATCATGCCGCTTTCCACCACTACGCCTCCCCTTCCTTTGATCTTGAATGCGGGCACGTATCTGGTTGAGCTGGTCTTTAATGTAATTGACGATACCAATAAGAAGGTAGCGGGTGTCGCCCTCTTCTTCGAGACGACGCACGAAGTCCATATATTTCTCACCGGGCTCAGCCTCATTTTTCCACTCGAATTGGGACATATGAGAGAAGACAGTAGCAGCCTGCTTATTGTTGGTGACACCAAACACCTCGTCTAAAGCAGGAGGAAATTCCACCTCTACGCCCCACCACCTTTCTCGTGAGTCATACCCAATTGCCCAGGAATTATCCAATTCAAGCTCTCGACCAGCACGAACAATGGAAACACCAATGTTCTTTGCAGCGTGCTTACCATAAGGAGTCCCGCCTGGATCGGTGCCATCTTGCGGAATCGTCTCTAGTTTTGCCCAGGACATACGCACGGCCACTTTGTGGATTTGTCCCTGGTAGTTGATGGAAAATTCAAGATGTTGCTCACCCCAGATTTGAAACATGGGTTTATTGTTGAATGGCGCCGGCGTGGAAGTCGATGTCATTAAATAGAGGGGATCATTAGCACGGACTCGTTGGTTGAAGGAAATTTCGTTAGCTTCGAGCGCCACCAGACGGATATCGGCTTTTCCTTCATTGATGAACTTTCGGTACATACGCCCTGCAAGGATTTCGGTGTTTTCGAGGGTTGAACGGCCGCTTCGCCAAGTTAGTCGATGCTCTTCGAAATTCCTCCAAATTACTAGAGTTCCGCTCGTTCCAATTTCCTCAGATCGGTCACGCCATTCGTGTGGCACAGGATTGGCTTTGGGTACTGGAACCGCTCGCATCTTTCCTGACTCGACCTCGTCCACGTCAAGATATGTATGAATGGCATTATCTGGTCCAGCCTGCCAGGTCCAAATGTCAACACGCCGGCACTGGGAGATGGAAGCGTTCGGCAATCCCATACCAAAACGTCCGATTCCGTCGCGGTCGTTGAGGTGTGTGCCGTTGCCAAATTGGAGAGCCAGACGCAGGATAGAGCTATCCATGCCAGTTCCGTTGTCTAGCACAGCGATTTCTGCGATGCGTCTGCGCTTCTGTTCCCTTACCAGAACACGCTTTTCAATGCAGAAGACTTCTACAAAGCTTGCACCGGCCTGGATGGAATTGTCTATCAACTCGGCAAGCGCGTATGCGGTATTCTTGTATCCACTATCCCGCATCGCCTTGACGGCGAGCGAAGGCGGAATGACCTCCCCATCATGGTAATGTGTTGTTTGTACTGCCTCGCTACTCATGTTCATGCCAAACGTCCTCCCAATTCTTGAATGCCTCTGCGACGCTGCCGAATCCGGGTAGCGCAGTGTCAATAACCGTCACGATTTCTGCAACTTCATTACCACCAGCACGTGGGCCGCGAGTCGCTCGCCCAACCATCTGACTGTAGAGCACGAGGGACTTCGTAGGACGTGCAATCACTGCTGCACTCGTCTTGGGGGCATCAAATCCGGTAGTCAAAACACCGTAATTGCACATAATCATGGACTGGGGGCTATCGCTCTTAAACTGGCGAATCAGTCGTTCGCGTCGCGCGATAGGCGTCTCACCGGTGATCATCTTGGCGTCGTGGCTTCGTGCGATGAGAAGTCCTGCGATTAGATGTGCATGCCGGACAGAGGCACCGAAAACGATCACACGCTTATGTCGACTTAAAAGCTCCTCAATGGCTTGAATGATGAGAAAATTGCGCTCGCCATTTCGGGCAATCGTATCTAGGGCATTATCGGATAGGTCGCTTGTGCTCCCACCCTCAAGCTCCTCAGCACCGGGTAAATCCATCGCCCCTTCGAAACTAAGCGTTCGAAAAACAGGCTTCGCAAGGTATCCCTCAGCCATAAGAAATTCGACGGGTTCGCTGTACTTGCTTACTGAGAGGGTCACCTTTGCATTGCCGAAAAACGCCGATAATTCGGCGTCCGCCTCGATATTATCCCATGTCCGACCGGGCGTTGCCGTCAGACCAAGCAGCTGGTTTTGCGGGCGCTTGGTGAAAAGAGCTTCAATTACCGAACGGTAAGTCGGTGCGATTGCCTGGTGGGCTTCATCGACAATAGTCAGAGACGTACGGTCACCGAGCGCAATGAACGCATTCTGCTCTCGCATATAGGCCGCATGCATTTTTGCGAAACCAGCAACAAGAACACCGTCTCGTAGCGTATGAAGATCGATGGACCGATCACCCCAAAACCTAAAAAGCTTAACCGGACGATCACCAAGCACACGCCAGCTCTTCTCGAAATCCTCTGCTGCTTGCTCAAGCAACTCCGCGCTATTCGCAAGCCAACAGACAAGAGTGGGACCTCGTTCGAGAAGGTGCCTTGCTAAGATGTGCATCGCGGTGCGCGTTTTACCTGCACCCGTAGGCATATGCACCACAGCTTTATGTGGCGACTCGCTGAGCGCTTGGCGGGTGCGCAGAGCTACATCACGCTGATGGTCAAAAAGACCATATTCCGGAGACACCTCGCCGACTGCTGGCTTGCGGATCGGCTGGGCAGTCATGTCTTCGACAATGCCAAAGAAACTACGAAGAGCAGCTGCTCTATTAGGGTCAGATTTCGAATCGAATCTCTTTAAGCTTTGATAGATGTTGCCAGCCGAAAAAAGACCAAGTTTTTGCGTTAATTCGCGGGCCTTTTCAAGCGGTAGCGCATCGATGATTTGATTTCGAACAACCTGTTCTTGCAGCGCAGCCGGATTATTGTCTCCGTATAGAACTTGCGCGACCTTGCGAAGGGCTTCATCGGACGGTGTATCTTTGGTAAGTTGCTCAAGAGTATGAACTAAATCATTACCTAACAGCCGCATCAGAGCCGCTCGTTTCATGCCATTAATTACTCTGTTGACTGAGATCCCCGGCGCTGTCACTTATCCCCCTCTATTTCTGCCTCACCGGTTCTTCATGCTTTTCCAATTTTACGCGCCTGCCTGAATTAACTTGTACTTAAATATTATTACGTACCTAATTTGCGACTCTTTAGTGACTAATCTACTAGGCAACCCCTCTAAAGAACCGCCGCTCGTTGCCCGTAGCGTAGTCTGCAGTGGCGGAATAACGCTACCAAGTGTACTAGAAATAAGATTTTATCCAGACAATAGGGTTAAAATACGTTCATTAATAATGAACGTTTGCAAATAATGTACAAAATAATGGACGCCGCCCCTGGAAAAAGAGCCTCCAGAGAGGCCAAACTCCTTCGAACCGCCCTTGAGATGTTCCATCATACCACGGGGCTACAGATGGTCATTGAGGCCGAAGAGGTCACCGATAACGCCGGCCATCGGGCAGATGCCTTAGTGCACCTAGAGACGCTCGGGATCGATCGGCGGTTTGTCGTGAGGGTCAAGTCTCAGCTCAACCAGGCCACCCTCGGGATGACGGTTCACCACTTGGAGCGATTCCCGCAAAAAGGGTTGATCGTTACCGACTATGTGAATCCAAAGATGGCGGAGCAGCTGAGGGCGATGGATATGCCATTACTAGATGTGGCGGGCAACGCCTACCTCAATGAGCCACCGGTATATGTCTACATCAAGGGCAACAACCCCATCGAAAAGCCCCACCGGAAACGCCCCACCCGTGCCTTCCAACCGACCGGCCTAAAAGTGCTCTTTGCACTGCTCAGCTATCCCAATCTCGAAACCCTACCTTATCGCGATATCGCAAAAGCAGCCGATGTCGCCTTGGGCACGGTGGGATGGGTAATCACCGACTTGAAAGAGCTGGGTTACCTGGTGGATATGGGCAAGCGGGGGCGCAGGTTGATCAACAAAGAGAAGCTGATCGAACGCTGGGTCACCACCTACCCAGAGTTGCTACGGCCCAAGCTGGTGTTAGGGCGTTACAAGGCAGTTGATAGTGACTGGTAGAAACATGCCCCACTCCACAATTTCCAGGCCTACTGGGGTGGGGAAGTGGCGGCGGCAAAACTGACGAAATATCTAAAGCCGGAGCGGGTAACCATTTATACACAAGGAAAGCTGGGACAACTATTGCTCACAAATAAGCTGAAGAAAGACCCTGATGGCGATGTGGAGATCCTGCAAGCTTTCTGGCGGATCGAATATGACTCGCTGTACCCCGAGTTAGCGCCACCCTTGCTGATCTATGCTGATCTGCTGGCAACAGGCGACGCTCGGAATATCGAAACCGCCGGGATGATTTATGAGCAAGTGCTTGCTGGACTTGTCCGGGAAGATTGATCCCGCGCTGGTGGAAACCTTCGACGCCATCGCAAATATAGCTGCTGCAAAGCATATCCGTTACTTTTAGCCGATAATTTTGACTACGAGCACGCCAGTGCACACCTGCTGGGGCGGGATATGGCAAAATTGACGTCACCCGAGACCAGAAAGGTGGTCCTTGAAATACTTGATACCAATTTAACCAAAGAATGCAATCTATTAAGGCTTCAAGTGGTTGTTTAGACTGAATCCATACAATGCAAAATCACATGAAATTGGTATGACCATGAAACGGATAACCCGAAACGGTATTGCTTAGTCGAAGATATGATGAACAACTATGCCGCGAGCAGGGATGCGTTTGAAGAGTGCCTACAGTTTCTGGAAACGCTCAAAGCAGGGATTCAAGAAGGTTAGAAGAAAGCAGCACCTGAAGTGGAAATCACTAAATCCAGACTGATTTTAGAGAAATATTTTCTTTCTTTTTGGAACAGGGGAAAGGACCTTTGGCGGTTGAAGGTGTGGGATCCTGGAGGACAAGGGGCTCAAATATCGCATTATCTACGCCTTTACCCCTCGCAAGCTCCATTACCATGTGCTAGCGATTGCGCCACGAGAATTTAACTATGAGACCACCCACCCCATCAGCCAGCGCCTCCTCCGCGCCTACGAAGACCTTTGAGAAAGTGATTAGCCCGCCGGGCACAGCAACGGAAACCACTAGCTTTACCCATTGCCAAATCTTCACCTTCGAGAATTATGCCGTTCTTCCGCCAAAGGCTCACGCCAAGCACCCCCCTATCGGTGATCTAGTAGGTCAGTGGGAGCAAAACGACAAGCGACGCGCAGCCTTGGAAGAGGCTCGGCGCTGGGTGGCAGAGACCTTCCACGGTGAAGAGGGTGATACCGTGCGCACTCTACGCCTGCGCAAGGGGTGGTCCCAGGCTCGCTTAGCCAAGGAGCTGGGAACCAGTCAGCCTCACATCGCCCGCATTGAACGGGGTACCGAGAATCTTGCCATTGAGACCTGCCGTAAGCTCTGCATAGCCCTGGAGATCGACATGAATGCCTTGGATCAAGCACTCCGCCGCCAGGAAGCCATTGCCCGGGGAAAGGTTCAATCTAAATGATTGAACGTCATGTCCAGACCCTCTTTTGTGATGACATTCGCCACAAGACATGGTGAATCTTAGCCGCAACGTGCCTACAGCGCGCTAGCAACAAGCAGCAGATGGAGATTCTTGTCCAGTCCGCGGCTTTCGTTCAGAATTCCCAGCAATCTCAAGGCGCAGGATCGAGACCCCCCATACGGCAAACTTCCCGCCATTCATCTTCGGTAACGGGCTGAACGGAAAGCCGCGCGGAGGTGACGAGGGCCATCTTGGCAAGCTTTGGATTGGCCTTGATCTTCCTCAAGGAGACCGGCTTTGGCATATCACACAGCGCCCGGACATCCACACATTCCCAGCGGGGATCCTCGGTGGTTGAATCAGGATGGGCCGGCTTGCAGACTTCAATAATGCCCACCACCTCTAGTCCCTTGTTGGAATGGTAGAAGAAGCCTTTGTCACCAAGCTTCATGGCGCGCATGTTGTTGCGGGCTTGGTAATTACGCACGCCATCCCATTCCTCGCCGGCGGCGCCCTTTTTCTTCTGATCCTCCCAGGACCATTTGGAGGGTTCGGATTTAAACAGCCAGTAGGACACTGTGTTTTCTTCGGGTTCTTATTTCAGGGATGGATTTCAAGCAGCAAACTAGCAAACTCAACCTACTTATTTTATTTATTTGTCGGGTTTCGCTACGCTCAACCCAACCTACGAGGTGCTAGGACGCTCCTTGAATATAGATAACAAGGCAAGGATTTACTTGGTCGGGGTGAGAGGATTTGAACCTCCGGCCCCTGCCTCCCGAAGACAGTGCTCTACCAAGCTGAGCTACACCCCGATGTATCAGTAGGTCCGATAGACCGCAAACTTCGCCAAATTCAATAAGGCTTCTTGATAGGGCGAAGCGGGAATTTTTTTAATTGCTTGTATCGCCTTTTCGGCCTCACGGCGGGCCGTTTTCGCAGTGTACGCGATAGCGCCGCTTGATTCAATGGCCTCGATCACTTCAGCTAAATTATCACGACCCCCGCCCTCAATCGCATTGCGGATAACCTCAGCATGGGAGGGAATGCCGTTGCGCATGGCATAGATAAGTGGCAGCGTCGGCTTGCCTTCCGCCAAATCATCGCCGATATTCTTCCCTAAATCGTCACTGGAAGCGCTATAATCCAGCACATCATCGGTGAGCTGAAAAGCCGTTCCCAAGTGCATACCGTAGGCGGCCATCGCTTCTTCCTCTGCGGCTGGCCGACAGGACAATACCGCTCCGAGTTGGGTAGCCGCCTCAAACAATTTGGCGGTCTTGCTGCGGATAACATCCAAATACCGCTCTTCGGTGGTATCCGGGTCATGACAGTTGAGGAGCTGCATCACCTCACCTTCAGCAATGGTATTGGTGGTTCGGGCGAGAATCTCCATGACCCGCATGCTATTGACATCCACCATCATCTCGAAGGCGCGGGAATAGAGGAAATCGCCCACCAGTACGCTCGCTTCACTACCCCAGATGCTATTGGCGGTTTTTTGCCCCCGCCGCAACTCCGAAGAATCCACCACATCGTCATGGAGCAAAGTCGCCGTGTGAATGAACTCAATAATGGTAGCGATATCAATATGGCATGAGCCCTGATAATCAAAGGCGCGGGCACTCAATAGGACCACCACCGGGCGCAAACGCTTGCCGCCGCTGTTGATAATATAATGTCCTAGCTGATTGATGAGTACCACATCAGAATGCAACCGTTTCTGGATCAAGCCATTAACGGCCTGCATATCATCAGCGATTAGATCGTAGGTGGACTGTATATCCAAGGGTATCTCAAAATTAAATAGGGCAAAACTTGCGCATGCTAAAAAGCACCGCGTTCGGTGTCAAGTGACAATATTCTGACTATGCTTAATGCTTAAGCATTTTAGGCTGGCTATATTACACTATTTCCCTTGACCACTTGAATGAGTAATTTTAAAATTGTGAGCCTAGATTATCGAGCCATGCACTTAGCACAAAGTGCTGAGCTTTTATTCCCTTTCTTTCCACCGAGTGGGATAACCCAATTTTCAGGAAAGCACCATAATGTACGCAGTCATTAAAACTGGCGGGAAGCAATACCGTGTCCAAGAAGGAGACACCCTCCGGGTGGAAAAAATCGACGCCGATGAAGGCGCCAATATTACACTCGATCAGGTGCTCCTGGTAGCTGATGGCGATAATATTCAGGTCGGCGCCCCCTATGTTGAGGGTGGGAAGGTGAATGCTACCGTCAAAACCCAGGGTCGCGGTGAAAAAATCAAGATCATTAAGCTCCGTCGCCGCAAACATCACCGTAAACAGATGGGACATCGTCAGTACTTTACGGAGTTGCAAATTGATAATATCTCAGCAGGTTGAGGCGAGGTAAGGACAAGATATGGCACACAAAAAGGCAGGCGGCAGTTCCAGAAACGGTCGCGATTCCGAATCTAAACGTCTTGGAGTCAAACGATATGGCGGCCAGCAGGTATTGGCCGGAAACATCCTGGTTCGGCAGCGGGGCACCCGTTTCCTGGCAGGAGTTAACGTAGGGACTGGCCGTGATCATACCTTGTTCGCCACAGCGGCGGGCAAAGTCCAATTCGCTAAAAGAGGTCCGAATAATCGCACCTACGTGGACATTATCACGGAATAAAAGCCTATGCCCACGGTGATGGGCACCATCCCATGCATGCCATGAGAAAGCCCCGCAGGTGCGGGGTTTTTTCGTCCTGCTCTCCTTGGACTGAGCGTTTCTGTAACCATGAAATTCATAGACGAAGCCATTATCAAGGTCCAGGCCGGGGCAGGAGGTAACGGCTGCCTCAGCTTTCGGCGAGAAAAATTTATTCCTTTTGGTGGGCCGGATGGGGGAAATGGCGGCAATGGCGGCAGTATCTACCTTATTGCGGATAAAAATCTCAATACCTTGGTAGATTTTCGCCATCAGCGTCACTATCGTGCCCAGCGGGGCGAAAATGGGCGTGGACGGTTGCAGACCGGCAAGAGCGGCGAAGACCTTTATATCCGCGTGCCTGTGGGTACCGAGGCCTGGGAGGCTGACACAGAAGAGTTATTGGGTGATCTGACCCGGCCCCAGCAAACTTTGCTGATAGCCAAGGGCGGGACCCGGGGTCTGGGCAATGCCCATTTTAAGAGCAGCACCAATCGGGCGCCCCGCAAGACCACGGAAGGCAAACCTGGGGAAGAGCGAACCTTACGGCTAGAGCTTAAATTACTTGCCGATGTGGGTTTGCTCGGTCTACCCAATGCAGGCAAGTCAACTTTTATTCGTCAAACATCGGCGGCCACCCCCAAGGTGGCCGACTACCCTTTTACCACCCTCTATCCCCACCTTGGGGTGGTGAGCATTGATTCTAACCGCAGCTTTGTCATGGCCGATATTCCCGGGGTTATTGAGGGTGCCGCCCAGGGCGCGGGATTGGGAATTCGTTTTCTCAAACACCTGAGTCGCACCCGCTTGCTCCTCCATTTGGTCGATGTGGCGCCGATGGAGCCCGCCATGGACCCTGTGGCAAACGTGCGCACTATCCAAGGGGAGCTGCAGCAATTCAGCCCAGAACTTGCCAAGCGTCCGCAATGGCTGGTACTCAACAAAATCGATTTAATCCCTCCCTCGGAGCAAGCAGAGCGCTGTCAGGAAATCCTTAACCGCCTTGCCTGGCAGGGACCCGTCTATCAGATTTCAGCGCTGACCGGGGAAGGCTGCCAGCCGCTTATCCGGGCAGTTATGGAATACCTAGAACAACCTAGCCTAGACAAAACTTAAGAATACCGAGCAGTCAGGCCATGAGCGACCATCGTAACCGTTTGATTGCGACCCGCTGCTGGGTAGTCAAAGTGGGCAGTGCCTTACTCACCGCCAATGGCCGTGGTCTAGATGCCGAGTGTATTCGAGCGCTGGCCAACCACATTGCCAACCTCCGCAAACAGGGATATGCCGTGGTACTGGTCTCTTCAGGTTCGGTGGCCGCTGGCATGCAGCGGCTTGGTTGGCAGCGGCGCCCCCGGGCCTTATATGAGCTACAAGCCGCCGCCGCAGTGGGCCAAATGGGGCTTATTCAAGCCTACGAGAGCCAATTTCAGCATCATGGCCAACACACCGCACAGGTATTGCTGACCCATGAGGATTTAGCTGACCGTAGCCGTTATCTTAATGCTCGCAGCACCTTGCGCACCCTTTTACAACTCGGGGTCGTACCCATTGTCAACGAAAACGATACTGTCGCTACCGAAGAAATCCGCTTCGGAGACAACGATACCCTATCAGCCCTGGTGGCTAACTTAGTCGAAGCGGAACTTTTGGTGATTCTCACGGATCAACCAGGCCTATTCGATGCCGACCCACGGCATCACCCCAATGCTCGACTCATCCCCGAGGCAGCGGCGAATAACGCCGAACTCGACACCATGGCCAGCCCCGGAACGGGGGCTTTGGGACGCGGCGGCATGATTACCAAAATTAGGGCAGCAAGGCGGGCTGCACGCTCTGGCGCTATCACCATTATCGCCTCCGGCAAGGAACCCAACATCTTGCAACGGCTCGCCAATGGTGAGGCCATTGGTACCCTGCTATGGCCTGATAAAGAGCCCCTTGCCGCCCGCAAGCAATGGCTAGCGGGACAATTACAAACTAAGGGGCGCTTGTGGCTGGACGCCGGTGCAGCCAAGGTGGTCCGCGAGGCGGGGCGGAGTTTACTCCCGGTGGGGGTTATCGCTAGCGAAGGCCACTTTGCCCGTGGCGAGGTGGTCAGTTGCTTGGACCCGGAGGCCCGTGAAATAGCCCGCGGCCTAGTGAACTACAATGCCGAGGAAACACGACGTATCCTCGGCCATTCCAGTAATCAGATTGAACAAATATTGGGTTATGTGGACGAAGAAGAACTCATTCACAGGGATAATCTAGTGCTACTCTAAAATCAAGACATCGAGCGAATTCTGGCGCTCAACCGACTCTTATGCCGAGCGGCTTTGTTAGGATGAATCAACCCCTTCCGCGCCAAACGATCGAGTACCGGAACAGCTACCCCATAAGCCACAGTCGCCTGCTCCTTATCACCCGAGGCAATGGCTTTTATGACTTTCTTCATATAAGTCCGCATCATAGAACGCTGGCTTGCATTATGGAGCCGGCGTTTTTCCGCCTGACGGGCACGCTTACGGGCTTGTAACGAATTGGCCAAAATTCCACCTCCGAAGGTTCAATATTAAAAAATTAAAAACAAACAATAATGCCAATTTCCATGGCAGTTGTAAATGCCCCTAGGTAAAATAACGCACCTTTCCTAAAAAAAACGAGCCATTTCCTAGTCTATTTATATGAGTGCACGCTTACTTAAATCGACGGCTGTTGTCGGCAGCGCTACCCTCCTCTCAAGAATTCTAGGCTTCATCCGCGACGTGGTGATCGCCCAGGCTTTTGGCGCGGGACTGGCAGCGGATGCTTTTTTTGTCGCCTTTAAAATTCCCAATTTCCTGCGGCGCTTATTCGCAGAAGGAGCTTTCTCCCAAGCCTTCGTGCCAGTACTTTCAGCCTATCATATGCGTGGCAATCTCAGTGAAGTTCAGCAACTCGTCAACCGGGTCGCAGGAACTTTGGGATTGGTCCTGCTGCTGGTGACCCTCACTGGGGTGATAGGTGCCCCCCTATTGGTGATGATATTTGCCCCAGGCTTTATAGAAGAGCAAGGCAAATATGAACTCACCGTCAACCTATTACGAATCACCTTTCCCTATTTATTGTTTATTTCCCTGACAGCTTTCGCTGCTGGTATTCTCAATACCCATAAGCATTTTGGGGTGCCCGCCATTACCCCTATTTTTCTCAATTTAGCTCTTATCGCCGCAGCCCTATGGCTTGCCCCCCATCTGGAGATCCCGGTCACTGCCCTAGCTTGGGGAGTCTTTTTCGCAGGCCTAGCGCAGCTATTATTTCAGCTTCCATTTCTCGCCCACCTGAAGCTGCTGCCAAGACCTCGCCCTCGCTGGAAAGATCCAGGGGTACAACAAATCTTCAAGCTTATGCTACCCGCCATTGTGGGCAGCTCAGTTGCCCAAATTAACCTTATTATCGATACTCTTCTCGCCTCATTTTTGGTCACTGGCAGCGTCTCTTGGCTCTATTACTCGGATCGGCTGGTGGAATTTCCTCTAGGCGTTTTCGGGATCGCCCTGGCCACCGTCATCCTTCCCAGTCTTTCGGAAAAGCACGCCCAGGCATCGAGTGAGTCCTTTTCCCGTACCCTGGATTGGGCCCTACGCTGGGTCTTTCTTATTGGCACACCAGCGGCCGTAGGACTTGCCCTACTTGCCGGCCCCATTCTCACCACCCTATTTCAATATGGCGAATTCAGCGACCATGATGTGACTATGGCTTCCCGCAGTCTCATCGCCTATAGTTTTGGCCTACTCCCTTTTATCCTGATTAAAATCCTGGCACCTGGATTTTATGCCCGGCAAGACACTCGAACGCCCGTGCGAATCGCCATTATCGCCATGTTTGCTAACATGGTATTAAACGTAATTCTCATCTTTCCCCTCGCCCACGCGGGTCTTGCCCTCGCTACCTCTCTTTCCGCCTGGCTCAATGCAACCTTGCTATTTTTTACCTTAAAACGGCAAGGAATCTACCGGCCTCAACCTGGGTGGCTATGGCTCAGTTTGCGTATCCTTATTGCTGCTGAGCTCATGGCGATCAGCATACTTTGGCTAATGCCGCCGCTAGCAAGCTGGCTAAATTGGGAGGTAATGACTCGCGTCGCTGAAATCACATTGCTGATTGGCGCTGCGGTGATCCTTTACTTTGGCACCCTACTGGTCATAGGTGTCCGTCCACGCATGCTAGCGCTCACCTAAGAAAACAAAATAGGCGTGATACTAGAGTTACAAGATATCACGCCTGTGGGATGAGTTTTATCACTGTAGCTATTATTTATAAAACCTGTGCTTGGGTAAGAGGAGGGTATCTCCTGTGGTCATAAACCCCTATCCTTATCCAGCGCTAAGGTTATAAAAATTTTGGCAGGTAATGGTCCACTAATAAAAATGCAAACAGCGCCGCCAGATAAAATATAGAATAGCCAAAGGTCTTCATTGCTAGTTCATTACTGGTATGGCGGTAAAGCGCAAGCGCAAGATACAGGAAGCGTCCCCCCAGCCCTACGGCACCGACCAGATAGACTAGTCCACTCATTTGGCTGACGAAAGGTAGCAGGCTGACCGCAAATAATAAAAAAGTATAGAGGACGACCTGCTGCTTGGTGAAATCAATCCCATGGGTGACCGGTAGCATGGGAAAATTGGCACGGCTATATTCTTCCCGGCGTGCCAAAGCCAAAGCCCAGAAATGAGGCGGCGTCCACACGAAGATAATCAAGAATAGGAGAAAGGCGTGCACGTGCAATTCCCCGGTGACGGCGGTCCAACCTAGCACCGGCGGCATTGCCCCTGCCGCCCCTCCCAACACGATGTTCTGCGGAGTGGCGCGCTTGAGAAAAGCCGTGTAAATAATTCCATAACCAAACATGGAAGCCAAAGTTAGCCAGGCCGTCAAAGGGTTTACCAGAAAATACAAGATCGCCATTGACAGCAAGCCCAACATAATCGCAAAGGCCAAGGCTTGCTCCCGGTCAATCTTGCCGCTAGGCAAGGGACGGCCTTGCGTTCGGGCCATTAAGGCATCGGCTTTTTCATCAATCAAGTGGTTAATGGCCGCGGCAGAAGCAGCGCCCAAACCAATGCCAAGGC
Organism: Nitrosococcus halophilus Nc 4; assembly: GCF_000024725.1. Classification (NCBI taxonomy): domain Bacteria; kingdom Pseudomonadati; phylum Pseudomonadota; class Gammaproteobacteria; order Chromatiales; family Chromatiaceae; genus Nitrosococcus; species Nitrosococcus halophilus. Next base: position 68,465 of record NC_013960.1, on the reverse strand, counting down.
TGCCCAGCAAAAACACCTGCCATGGCGCCAGCTCTGGAACAGACAAAAACATACCGACAATGGCGGTAAACACAATGAGGGAAACAATACGGGGCTTGCACAATACGAGATATTCCCGCCAGTTGGTCAAAGCCCCACGAATTAAGGTAATCGTTGTCATAGTCTTGTAGCTCCTCGCAATTGGTACCCTGTGGGATGGAGCAGGTGATTTAAAGTAACGACGGCAAGCAACAATAGTGCGGCCACAGCGTTATGGGCTACCGCCAGCGCTAAAGGTATTCCGCCCATGGCAGTGGCGATTCCTAACGCCACCTGGGTAAGGAGCAGCGCCACGACGACCCACCCGACGCCACGCAACGCTGGAGTGCCTCGGCCTAATCCTGCCCGTAACCCGATAGCACCCAGCACGATCAGAACTACCATGGCACCAATTCGATGAACCACATGGATAGCCGTTGCTGCCTCAGGCGCTAACCGCCCACCTTCGTAATTTTCTCCTAGCGGCTGCCAAAAGGTAAAAGCCTCGCGGAAATGCATATTCGGCCACCATTGTCCCTGGCAAGTGGGAAAGTCCGGACAAAAGAAACCCGCATAGTTAGTGCTGGTCCAGCCTCCTAGGATGATCTGGAGCACTAGGAGAAACAATCCTATTAGGGACCAAGTTTTGAAAGCCGGCGAGTACCAGATCCGCTGCATAGGGTGCTGTGCTTGCCGCTGTCGTAGTGCCAGCCACCAAACCAAGGATAAAACGGCCAACCCCCCTAGGAGGTGTAACGTTACAATGGCTGGTTGCACTAGGAGGGTAACGGTCCACATTCCCAATGCCGCTTGAAATCCGACTAACCCCACCAAAAAAATAGGCAAAGCAACTCTCTGCCTGGGATCAGAACGATTGCGCCAGGCAGCGATGGCAAGTCCTAGGATTAAAAGTCCTAATATACCTGCAAGATAGCGGTGGATCATCTCTTTCCAAGCTTTATCCGACTCTACCGGGCGGTCTGGATAAAGAAGACTAGCTTGGTCAATCTGCTGCTCGGTAGTCGGTGCTAGCAACTGCTCATAACAACCTGGCCAATCCGGACAACTAAGTCCAGCATCAGAAAGGCGCACATAGGCTCCAAATACCACAACCACCAACGCTAATAGACTGGCTGCCACAGCAAAGGTGTGAAACCGGGGACTCATATTTATCTATTACCCTATTTGAGAAACAAATAACAAGCGTTTAAGGTCCTTAAGAATATGCTCGGGGGCTTCTTCTGGCGGGTAAGTAATCACGATATTACCGATAGGGTCGACGATATACACACGCTGCGCCGCTAACGGGTCAGGAACCTCCGGCAGCACAAATTGGTCTATAAATCCTTTTTTCTTTTCTCCTTCGGATGCTATGAGGAGATCAGGGTGTTGTTCTTGGAGCCAATCTGATTCAGCAAGAGAGCTCACATCATTAACGACCCACAAACGTTGGACACGCTGCATGTTCTTACCTACGGCTAAGCGTATTTGGCGTGTCTCGTAAAGGTTTTCCCGGCAAGTTTCATCACAGGCTGCCGGCCCAAAAACAACCAGAGTCCACTTCCCCCTTAGCTCAGAAAGAGTAAGATCCTTACCTTCCAAAGTCTTGAGAGTTGTCTCTTCCAAGGGCCTTGCAGGCCTGATAAACTCACCGTAATTGCGGGTTGAAAACTCCCCTCCTTGCTCTAATGTTTTCAAAAACCACCAGGAGGCTATTACAGGGAGTGCGCATATGGCAAAAATGGCAAAACTCACCCAACCTGGTCGTCCCCGTTTCGTCTTCGATTTTCCGTTATCCACCGCTTGCTCTTACCCTTTAACTTCTGTTCCGTTGCTCGTTGCCATCAAAACTGCGCCGATATAAAATCACGAATACGACCACCGCGACTAATGCCATAGCAAACCATTGAACCGCATAAGCAATATGCTGCTGCACACTGGTGGGGAGTTCAGGCCACTGGCGCACAAAACCATAAGGCTCATCAGGAGCCAATTGGAGAACTAAGGGCTGCAATGGATAGCCTAACTTAGACTGCAACTGCTCCGTGTTGACATATTGAACTAATTTTGGCCAGCCACTTGTTTCTTGGGTTCCCTCATCCCCTAAAAAAAAGGGTGCTCGAGGGGGCCGCCGTAAAGTACCACGTACAGTCACCTGTGAATGTGGAATATCTACCTGGGGCAGTTGTTGCCGATCTAAACCCATGGGAACCCAGCCCAAGTTAACGAGTACCGCACTCCCACTTTCGCTAGCTAGCCGTAACGGCACTAGCACGTGATAACCCGCCTGGCTCTCCTGGATTTGATTATCCAAAAACACAGTATGTGCGCCATCAAATCGACCTTCTGCGATACCCTGGCGGTACTCGCTATCCGGCAATGATAGCCTATCCCGCCCGACCCAAAGAGGTTCGCTAGCGCTTCGCTCTCTAAGGGCAGCTTCAATAGTACGTTTCTCATCAGCTCGCTGTAGTTGCCAGACACCTAATGATGCCAGGATCGCAGTGACAAGCAGAGAAACCATCATGAAACGTAATTTGGGCCAGGGATTTTTACCCTTAAATTGAGATGACACGCTTGGGCCGTTCAACTAATGAAGGTTAAACTATGGTTGTATGTTACAGCACTATTACATAAAAATTTTAGAGAGGGGTAATTGGCGAACCGGTACCTATATTTTCGAGAAAGGTTACACCCTGACCCTAGGGGGGCAAAGCTGCAACTTTTTCGTTGTAATGACCCAACTCTACTATTTCAGATTCAGATTCTAAACTAAACGGAGCACACCATGATTTTTAAATTAATCGTTATCGCCCTTTTAATTTCAATTCTCTACGCCCTAGGGAGCGCGCTCTTTGCCCTGGTACGAAGCGGCGGCACTTCGGATGATCGAATGGTCAAAGCATTGACTTTTCGCATTGCCCTATCTTTAGGATTATTTATCCTGCTTATGCTTGGCTATGCTACTGGGCTTATTACCCCCAATACCATGGTTTCTGCGGAAAAAATGGAAATGCAATCTAGCCAGCAATAAATGGTAGCACTGCTTATTACCTAGCTAGGAAACCCTAGCTAGGTAATAAGACAAAGCAAGAACTCATTGCTGACGAGCAGCAACCGTTACAGCCAATAAACAAACACAAATAGGCCTAGCCATACCACGTCAACGAAGTGCCAATACCAAGCCACCGCCTCAAAGGCAAAATGGCGCTTGGGAGTAAAATGGCCAGCCATACTGCGAATTAACACCACAAGCAACATAATGGAGCCAACGGTGACGTGGAATCCATGGAAACCGGTCAACATGTAAAATAGCGAACCATAAATTCCAGACCCCAAAGTGAGATTTAACTCACTCATGGCATGACTATATTCCCAGGCCTGCAATCCAATAAAGGTGAAACCCAAGGCCACTGTCAAAAATAAGCCGATAATCAGTTTCTGCCGGTTATCCTGCTTGAGGCCCCAATGGGCCCAGGTCACGGTAACACCACTGGTAAGCAGAATCAGCGTATTGAGGGCTGGCACTCCCCAGGCCGCCATGGACTGGAACTCACCACCCACGCCTTGAGGTCCATTGGTGGGCCATGCCTCGGTAAACTCTGGCCAGAGGAAAGTATGAGCCGTTCCCTTCGCGCCCTCACCCAAAAGCCACGGTAAAGTTAAATCCCGGGTGTAGTAAAGGGCTCCAAAGAAAGCCGCGAAAAAGAAGACTTCTGAGACGATAAACCAGATCATCCCCCACCGAAAGGAGCGATCAACCTGGTCGTTATAAAGACCCGCTTCGCTTTCGCGGATAACGGCTCCAAACCAACCAAACATCATGAAGAGCAAGATGCCTATGCCGGCTAACATGATATATTTGCCTATATCCACCCCATTAAGGAAGGCGGCAAAGCCAGCGACTCCGGTAAAGAGTCCAATAGAGCCAATGATTGGCCAATAACTAGGTTGGGGCTGGTAATATTCCCCATGCGCATGGGCCATATGAGATATCCTCCCGCGTTATTTTAATCGTAATAAAGACCGTTATCTTTGCTTGCTCAAAATGACGCCGAGCAACCCAGCTACTACCCAGCCGCTGCCGTTTGCGCTTGGGCACTAGCGCCCACGTCAAAAAATGTATATGACAGAGTCACTACGGAGTAATCGTTGGGTAGCTTAGGATCGATAAAAAAGACCACCGGCATCTCCTTTTTCTCACCTGCCTGAAGAACTTGCTCGTTAAAGCAGAAGCACTCGGTCTTATGTAAATGCTTGGCTGCCAGCCCTGGGCTTATACTAGGGATTGCCTGACCAGTTACAGAGTGATCAGCCAAATTACTGGCATAATAACTCACCTTTGTGACTTCGCCAGGATGAATGCTAATTTTGCTTACTTCCGGTTTAATCTCCCAAGAGAGTTGGCTGTTTACATTCGCCAGCAATTCTACGGTGACCGTCCGGCTAGTATCCACCGTGCCAGCTTTAGCTGCTGATACCGCCACATTATCTGGTTTACCGTTTAGACCAGTAATATCACAGAACACATTGTAGAGCGGCACCATGGCATAGCCGAAGCCGAACATTGCTACCACTACTAGGGTTAGCCTCAGCACTAACCTGCGCTTATTGGCTTCTCTCATAACCGTGCTCACCTTGTCGCAGTCAGATAGATAAATAAGAAATAAATAGCCAAGACAATCCCAAAAAGGATCCATGCCGTACGCCGGGCTTTCGCCCGGCGCCGACTCGGAGACTTAGACCCAAGTCTGTCAGTCATAATCTAAAGTTATCCCTAGAACAACCATCCACCTATCAATAGGGCTTTGAAGTCACCTGAGGCGGAGTTGTAAAGCTATGATAGGGCGGTGGTGAACTGAGGGTCCACTCAAGGCCCTTCGCGCCTTCCCAAACTTGATCGCTCACTTTGACCCCAACTCCTCCGCGAATGGTCTTAACAATCACATACACGAAGATCAACTGGGAAATGCCAAATATAAAAGCACCTACGGTGGAAATGGTGTTGAATTCAACAAATTGCAAGGCGTAGTCAGGTATCCGCCGGGGCATACCCGCTAGACCAAGGAACGCTTGGGGAAGGAAAATGATATTCATGGAAATCACAGATAACCAGAAATGCAATTTCGCCAAGCCCTCGTCATACATATTACCCGTCCACTTCGGTATCCAATAATAAACAGCGGCAAAGGTACCAAAGACTGTTACTGGCAACACCACATAGTGGAAGTGAGAAACGATGAAATAGGTATCGTGATATTGGAAGTCTACCGGGGCCACACCCATCATCAAGCCGGTCAAACCACCAATGGTGAATAGCGCGATGAAAGCTTGACACCACAGCATGGGCACTTCAAAGGTCATGGAGCCCCGCCACATGGTGGTAAGCCAGTTAAAGATTTTAACGCCAGTGGGAACAGAAATCAGGATGGTAGCGTACATAAAGTACAGTTCTCCCGAAACCGGCATTCCCACGGTAAACATATGATGCGCCCACACGATGAAAGAAAGAAAGGCGATAGAGGCCATGGCGTAGACCATGGAGCTATAGCCGAATAGGGGTTTGCGAGCAAAGGTGGGGATAATTTCCGAAATAACCCCAAAAATAGGCAATACGAGAACATAAACCTCGGGATGGCCAAAGAACCAGAAAATGTGTTGGAACATTACTGGGTCACCACCGCCTGCCGCATTAAAGAAGCTGGTGCCGAAATGACGATCGGTTAGAACCATGGTCACAGCGCCGGCAAGTACTGGAACCACTGCAATCAACAAGAAGGAAGTGATTAACCATCCCCAGACAAACATCGGCATTCTCATCAGAGTCATGCCCGGTGCCCGCATATTCAGGATGGTGGCAATAATATTGATTGAAGCCAATATGGAGGAGATACCCAGTAAGTGGACGGAAAAGATGGTCATATCAATGCCCGCTCCCCCTTGTGCGAATAAGGGCGGGTACATGGTCCATCCCCCTGCGGGGCCACCACCCGGCACGAACATGCTGCCGAGGAGTAAGGCTGCGGCGAAAGGCAAAATCCAGAAACTCCAATTGTTCATCCGCGGCAAGGCCATATCAGGTGCGCCGATCATGAGCGGTATTTGCCAGTTCGCCAAACCCGCTAAAGCCGGCATCAGGGCACCAAAGATCATCACCAGCCCATGTAGTGTTACTAATTCATTAAACTTTTGGGGATCTACAATCTGCATTCCCGGGGAGTAGAGTTCGGCCCGGAATACCAGCGCCATTGCGCCACCAACGAAGAACATGATAAGGCTGAACCATAGGTACAGCGTTCCGATATCCTTATGGTTAGTGGTGAACAGCCAGCGCGCAATTCCTGTTGGATGATGCGCGTGATCATCATGTGCTACTGCTGTGCTCATGCCATTTCTCCTACAAAATTAATCCTCATCATGAAAAATACCTTACCGAGGTTATTTCCTATCCCTTTTTTACCTTCTTTTTTCTCGCCTCCTTGAACCCCATAGCAACGCGAGAAATATCTAGGAACCTAAGTACGATATCCTTCGGCTAGAGTTAGAGCGCTTCTTTAACTTGACTCGGTTGAATCACCGTTTGTGTCACTGGACTGGGCAGCTTTTTGCGAAGATACCCATTTGTCAAACTCTTCCTGAGTCTTCGCTTCTACGACAATAGGCATATAGCCATGCCCCCGACCACAAAGTTCCGTACATTGGCCCCGATAAATTCCCGGCTCTTCTATGACCGCCCAAGCCTCATTGATAAAACCTGGGATTGCATCTTGCTTGAACCCAAGCGCCGGCACCCACCAAGCATGGATGACATCATCGGCGGTAATGACAAAACGGACCTTTTTATTGACTGGAAGCACCAATGGATTGTCCACTTCAAGCAGATAATTTTCACCCTTAGGTGATTTATTCGTTATCTGATCAAATGGCGTGGACAAACTGCTCATGAAACCAAATCCATGGTCTACATAGTCATAGCGCCAGCGCCACTGGTAACCCGTAACTTTAATGGTAAGTTCCGAGTCTGAAGCATCATACAAGCGGATCATGGCAGAGGTTGCCGGCACCGCAATGGATATTAAGATTACAAACGGGATAACCGTCCATAGTACTTCAAGGGTAGTATTTTCATGGAACTGACTAGCTACCACACCCTTGGACTTACGGTGATGGTAAATGCTCCATGCCATAATACCGTAAACTAAAAGACCGATACCGACGCAAACCCAAAAAATCAGCATATGGAGGTCGTATATCTCTTTTGAGGAAGGAGTAATTCCTTCAGTCAGATTCACGGCTAACTCGGCGCTAGCATTTCCACTCATCAGGAACAGGCCTATGGCTCCCGCAATAACCGTGAATAAGCTTCTTTTATCAGACACGCCCATTCATCTCCCCTTCAACTGTCAATTAATGTGATGGTTCTCGAATGTTTTAAACAACTTTTCGCATCCTTGGATAAAGGACCAACGTCTCGTTCACGCGCAAAGTCTGCACCCAACCAAACGTCGGTTTAAACAAGGTACAGAAAACAAAAAATATAGGTGCTAAACCATTATTGGTTAGTGGCAAGCTCGCCCACAAGCGTCTGCACCTTTGAAACTGAATGCTCATCGCTCTCCACGATATTTAGGCTCAAATGAAATGCAGTTCCTGCCTTGACCAGAATTCAGGACGTCCGGGTAATGTTGTGTGGAGCCACCGAAAATATTTGCTAACACCTCTGTCACCATGCACCCTCTTCGCGCAATGTCACTTTTACTGGTCCAGTCCGAGATACTCCGGTGGACTGGTGGTAGCATAAGCACTCACTAAACCTTGAGTTTGCCGGTAATGCCAGACACCAAAAAACCATGGTGTGCGCTCAAGGAGCGGGAGCTAATCGCTGGTACCCCAGCCTTTAACCTATGGCTCAAGCCCAAACCGCGAAACTGCTGTGAGGATTGGCACCACAGCAGTTTATGGCTTTGGCTTCCCGCGGCTAGCTCTGGTTCCATTTTAAGGTTGGGCCTTGCAAAATTCATAGATCCTATGGGCGATCCAAATAGTGGTACCAAACCCATATATACCATACATGTTTTATAGATGCCATTATTTATACACCCATAATGGAAATGAAACCACTATGGGCTGCAAACCTTCCGCAACTCCTTCGCTAAGTAGAGCCGCTCTTCCTCAGTGAGGAAAATTCCAATCTCTACCTCATGCCCATGTGAACCTATCATGAGATGGCTCATATGCCAGGCATGGGGTGCGGATTCAACCCGGACACGCACCCACTGGCGGTGAAACCTCCATCTTTCACCATTTGCCTTACGGCCGCGGAATATCTCGATTCCATTCTGGTCGATCGTGATTACCTCACAGCGTTGAGCACGACGAGCACAAAGGTAAAATGCAGATCCCAGAACGACCAACTCCAATCCCGCAAAAGGAAATATCAGCCATAGGCCCAGGAGGCTAAATGCTCCTGAAATGATCCCCAGGACTCCCGCCACAGCATAAAAAACCAGCTTCATTTTTTGCCAACTCAGGGAACTGTTAGGCTGAAGGATAAATTGAAGCGTGTTTTTATGGGGCTCGATCTGCTTGGAAATCACATTACACCCTTGGGCCCGCGCAAGCCCTGCGGAATTGTACGTGTTAAGACGATTCAGATCAAAACTTTGAGCTAAAAGAACCAAAGGCCCGCGGGTAGGGCAGTTGTCTTAGAAGAAAACTAGCCCTACCCACTCAGGCCTGTGGCTAGAAGGCATTACTTATTTCAGCTTCCAACCCAAACTAAGGCCTTTCTGACTTGAGTAGTAGGCAGCCAGATCTTCTTTATCCTGCTCGGAAAGCGGAGCCGCCATCTGCTGCATCATGGGATTTTTCCGCTCACCGGTTTGGTAAGCAGTCAAAGCATGCACCAGATAATCAGAATGCTGCCCAGCCAGCTTAGGAAATTGCGGCGCGGGGCTATTACCATCGGGTCCATGGCAAGCTGCGCAAGCTTGGGATTTTTGCTTTCCCGCGGCCGGATCGCCGGCTGCTAGAAGAGAACCAGACATCAGCACCGCAAACACCGACACAAATAAGAGTAACCACCGTCTCAGCATCGAAAATTCTCCTTAATCGTATATTCTTGCTTTAACCGTTAGAGTTGCTATTTCTTATTGACCGGAAAGGAAAGCGGCAATATCAAGCATATCCTGCTCAGTCAAGCTAGCAGCCGAACCCTGCATTGGCGGATGGTTTCGATCGCCGGATTTATAAGCTTTAAGTGCAGCAACGAGATATTCCGCATGCTGCCCACCAAGCTTTGGCACCGAATAGGCAGGATAAGCATTACGCCAACCAGGAATGCCGTGGCAGCCTGCGCAAAGTTCCGCTTTTTGACGACCTGCCTCAGGATCACCCGCAGCCTGGACAGTGAAACTGCCCAGCAACGCTACACCGGCGCTCAAGAGAATAAAAAGGTTTTTCTTACCCATTTTGATTGCTCCCCTTAGTGGATAATTCATCTAAGTCCCTAGTTTATCAACTAATTTAGTGCCTTTATCTCCGTACCCAGCAGATCTCTTTTCAGAGGCGCGCTTAAGCATGGATGGGCATTAACAGCCATAAAATCTCTTTAGTAACCTATATTTTATATATCTCTTAACAGTCGCAGCGCAATAGGCAACTTGCCCTCGATAGGGTTTTTTTCTTGGCGCCTAGCTGGATAGCACGGTATATTATTGGGGTGCAACCATACACGTAACCCGATTAACAGGCAATGATTTATAATGCAAAGTAACGATACTCCCCCCACCTTAGTGCAAGTATTTAAAAGCGTTTTTTCCGCAATGATAGGAGTACAGAACCGCCGTAACCATGAACGTGACTTCAATCATGGACGGCCAACTTCCTTTATTTTTGCTGGTATTGTTGCGGTCACCCTCTTTGTCCTAACTTTAGTGGGGCTCGTCCAATTAATTCTCCACTTAGCCAGCACTTAATGCTTAACCCGGTTAAGGCAAAAATGATAGGGAACTAATCTAGTTCACAGCAGAGATAGCAACGATCAAGCGCTTGCAAATCAGGTAGCAATGAGCAAATTCAGGTAATATTCATATCTCCCGAAAACACACGCCATGCTCTTGCAAGCCTTGTATCGGAGAAAACCATGTCGAGCTATACAGCGACCGTCTACCGTGAGACGTTAGAAACCCGCGTCGAAGTTGCCCTCAACTTGGCCGGAGAAGGGTATTTTTCCGCCGAAACAGGGGTGCCTTTTCTTGAGCACATGATGGACCAAGTGGCTCGACATGGATTATTCGATCTCACAGTAAAAGCATCTGGGGATTTGCATATCGATGCTCACCACACCGTTGAAGATATTGGCATTACCCTGGGACAGGCTTTGAAACAAGCGATTGGCGATAAAACGGGAATTCAGCGCTATGGTCATGCCTATGTTCCCTTGGATGAAGCGCTTTCCAGGGTAGTATTAGACCTTTCCGGGCGGCCAAGCCTGCACTATCGGGTGGATTATCCTCGGGCCCGTATTGGTGATTTCGATGTGGATCTTTTCCAGGAGTTTTTTCAAGGGCTAGTCAATCACGCCGCAATGACCTTGCACATTGACAACCTGCAGGGGCGAAATACCCATCATATTGCTGAGACCATATTCAAGGCCTTTGGTCGCGCCTTGCGGGTTGCCGTGGAACAAGATCCACGCCGGAAAGGACAACTAGCCTCCACCAAAGGGACGTTATAGTTATAAATTAGGCTTAAACTCATGTCCAGCATAGCGGTGATTGATTATGGGATGGGCAACCTTCGCTCAGTGTCTAAGGCATTGGAACAGGTTGCAGACAAGGTTCGCGTAGAGGTCACCAGTGATCCCCAACGAATCCGCGCAGCTGATCGGGTAGTTTTCCCCGGCGTGGGTGCTATCCGAGACTGTATGAATGAACTACGGCACCTAAATTTGGATACCATTGTCGCGCAATGTGCTGCTGATCGGCCATTTCTAGGTATCTGTCTGGGTATGCAAGCCTTACTTGAGCTTAGCGAGGAAAACCAAGGGACTTCCTGCCTTGGCATATTACCGGGCCAAGTAAAACATTTTGATGCCGCCGAAGAGCATTTGAAGGTGCCCCACATGGGCTGGAATCAAGTTCACCAGGCTCATGCCCACCCCCTGTGGCGCGATATTCCCCAGGACTGTCGTTTCTATTTCGTCCACAGCTATTATACGGTACCCGATGAACCATCCTTAATCGCTGGTCGCACGGACTATTCTACTTCCTTTGCCTCGGCGCTAGCCCGAGACAATATTTTTGCGGTCCAATTCCATCCAGAAAAGAGCCAAAAATATGGGCTGCAACTACTTGCCAACTTCCTGACATGGAATGGAGTAAGTTAAGACATTATCCACTGCAATTCGAGCCAAATCGCTTGCAAACCGGAAGGAAACCACCATGTTATTGATACCTGCCATTGACCTCAAGGGGGGGAAATGTGTTCGCCTGCGTCAGGGACGCATGGAGGATGATACGGTATTCTCTGATGATCCAGTAGCTATGGCCCTACATTGGGCCGAAGCCGGTATAGAACGGCTTCACTTAGTTGACCTAGACGGAGCATTTGCAGGGCAGCCTGTCAATGCCGATATTATTTATAACATTGCCCAGGCCCTACCCGACATGGATATTCAAGTCGGGGGGGGAATTCGCGACGGGGATACCATCCAGACCTATTTAGATGCGGGTGTTCGTTATGTCATTATCGGCACTAAGGCCATTAACACTCCCCATTTCGTCGCCGATGCCTGTCTAGAATTCCCTGGCCATGTCATCCTCGGCCTTGACGCGCGAGAAGGCAAAATTGCGATTAACGGATGGTCTAAACTTTCCCGCCATAATGTGGTCGATATTGCTCGACATTTTGAAAAGGATGGGGTCGAAGCCATTATTTACACTGATATTCAGCGTGACGGCATGATGAAAGGAGTCAATATCGAGGCAACTCGCGAACTAGCCGAAGCGGTTAATATTCCCGTCATCGCCTCAGGAGGGGTCTCCTCACTGGCAGATATAGAGGCTTTATACCGGCATGAACAAGATGGCATTGCGGGCGCCATCATCGGCCGGGCTCTCTACGAGGGCCAAATTCAACTTACTGAGGCCCTGGCTTTAGTAAAACGTTTATCCGCAGAGTGAGCAGTGTGAATGGGCTTAGCTAAACGTATCATTCCCTGTCTTGACGTGGATAATGGCCGGGTGGTGAAAGGGGTCCGTTTTGTCGATATTCGCGATGCGGGCGACCCGGTAGAAATTGCCCGCCGCTACGACGAGCAAGGTGCAGATGAAATCACCTTCCTAGATATCACCGCTAGCAGCGATAACCGGAATACAATGGTGCACGTCGTTGAGGCAATTGCCGCTCAGGTATTCATTCCCCTGACCGTGGGTGGGGGGATCCGAAGCCTAGAAGATATCCGGCGTATGTTAATCGCCGGCGCCGATAAAGTGGGCATTAATACCGCTGCAGTACAGCGCCCCGAATTTGTTCGGGAAGCAGCTGAACGCTTTGGCTCTCAGTGTATTGTTGTCGCCGTGGATGCTAAGCGAGTTTCCCGTGCCGATGAGCCACCACGATGGGAAGTTTTTACCCATGGTGGACGCAAAGAAACCGGGATCGACGCCGTCACTTGGGCTCGTCGGATGGTGGAATTTGGTGCTGGGGAAATTCTGTTGACCAGCATGGACCGGGACGGAACCCGGGAAGGCTTTGACCTCTTGCTTACTCGCACCATCAGCGAGGCCGTTCCAGTACCTGTGATTGCCTCGGGAGGGGTAGGTACCCTAGAACATCTAGCTGCAGGGATCCTGGAAGGAAAAGCAGATGCAGTGCTGGCCGCTAGCATCTTTCACTTTGGTCAACATACCATAGAAGAAGCCAAACGGCATTTATTGGCCCATGGCATTGAGATGAGGCTGTAACAATGTCCTCCTGGTTAGAGGAAATCGCTTGGAACGAGGAAGGGTTAGTTCCCGCAATAGCCCAAGAAGTTCATACGGGTCAGGTGCTTATGCTCGCCTGGATGAATCGAGAAGCCCTGGAAACCACTCTGCAATCTGGTCATGCGGTTTACTGGTCTCGATCCAGGCAGCGTTTGTGGCATAAGGGCGAGCAATCAGGCCATGAACAAGTTATTAAAGCCATTCACCTTGACTGTGACAACGACGCAGTGCTTTTATTAGTTGAACAAAAGGGCGGAATTGCTTGCCATACCGGCCGTCACCGTTGCTTTTTCAAACGCCTAGAGAGGGACAACTGGACCAGCGTTGAACCCGTATTGAAACATCCTGACAGCATCTACGGGAAATCCGGATGAATGATATCCTTGAGCGCCTCGCTATAATATTAGAGGAGCGCAAAAATGCAGACCCGAAACACTCTTACGTGGCTAATCTTTATCAAGCAGGACAGGATAAAATCTTAAAGAAGCTAGGAGAAGAGGCCATAGAAACCATCCTTGCCGCTAAAAGCATGGAAAGGGATGCTATTATCCATGAAACTGCTGATTTGTGGTTCCATAGCTTAGTGATGCTAGCCGACTACGGGCTTCGACCCGAACAGGTACTTAACGAACTAGACCGGCGTTTTGGTTTATCCGGGCTAGAAGAGAAAGCTAATCGGGGTAAGGATAATGACGATGGGTAATACAGATTGCATCTTTTGTAAAATTATAGAGGGTAAAATCCCAGCTACGTTAGTTTATGAAGACGACCAAGTAATTGCTTTTAAAGACATTCACCCTAAAGCGGAGGTGCATCTGCTCCTCGTCCCCCGTACTCATATCCCCAGCTTAAATGAACTAGAAATCAAACATGAAGGACTGATTAGCCATATGCTACTGCTACTGCCCCACCTAGCCCACCGCCAGGGCCTCCAGGCAGGTTTTCGGACTATAATTAATACTGGGCGGGGAGGTGGCCAAGAAGTGGATCATCTTCATCTCCATTTATTAGGTGGCAACCGAATGCCAGGTTTCTAGTTAGCGCCTAGAACTCGATCAACTATTGCTAATCTATATCGAAAAGATAACCCCCATTATTTAAGGACGCGGAATAAAATTATGGGAGCGAGTGGAATTAGTATTTGGCAGCTTCTTATCATCTTAGCGATTATATTGCTGCTATTTGGTACCAAAAAGTTGCGCTCCATCGGCGCTGATCTGGGCAGCGCGGTAAAGGGTTTTCGTAATTCTTTGCGCGATGAAGAATCCCATGATACCGAAGAGGTTCAAACCATAGAGGATAAACAAGGGCAAACCAAGAAAACCGAAGGTTTTTCCCAGAAAGATCATCGTGATGCTGACTTCAAAGTAAAGTCAGATAACGACCTCAAGTAATTCCTTATACTATTATCCTGTGTTTGACATTGGCTTTTGGGAAATCCTGGTGATTTTGGTGATACTGCTGGTAGTAGTGGGTCCAGAGCGGTTACCCACCGTTGCCCGTACTACGGCGCTATGGATACGGAAAGCACGCCGCTTTGTCTCCCAAATCAAGCAAGAAGTGGAAGAAGAGTTAAGGGCTGAAGAACTTCGCCAATCGCTTAAAGAAGATAAAGATTTTCTCGATCTGAACGAAACTATTGGCGAAGCTCCTCCTCGAAAACCGAATCCACCCCAGGACCAGGGCAAACACTCCCCTCCCAAAGCGTCCAATGACGGCGCCTGAATCTTCCGACAACGAAGAACAACCCCTAGTCTCGCACTTGCTCGAGTTGCGGAACCGTTTGCTTCGCGGTATTGCCGCCGTATTGGTCATGGCGGTCGTACTTATGCCCTTTGCCAATGACCTCTACCGCTTACTGGCACGTCCTCTCATGGCTCATTTGCCCGAGACCAACTCAATGATTGCTACTGAGGTAGCGGCGCCTTTCCTCACCCCTTTTAAACTAACCTTGGTGACAGCGATTATGCTCTCTGTCCCCATGCTTTTATACCAAATCTGGGCTTTTGTTGCCCCCGGCCTCTACAAAAATGAGCGCCGCATTATTCTGCCCCTATTAGCTTCTAGCACCCTCCTGTTCTTCTTAGGAGTTGCTTTTGCTTACTTTGTAGCGTTCCCTTTGATGTTTGGCTTTTTCACTCAGGCAGCACCTGAAGACATTGCTGTCATGACTGACATCAGCAAATATTTGGATTTTGTGCTCACAATGTTTTTTGCTTTTGGGATTGCCTTTGAAGTACCTGTCGCTACTGTATTGCTGGTATGGGCAGGGGTTACCGAGGTGGAGCGTCTACGAGAAAAGCGCCCTTATATCATTGTTGCGGCCTTCGTTTTTGGTATGTTACTGACCCCCCCCGACATCATCTCACAAACCTTGCTGGCCCTCCCCA
This sequence comes from Nitrosococcus halophilus Nc 4, assembly GCF_000024725.1. Taxonomy (NCBI): domain Bacteria; kingdom Pseudomonadati; phylum Pseudomonadota; class Gammaproteobacteria; order Chromatiales; family Chromatiaceae; genus Nitrosococcus; species Nitrosococcus halophilus. The sequence continues at coordinate 53,068 of NC_013960.1, read as the reverse complement.
TGTGGATTTTATTCGAAGCAGGATTGTGGTTCTCCCGACTGTTCGTGCCGAAAAATTCTGTAGAGGAAAGCTAATCCGCCTTTAAATAACGCATCCGAGTTCCATAGAGCAAGGATAAACTTATCTCTTCAGGTCTCAACTCCGAAGGAAAATAAACTCCTGCAATATGGGCACCATGTATGCTCGACCCTTCGAGCCGACTCCTAGAAAAATCAATACCTCTTAGGTCTGCTTGGCGGAAATAACTACCACTGAAATCTAGGCCATCCGCCACCAATCCCCGCAGATCTGCTCTGCGGAAATCGCAATGGGTGAGATCATAAGTTTCTCCACTTGCCACCCGGCGGTTGAACTCCTCAATCTCACCGTTTCTAAGTAATAAATAGAGGGGATCAGACTTAATTTGGGGCTCAGTCATTGCTCAGTCTCCAGCATTTATTAGTGAGTAAGGTTATCGACCCAAGAGAGAAATTCATCCACCAAATCGCAGCTGACGTTTACCGAATGCCTAAGCCAGGTTATGCTTAAAAGATAACATAAAGCATTCAATGGCTTGCCCCGCTAGTGAAAATGGGCAAGCTTTAACTTAGGAGCCCAAAATGTATCTAAAACACAAACCTTCTTCTGACCTCGTAGAAATTCTTGATATCAAGGAATTAGTGGATCCTTGTAGGGAGAACATCACCGGCCGCTTTCATGTGGGGGAGGAGATGCAAGAACCCGCTCCTTTCCAGAAAGCAGATCTTATCTTTCCCTCAGGAGAACAACTTCCCCAATGTTGGATTGACCCAGACTATAAACAGAAAGTGTAATGCTATAGGCTGATTTAACAAACCGAGCGGAATTTTCTATCTATAGCAAAATTGATATTTTCCCCCTAAAGCTGGGGAATTCTTAGGGCGCTTGGGGGCGGTTTTAAGCCACCCCTGAGCCCGCTTTGGCGCATTACCGTGTCCCACTCCTTAGAAAAAAGTAACCTTTTTTAGAGATTTAAAGAAACTAAACACCCAAACCAAAGGTCTGAATTAAAATATCTGGACTTATGCAGTTTGTCCTACCTCTGTAGGCGGGTGTCCACAGTCCTGAATTTAAAATTTTCTCAATAATCAGGCGCTCATAACGGTAAAAAAACCAGCGGTATCCCTTTAGTTCTTTTTTTTAGTTTTTTCTTATACTTATATATATTTTTTATTATTATTGATTGCCACTGGCGCCTGCCATCATACCCCTTGATATGTGACGATGCAGGCCTAGAAAGCTCCAGAGCTACAAACGCGGCTTTCTACTATAGAATGTTATGAGCGCCTGACATTACTAGTAAGCATTCGTTTGCAGCTTCTGTCAACCCATCAATATAAAAATTATTTTTGATCTAGGTTATCTTAGATATCATAGATCTTAAAAATTAACCCCTTTTCAAAGGCCTCAACTGCAAGCATAAACCCCGTCTCCGTCATTGCTTAGCAGCGACAAAAACGATAAATTGGCTCTGGGTTCGTCCATTCAAGCCTAAAAAAATAATCTCAGCAATTTAGTTCGTGGAAATCATCTGGATCGCTGTTGCCTATGTCCTTGGGTTAGGGGCTTCATATTTTGGCCTTCCTCCGCTAGTAGGCTATTTAATTGGGGGCTTCGTCCTTGGGGGATGGGGTATTAGCGGGGGACCCGTCATCCATACCATCACCGAGCTAGGGGTTTTGCTGTTATTATTTGGGATTGGCCTTAAGCTAGATCTCAAAAGCCTATTGCAGTGGGAAGTATTGGGTATCGGGGCCACTCACCTGATAGCCCTCGGAATAGGATTTACCCTACTTTTCCTCACCGCTAAAATAGCCCAATCTCCAGCCCTATTTCTGAGCCTCGGACTCGCTTTTTCCAGTACCGTATTTGCGGCCAAGGTATTGGAAGAAAAAGGTGAACTCGGTGCCTTTCACGGTCGTCTCGCCATCGGCATTTTAATCCTGCAAGACTTGGTGGCAGTAGGAATGTTAGTGGCAGCCGAAAACGGCGCGCTCTCTCTGTGGACACCGATCTTTCTACTCTGCACTCCCCTGTTGCGCTTACCGCTCAAACAAGCCCTCACCTGGAGTGGTCATAGTGAGCTTTTGCTACTTTATGGCCTCCTTGTCGCCCTGGGCGGGGCCCATACCTTTCAAGCACTGGGGTTGGGTACAGAGCTAGGAGCTTTAGTAGCCGGTATGCTACTCGCTGATCACTCCCGTTCCGAGGAACTCTCCAAAACCCTTTGGGGGCTGAAAGAAGCCTTTCTCGTGGGTTTTTTCCTACAAATTGGCCTCGAGGGATTGCCAAACTTGCAAGATAGCAAATGGCTACTTCCTTTGATAATCTTTTTACCCCTGAAGGCAGTATTGTATTTCTTCCTTGGCACCCTCTTCGGCTTGAGAGCACGAACGGCCTTTCTCACTTCTCTGGCATTGTTTAGCTATAGCGAATTTCTGCTAATCGCCGCTGCTGTAGGAGCAAAAAATGGAATTCTCCCTTCCACCTGGCTGCCTAGCTTAGCCCTTTTGGTTACCATCTCATTTATAATCGCGGCCCCCTTGAGCCGAGCCTCTCACACCCTTTTTGCCTATTTTGAACGATGGTTAGTCCGCTTCGAGCGTCAGGTTCCCCACCCAGATGAGGAACCGCAAAATGTTGGACAAGCAAAATGGCTGATTGTCGGTATGGGACGAACAGGCACCGCAGCCTACGATTTGCTGACTCAAAGGCATCAACGAGCCTTGGGCCTAGATTCCGATCTGGTGATCGTCCGCCAGCATTTGGAAGAAAAGCGTCGTGTCGTCTATGGTGATGCGGAAGATCCTAATCTGCTAGAAAAAATTAGCGTCAACTCACTGGTTGGGGTTATCTTAGGAATGCCCGATCTAGAAGCCAAGCTGCGTCTTTCCAAGGACTTGCGCCAAAATGGTTTTCAAGGCATGCTGGCAGCAATGAGTTTCTATCCAGAAGAAGATGCCAAACTCTACGAAAACGGGATTAATTTGATCTTCCACCCCTTCAATGAGGCCGGCGAACGCCTGGCTGAACGGGCATTGGCGGAGGCGAACTCTATTACCCTGAAGCCGCTCCCCTTAAACCCTATGGAAAAAGCGCCCATTAGGCCCCCACCCTAATGGAAAGTAGCAAAACCAGTTTTTATTACCCTCTAAAGTCAATCTTAAGTTTTTAGAAAATTAAATTAGAAAAAAGCCATGAAACTGTTTCGAACCAAACCTATCGAAACGGACCTTGCCAAAGATACCGGTCTCAAAAAAGTACTGGGTGCATTTGACTTGGTCTTGCTTGGCATTGGCGCTATTATCGGCGCTGGTATTTTTGTACTGACAGGTATTGCTGCAGCCAATCACGCAGGGCCCGCGGTTGTGCTGTCCTTCGTGGTAGCGGGGATGGCAGTGACTTTCGCTGCTCTATCCTATGCAGAGCTTGCTGCTTCCATCGGCGGTGCTGGCAGTGCCTACGGATATGGCTACGCAGGCCTGGGGGAATTCGTTGCCTGGGTCATTGGCTGGATGCTAATCCTGGAATATTCTGTTGCCATCTCGGCCGTATCGGCTGGCTGGGCAGGTTATGTGGACAACGTGCTAGCGGCGATGGAGATCCACCTTCCCGAGGTACTCACAAAAACGCCTTCCCAGGGCGGCTGGATCAACCTGCCGGCAATGCTCATCATCCTTGCCCTAGGCACCCTCCTAGCGACCGGCGCCAAGGTCAGTGCCCAATTCAACGCCATCATGGTATTCGTGAAGGTAGCCACCATACTGCTGTTTATCGGTGTTGCCTTCTTCCATGTGGATATCAACCACTGGACTCCGTTTATGCCCTTTGGCTGGGAAGGGGTTATGACAGGCGCCGCCAGCATTTTTTTTGCCTATATCGGTTTTGATGCGGTATCCACAGCAGCCGAAGAAACCCGGAATCCGCAAAAAGATCTCCCTATCGGCATTCTCGGCTCCCTTGCCATCTGCACCCTACTTTATATGCTGGTTGCCGCGCTACTGACGGGTATTGTCCCCTATCCCTCCCTGGACGTACCTTCACCGGTCTCCGATGCCCTGCTCCAGGTAGGCGAAAAATGGGCCTCTGGTATGATCGCCATCGGTGCCATTGCCGGCCTCACCACTGTCATGTTGGTGCTTTATTTTGGCCTGACCCGGATTCTTTTTGCCATCTCGCGAGATGGCCTGCTACCCCCCTTTTTCTCCCATATAAACGAGAAAACTGGCAGCCCAGCGCGCGTGATCCTGTTGGCTGGAGTGGCAATGGCCACCATTGCAGGCTTCGCGCCCCTCAATGATATTGTTGAGCTTACCAATATCGGCACGCTGGGTGCCTTTGTCGTAGTTTGCGCCGGTGTCGCGGTGTTGCGCTACACTAAACCAGATTTACATCGACCCTTTCGGACTCCTTTCAGCCCCATTGTCCCAATACTGGGGATTGCCTTCTGCGTATACTTGATGACCAATTTGGGCGCAGAGACCTGGACCCGGTTTTCCCTTTGGCTGACCGCAGGTTTGATCATTTATTTCACTTATTCTTACCGTCACAGCAAGCTCGCTGCCCCGGAGAAAAGCGAGCCCGCTCATGCCCCCCTTGAATAAGCGTTTTGTCTTTATTACCAGCACCGGGTTTCCCCTTTTTAGTCTCTTAATCACTGTTTGGAACCCATTGGGCCTAGGGTCAGCGTGATCAGACCGTCGGCGGCAGGGACGTCGAGCTTCCAGGGACGGATCGACAGCGTGTCTGGTCACGCTTGCCCCAAGCGCCTTAGGTCTTGTTTGAACGAGAAATGCTATAGATTAAATTTAAACGGGAAAGGCTATCACAGACCCATCTTCCTTCAAATATAAATAACTTATTGATTTTATTATAAATATTACATGGGTACAAACACATTACGCCTTTGATTTCATTAGGTGGTAGGGGGAAGATGGGTCAGAAACTCCTCCCCCCAGACAAAATAAACCCGCCCTACTCCTAAGGAGAAAAAAAGCCAATGCCCCATAGCGTTCCCCTGATTACGACCCTCGCTGTAGCGCTTGGTCTCGCTCTTGCGCTGGGTTTCCTCACCGAGCGAATCAAGCTGCCAGCGTTGGTAGGGTACCTATTGGCCGGCATTCTCATCGGCCCTTTTACACCCGGTTTTGTAGCTAACGTGGAAATCGCGGCGCAATTGGCTGAGATTGGTGTGATGTTGTTGATGTTCGGCGTCGGGCTGCACTTGTCTTTGGAAGAACTATTGGCGGTTCGTAAGATTGCCCTGCCTGGAGCCATATTGCAGATGGCTGTTGCCACCGGATTGGGCATGGGTGTGGCGACCGCATGGGGGTGGGAGCTGGGAGGTGCTGTGGTTTTTGGCTTGGCATTGTCGGTAGCAAGCACCGTAGTCCTGTTGAAGGCCCTTGAAACCCATGGCGTTTTGGAATCCATCAATGGTCGAATCGCTATTGGCTGGCTGGTGGTGGAGGATATTGCCATGGTGCTCGTGCTAGTCCTTCTTCCGCCACTAGCAGGATGGCTGGGGGGCAATACGCCCTATGCCGGAGAGACGGGATTATGGTGGCCACTGGTCGTCACTTTAGGTAAGGTAGCAGCGTTCGTTGCGCTGATGCTCATCGTGGGACGCCGCTTTTTCCCTTGGCTCTTGTGGCAAATAGCGGATACGGGCTCACGGGAGCTTTTCACCCTATGCGTGGTGGCGGCAGCCGTGAGTATCGCCTACGGGGCCACAGCCCTATTCGGGGTATCCTTTGCTCTGGGTGCCTTTTTTGCTGGCATGGTATTAAGAGAATCTGAACTCAGTCATCGGGCTGCCGCCGAGTCTCTGCCGCTGAGAGATGCCTTTGCAGTGCTGTTCTTTGTCTCGGTAGGAATGCTTTTCGATCCTGCTGTCCTCATTGAACAACCTTTGGAAGTACTTGCTGTCGTGACTATCATCATTGTGGGAAAATCACTGGCAGCGGCAGTCCTAGTGTCCACCTTCCGTTACCCTTTGAATACGGTGCTTACCGTTTCGGCCAGTCTTGCCCAAATCGGTGAATTTTCTTTCATCTTGGCCGGATTTGGCGTGAGCCTAGGGCTACTCTCCGTTGAAGGTCAAAGCTTGATTTTGGCCGGTGCCTTAATCTCCATCGCCCTCAACCCCATGGTGTTCAAAGCAATTGAACCGCTACAGAGATGGATTCGATCCCGATCGGCCCTAGCTCGGATACTTGAACGACCCGATGATCCCTTAGCCGAACTCCCCCTCTCGACTGAGCAAAAGTACCTTTCCAAACAGGTGGTCTTAGTGGGCTATGGTCGAGTCGGTCGACGGATTGGGGATATGCTAACGAAAAAAGGCATCCCCTATGTAGTTGCAGAGCAGAATCGCGAGCTAGTCGAGGCGCTGCGGGAACAGGGGTTACCTGCCGTGTCGGGGGACGCCTCGGACCCAGCCGTACTCATTCAAGCCCATATTGCTCGGGCCAGGATGTTGGTGGTCGCTACCCCTGACACCCTGAATGTACGACAAATGATTAAGACAGCACGTACACTCAATCCAGGCATTGAGACGGTCGTCCGTACCCACAACGAAGAAGAAGCCAGGCTGCTAGAGCAAGAGGAGGCTGGGCAAGTCTTTCTTGGAGAGAGCGAACTGGCCACGGGTATGGCCCGGCATGTGCTAGAGCGACTAGGGAAAGGCAAACATTGAAAGAATAGCCTTACTATTTTTGGAGAGAGGTAATCAGAGATCAGTAGGTCGTGCGGCAGACCACGCCGTTATGGATGTGTTAACGCTTGGGCTTTGGGAGGTAGTGGGCACGCCAATCGAGGGGTTTGCCGGTGGTAAATTTACAGTTACCATCGAATAGTAAGAAGGTTTCTACAGTAGAAGGCCATCAATCGTTTTAAAGGGAGCGATTTATGGCTGACAAGAAACATCGAGATAATTTAGTCTCTATTGAGGACAACAGGAAGGCTAATCACTAGCCTTCCTTGAAGATTCTTTGCTCTTTTTAGGATAATTGCCTTTTTTTTGCTTCTTCTGCAAGTCTGTATAGAGAGGAACAACTATGGGATTAATCCCCATACGGGCGCACGTGCTTTGAACATACTCTCGCCAATAAGGCCATACATGATAGCCGACGTTCAGCTTACCAAATGCTTCAATACATTCTTCCTCAAGTAGTTTATCTGATAAATAGTTAGTTTCAAATTCAGCTTCTATCGAGACAAGAACAAATCCTTTATCTCCTTCTTCGAGTCCGCTATCAACTAATCTGACTCCTACAGAAAAAATATATTTATATAGGAATACCTGCTTGTTGTTCTTCTCTTTAGATTGTATATCGCAGTGCAGAAGGCCCCTAAAAGATTGATGCTGGATACGCTGTCCTTTTCTACTCGTGGAAAAGTTATCCTCTTTAAAGGTCTGGCTTCCTTTTAAATAGATAGCGCCCAACACAAGGTGATTGGCCGCTTCATTTAATAGTTCTTGACTCATGGCTTAGGCATATTTCAGGCCATCTTCTCTATGCCCGTTCAATGTAACTTTACGTTCCTCTCTAGGACGCTTTTCTGTAAGTTTCAATATATCAGCACTTTCCTGGTATTCTTCATCTCTTTCCCAATCAAATCTACGATTCTCCCCATTTATACACCGGCCGTTGTTGAGGTTAGAAAAAGATATTTTTGGTTTAATGTTTAAAGCAAAGCAAATATCCGAGAGCGTATGCAGAGTCATATTTCTAGATCCGCTCAAGATCTGGGTAACAAATGATTTAGATTTGCTTAAGGACTGAGCTAAGTCAGACTTAGATACTCCTTTGTCTTCCATGACGATAAGGAGATCTTCGGTGACATCTACTACCAGATCTTCCCTAGCGCAGATCTTTCTATTACTCTCTGCCTCGCTTGCCCATCTCTCTAAAAAATCACTCATCTTCACCCTCCTCAATCTTTCTCCAGTTATCACAAACTCTCTTTATGTCAGACTTCACTAACTTATCTCTTTTCTTGTATATATAGTGGCTTATATAAAAAGTTCTTTGTGATTTTGTAGATAGCCATACATATGCTCTTATAGGTATCTTCTTTAAAGCCCAAAAGTGGCTTCCATCAGGTAATTTCCCTTCCTTGGGGAACGTCTCTTTAGATAAACGGCGTCCATCAGCTAAATACTCCCTAATTCTCCTCATCCTTGCTCTATAGCTGTCCTGTAAATGTTTTGGAGCATGTTCTAGCGCAGACTCGAAGCTCTCCCTAGCACCTTCGCAGTGAATTACTCTATATTTCTTCCCTTGGTAATCTTCCATCGGGAGGCACTATAATTAATATATATGTTAACTTCAACATAAATTCAACATCATCTTAATTTATTTGTGGCATATTTTGCCTTTATAGATAATAATTTTTGCTTTTCATATAGTTATAGTTCTAGACGCCCATTGGTTAAAATTTAATCGGCACAAGCAACCCACTGTTTAGTATTTACTGGTTTCTCCCCTTATCTAGCCGCCCCCACTAACCCTACCCTAGCCCGCCCCAAGCGGGCTTTTGTTTTATCCCTAACTGCCGATAATAAGTACCTATGGATATGTTTTTAGAGTGGCTTAGCAGGGTAGAACTAGGGCACAGGGGAATAAATACTCTAAAATTTTTGCCGAGGTACTTAGATTCCTCTAATAAGAAAAAAGAGGGAATTCCATGAAAGTTATATTTTTCCTATCGGCGCTACTCCTAACCCTCGCTAATACCACCCATATCGGCAAAGTCGTTGGCATATCCGATGGCGATACCCTAACCTTACTGACATCCGCCAAAGAGCAAGTCAAAGTCCGCTTGGCTGAGATCGACACCACCCGAGAAGGGGCAACCCTACGGCAGCCGGGCAAAGCAGGCTCTCTCTAATTTGGTATTCGGCAAACAAGCGCGGGTAGTGGTGGAGGACGTTGACCGCTAAGGCCGTACCGTGGGCCATGTGTTTATTGATGGTGTGGACGTCAACAAGGTGAGAAAGGGTGCGACAAGAATGGTGAGTTTTCGAGCATCCTAAAAAGAGACTATTTGCGCACCCCCTTATTTATTGGTGGTAAACATGATAGCCGTCCGTGCCTTTTCTCTAATTCTTTCAACATCGTAGATCTCGTTTTTCTCGCAATCTACGTAAATTTTGGATGCAATCATGCCGATAGTCTCAGCGTCGATATCAGCTTCCATTGTGTCCGCAGCATCCAATACCTCCCTTATTGTTGTTCTCATTAGTTTTTCATTAGTTACCGCAGGCTTTTTAATACCTGGGTGAATGTCCCATGGTTCCATGTCGAGGAATTTAGCCCACCGTTCCGCCGCGCTTTGACCGACCGGATATTTCTCATTGAGATCTTGGGTTACACTCCCGACCTTAACGCCCATTCGCCTAGCGACAGAGGCATGGGTAACTTTAACACCTTCTCTCACTTTTTTCCTTTTATATTCATTATCAATAGTTCGGACAGTTTTGGGCAGGTTTGCCACCAACAATCAGAGACTTACTGAATAAAATGCAACTCAAGGATAATCCTAACTTGCATTTTATTCATCTGGGAATGGCAACTTATTGATCATTTTGAATAAAAACTGTCCGAACTATTGCATTATACAACTTAATAATATTCGCCTTTGCCTGTTTCTGCTCAGGCGTCTCTATTCTCTTACGGCTCATGGCTCTCGTACATTATTGTTAGTCAAGGTGAACATTATTACCCCCATTTTATTAATATCATGCCGATCGAACTCGGAGATAGCGCAGACTACAAAAAGGGAATTTCCTCTTTATAAAAAAGCCAACCGGCTGAGCTTTGCGGTCCACCAGGCAGGAGGGGGATAGCTATTTTTATAACTTACAAAAATGGGTAATTTCTTCAGCCCCTAAAAGGAGGATTTTGCGGAATCTATAAAAAATAGAGATAGCGGAGGCTATAAAAAAGGGAATTTCCCCTCTATAAAAAAGACCAACCGGGTGAATTTTGCGATCCACCACGCGTGCAGGGGGGTGGATATCTTTCGTCTGATGCTTAATTACTGCTTACATAAACAAAAACAGCGGCCCTGCTTTATCGCGCAAGCCGCTGATTCTCTTTGGTGGGCCCAGCAGGACTCGAACCTGCGACCAAGGGATTATGAGTCCCCTGCTCTACCGACTGAGCTATAGGCCCAATAATAACTTCTGTTAGTTACTGACTCTCCATGTCCAAGAAGCTGCGTAACTGCTCCGAACGGGAAGGATGGCGCAATTTACGCAGGGCCTTAGCCTCGATCTGGCGGATTCGCTCCCGGGTTACATCAAATTGCTTACCTACTTCCTCCAGAGTATGGTCCGTATTCATATCGATCCCAAAGCGCATCCGCAGCACTTTAGCCTCACGTGGGGTCAAACCCGCCAGTATTTGTTGCGTGGTTTCCCGCAATCCAGAGAAAATCGCTGCATCAGGCGGGGAAACGACCTCGGCGTCCTCGACAAAATCCCCCAGGTGGGAGTCTTCATCGTCGCCAATGGGTGTTTCCATTGAGATAGGTTCTTTGGCAATCTTCAGAACCTTTCGTACTTTATCTTTCGGCATATCCACCCGCTCAGCCAACTCATCGGGAGTCGGCTCTCGACCCATTTCTTGCAACATTTGGCGCGAAACGCGGTTGAGTTTATTGATAGTTTCAATCATGTGCACCGGAATACGGATGGTCCGAGCTTGATCAGCAATTGAACGGGTAATTGCCTGCCGTATCCACCAAGTGGCATAAGTGGAAAACTTATAACCGCGGCGATACTCAAATTTATCAACTGCCTTCATGAGACCAATGTTGCCTTCCTGGATTAAATCCAGAAACTGGAGGCCACGGTTGGTATATTTTTTGGCGATGGAGATTACCAAGCGTAAATTTGCCTCGACCATCTCCTTTTTCGCCCGTCGAGCCCGGGCTTCCCCAATAGACAAGGAGCGATTAGCCTCCTTAATCTCGGCGACACTCATGCCTGCCCCCTGCTCAAGGGCAATAAGCTTCTCTTGAGCTTGCCGAATCGCCTCCCCTTTTTTTCTGAGCACGGAAGAATAATGTTTTTTCGCCCGAATATGTTTTTCTACCCAATTCAGGTTCGTTTCCTGCCCTTGGAAAGAAGATAAGAAATCCTGGCGCGGCATATGAGCTTCGTTCACCGCAATTTGCATGATAGTCCGTTCAAGCACCCGAATCCCTGCCACCACGGCGCGGAGGCCTTCTATCAACTGGAGGGACAAGCGAGGCACAAGCTTAAACCGGAGGAAACATTCGCTCATTGCCTCCGATAGCTCAGCTAGCGCTTTACCATCATCCTTGGAAGCGGCTTCCTGGCGCAACCGGTACAATTCCCGCAGCTGGACAAACTGTTCCCGGGCTCTTTCCGGATCAGGGCCGCCGCCATTTTCTTCCTCTTCACTGTCTTCAGCCGAGTCGGCAACAGCCTCTTCTTCCGCAACGGCCTCCTTGATATCCTCTTCTTCCGGCTCATGAAACCCGGAAATCATGTCAGCTAAGCGGGCGTCACCTGCCTCCACCCTTTCATATTGACGTAATAACTCAGCTACACTGCCGGGGAAAAGAGAAAGAGCAGTATGAACTTGGCGCATTCCCTCTTCGATTCGCTTAGCAATGCGAATCTCCCCTTCTCGGGTCAAAAGCTCAACGCTGCCCATTTCCCGCATATACATGCGGACTGGATCCGAAGTCCGGGCAAATTCCCCATCCACGGAGACCAGGGCGGCAGCAGCTTCTTCAGCCGCCTCATCATCGGCAACCGCGGTATCCATGATGGCGAGGGCATCTGCTTCCGCCATATCTTCATGCACGGAAATGCCCATATCATTGAACATAGTGATAATATCTTCGATCTGTTCCGGATCGATGACATCGTCAGGCAAGTGATCATTCACTTCGCTGTAGGATAAATACCCCCGATCCTTACCCCTAGCGATCAAGAGCTTCAATTGTGATTGGCGATCTTGCTCCATATTCTCAACTTGCTACCAAGAGGCTCAAAAATAGCTACCGGCTAAACCGAAAACCAAATCTGAAAATTATACACCACCTTCACCCTAGGTGCCTACCCAGGCTCAACCCTCTACCTTCACCATACAAGGCAGATCTACTTGGCCGCTAGCAAGGCAAGCAATTCTTGCCGCTCCGCAGCAGTCAAGGAAGGTTGATTAGAAAGCATTGTCATCCGCTGCTCCGCTGCCTGAGCCTGTAAACGCCTTAAAGCGGCTTGTAATTCCAATCCCATATCCTCATCAGTCAAAAACAATTCCCAACTTGCTAATTGCTCCAGATATCGACCCATTTCCGAATCCCGCCAGCGTTCAAGCAAGGCAGCCGTACTTAAATGTGGACTACTTTGCAATAATTCAATCAACTCCTGGAGTAATTTCGCTCCTCTCCCGTCTAACCCCCGTAAAGAAAAACTTTCATCTACCGATTGAATCAAATTAGGCCGTTGAAGCAGAATAGCCACTGCTTTCCGTGCTAGGGGAGCCATCCCCCGCTCCAATCGCTGACGGGGCACTACCGGGGGGGATTTACCTTGATCCAAATGGCGAGTGAGGGCTGCTTGCTCTACTTGGGCAACTTCCGCCAGACGAGCAAGCAGCATATCCCGATAAACCCCCGGCGGGATCTTAGAGACGAGGGGCCGTGCTAATTCTACTAGGCGTGCCCGTCCATCCATGCTGCCAAGATTAACCTTTCGCTGCAAACTGCTTAACAAAAAATCTGATAGTGGCGTAGCCTTTTCAAGGCGGGCTTCAAAAGCGGCCTGACCTTCTGCACGCACCACAGTATCCGGGTCTTCCCCTTGGGGCAAAAACATAAACTGCACCTGCCGCCCTTGACTCAATAAGGGGAGTGCTGTTTCCAGCGCCCGCCAAGCTGCTCGGTAGCCAGCCCGATCCCCGTCAAAACAAAACACCACCACTGGCGTCATCCGGAATAAACGGGTCAAATGATCCGGGGTAGTCGCCGTTCCCAAAGTCGCCACCGCATAGCGGATGTTATGCTCAGCCAAGGCCAAGACATCCATGTACCCCTCCACCACCAACAACCTATCACAGTGGCGGACTGATTGCCGTACTTGATACAAGCCATAAAGCTCCCGCCCTTTATGAAATAACGGCGTTTCCGGCGAATTCAAGTATTTTGGAGATCCCTCACCCAAAAGACGACCGCCAAAGCCAACCACCCGCCCCCGGTAATCATGAATGGGGAACATCACCCGATCTCGAAACCGATCGTAACAACGGCCATCCCCTTTATCGACCACTAAGCCCGCCGTCTGAAGGCGAGACCTAAGCGGCAATGGCGTGTGGCGCAGCAATGCATCCCAGCGGGATGGAGCAAAACCCAACCCAAATTCAGTAATAATAGGGTGGCTTAAACCCCGTCCCTGCAAATATGCCTTGACTCGCCCCTGATGGGTCCCTGTTTTTAACTGCTGCTGGTAAAACTCTGCAGTATAGGACAACACTTCATACAGGCCCTGATGGTGATTGCGATGAGCTGAATCCGAGCCCTGGGGAATAGTCATCCCCACCCGTTGCGCCAATTCCTCTACCGCCTCGATAAAACTAAGACGGTCGAAGGCTATCAAGAACCCAATGACCGTCCCATGGACACCACACCCAAAACAGTGATAAAACTGTTTTTGTGGGCTAACCGTAAAGGAGGGGGTCTTTTCGTTGTGAAAAGGGCAACAAGCCACATACTCACGGCCAGCCTTGCGTAAAGGAATACGGGAATCTATCAATTCCACGATATCCGTACGCGCCACCAGCTCATCGATGAATTCTTGCGGGAACCGCTCCCCCATACACCCCTAAATACCTAGGCATAGAAACAGACACAAACCATCAGAAAAACGGCGTCTATCCAGGAAAAATTAGCTGAATATTAAGCGCTTGTCGAGGGAATTTAAGGTCAGCTAGGCGCTGTCGTTAGCTGTGACTTGACCTTAGCACTCACCACTGCCATATCGGCGCGGCCCTGGATGCGGGGTTTGAGAATCCCCATCACCTTGCCCATATCTTTTATTGTAACCGCCTGGGACTGAGCAATCGCCTCCTTGATGAGCTGTTCGATTTCAGCCTCGCTGAGTGGCGTTGGCATATAACTTTGAATCACATCCAGTTCAAAGCGCTCTTTTTCAGCCAAGTCTTCCCTTCCTGCGGCTTCGTATTGCTCCAAAGCCTCACGCCGTTGCTTCATCATCTTATCCAACAGCGCAATAATTTGCGCGTCTTCTAAAGATTCACGGGTATCCACTTCAAACTGCTTAAGGGTCGCCATTATCATCCGCAAGACCCCCAGCCGGGCTTTATCTTTAGCCCGCATGGCAGCCTTCACCTCTTCCTGTAAGCGCGCTTTCAGTGAACCCATTTCAGTCACCATTAAAAATGTCAATCAGACAGCAAGGGGAGGGTAACAGGCTTAATAGAGTCGGGTGCGACGTGCTCTCTCGCGCGCCAACTTCTTCATGGAACGCTTGACTGCAGCCGCGGCTTTGCGCTTGCGAACAGCCGTAGGCTTTTCATAAAATTCCCGACGTCGGACTTCCGACAAAACACCTGCCTTTTCACACGTCCGCTTAAAGCGGCGAATAGCAACATCAAAAGGCTCGTTCTCTTTCACTCGAATGCTTGGCATAAAATCTCCTCTGTTAACTTAACACTAAGTATAGGAAAAAACTTACCCATAGGTTAAAGTGTGCGGATTCTACGAATTACAAGCCAAAAATGCAAAGAGGATTTGCTCGCAATCGGCATTCCGCCCCCCTATTTATAACTTATTGATTTTTATATTTTTTTAATTACAGCTTAAAACTAGCGTAAAAGTTAATCTTGGATTTTCAGCAAGTTACGAAGGAAGTGCGGAAAGTGGGTCACAAGACTGACGCTCCCGGCCTCCTATAAAACCTATGCGCGTACTTGGAATCGAAACTTCCTGCGACGAAACAGGCGTTGCCGTCTTTGACAGCAAGCGGGGGCTGTTAGCCCACATCCTCTATAGCCAAGCAGAACTTCATGCCGACTATGGCGGGATTGTCCCGGAATTGGCCTCCCGGGATCACATTCGTAAGCTATTGCCCTTGCTCCGCCAGGTACTAGGGCAGGCCGATCTTAGCAAGCAAGACATTGACGGGGTTGCCTATACTGCAGGTCCAGGACTCATCGGTGCCCTCTTAGTGGGTGCCGCAGTGGGCCGTAGCCTAGCTTGGGCTTGGGGTAAACCTGCGCTTGCCGTCCATCATATGGAAGGGCATTTACTCTCTCCCCTGCTAGAAGCGGACTCCCCTGATTTCCCATTTTGCGCGCTCCTCGTCTCCGGAGGCCACACTATGCTAATAGCAGTGAGCCATATTGGGGCTTATCGGGTGCTTGGCGAATCCCTTGATGATGCCGTGGGCGAAGCCTTTGACAAGACGGCTAAACTGCTTGGACTGGGCTATCCAGGAGGACCTGCTCTAGCCAAGCTCGCCGAACGAGGAAACCCGGATCGTTTCCATTTTCCACGTCCTATGCTCGATCGCCCAGGTTTAGACTTTAGTTTTAGCGGGCTAAAAACCTATGCCCTAAATACCTTATACGAGAAAGGGCCTGAAGCTAGCGCCGATATTGCCCGGGCCTTTCAAGATGCCGTCGTGGAGACCCTCACCGTCAAATGCCGCCGAGCCTTGCAACAAACGGGACTCAAGCGTCTGGTTGTCGCCGGTGGGGTCAGCGCCAACCAAGCGCTTCGAGAACGCCTTAAGAGCATGGGAGCCCAGGAAAATGCCCAAGTTTATTATCCACGGTTGGCTTTCTGTACTGATAACGGAGCCATGGTTGCTTTTGCTGGCTGTCAACGTCTTTTAGCTGGAGAGCAAGTCGGCCTTGGATTTAAGGCCCGGGCAAGATGGTCTCTCGATAGCCTGCCGGAGATTTAACCAGGCTTGCCTAAACGCGACCTTCCTGGCCACTGAATAAACGGCGAATATTATCTTGGTGGCGCCAAAGTAAAAATACCGCCAAGACGGCGACCGCCACCCTAATTGCAGTCTCCGGTACCAACCACCAAGCCAAGAAAGGGGCAAGCGCGGCTGCACAAAGTGCAGAGAGAGATGAGATTCGCCAGCGCCAAAACACCAGCAGCCAGATACTCAACACGGCGAGGGCAAGGGGCCAAGAAAAGCCTAGCAACACCCCTAATCCAGTAGCTACTCCCTTACCCCCATGAAAACCAAAAAATACCGGATAGAGATGACCCCAGAAAGCCGCTAATCCGACTCCAGCAATAACCCAGGCCTCGACTCCTATTCCCCATGCTAACCACACGGGTAAAATCCCCTTGAGGGTATCACCAAGGAGCACTACCGCTGCGAGCCGCTTACTACCCAAGCGCAGAATATTAGTTGCACCAGGATTTCCCGATCCTTGAGTACGGGGATCTCCTAAACCTGCCAATCGCGCCACGATAATAGCACTAGATAAAGATCCTACAACATAACCTATGAGCAGCAGAATTAAAGTAGTTAGCATGTTATTATTGGTCGTTTTCTCCATCTGAACCTGGATACTTTCCAGGCTAAAGACATTCATTATATTGATACTCTGTGCTACCGGCTATACTACTTGTTGAAATGCAATGGACATCGTCTATTTAAACGACTTACGTATTGATACCGTAATAGGTATTTATGATTGGGAGCGTCGAATCAAGCAGACAATTTCCCTGGATTTAGAAATGGCCACCGATGTCGCCAAAGCTGCTGTCAGCGATAACATTGAGGACGCCCTCGACTACAAAGCAGTGGCCAAACGAATGATAGACTTCATCGGCAATAGCGAATTTTTATTAGTGGAAACTTTGGCAGAGCGCGCGGCGCAGATCATATTAAATGAATTTGGAGTTTCTTGGCTGCGCCTTAAAGTGGACAAGCAGGGCGCGGTGCGCGGTGCTCGAGGCGTAGGGGTCATTATCGAGCGTTGCCAGCCCAAGGAGCCAGCACAGCCTTAAGCATTATGGCCCGTGCATATGTCAGTATAGGCAGCAACATCAATCGGGAGAACAATATCCGTGCTGGAGTCGATGCGCTCCGCCGTCGCTATGGGCCCCTTATTATTTCACGGGTATTTGAAAGCGAGTCGGTAGGATTTCAAGGCGATAATTTTTACAATTTGGTGGTCGGTTTTGATACCAATGAGCCACCCCAAACAATCGCCCATGCCCTCCATGAGATTGAGCGGGCCTGCGGCCGCAAGCGGGGTGGTCCCCGCTTTGCCCCCCGAGCCCTCGATTTGGATCTCCTGCTTTACAATGACTTAGTCATTGACGAGCCAGGGCTCCAAATCCCCAGGGATGATATTCTTAATTATGCCTTTGTACTTCAGCCCCTTGCAGAGATTGCACCCCGCTGCCATCATCCCGTTCTGGGCAAATCTTATGCCGAACTCTGGGCTACCTTTGATAAATCCTCAAACCGTTTATGGCCAACCGACTTGAAGCTATAAGCCATTTTTCCCCCTAGATACGTCTTTTCCCTGAATAACCGACCCCAACCAACGGATATAGGGGCTTAAGATAAAGCTTTGACAGTACCTCCACCCATGATTTCCCCCCATCACCACAAAGATCCTCTTCCTCTCCCTAATCCGGCAGCCTTGGCCCATAGCCAAAAATTGCAAAGTATCATCCGGGAGGACATTGAACAAAATGGCGGCCAAATTTCTTTTGCCCGCTTCATGGAACTGGCGCTTTATAAGCCGGGCTTAGGTTATTACATGTCAGGCCTGCACAAGTTAGGCGCTGCCGGTGATTTTATCACTGCTCCTGAACTGTCCCCTCTCTTTGCCCGCTGCCTCTCTCGCCAGTGTCAACAAGTCTTGGAACTGCTTGGCTCAGGCGAGATCCTGGAATTTGGGGCGGGATCAGGCCGCATGGCCGCCGATTTGTTAGCTGAGCTGGACCGCAGAGGGCAACTACCAGAGCGATATTTCATCCTGGAACTTAGCGCCGAGTTACGCCAACGGCAGCAACAGACGCTGCAACAGCAAGTCCCTCACCTCGCCCCCAAAGTAAGCTGGTTAGACCGCTTACCCGATAACATTCAGGGGTTGGTGCTTGCCAATGAGGTCTGTGATGCCATGCCTGTGCATTGCTTTCAGCTTGAGGACGAACACAGTTGGGAACGCTACGTGGGCTATGAAGGAGACAGCTTTGTTTGGAAAAAAGGCCCTTTGAGCCACGCCCGCCTTAAAGAGCGCATCACCGAAATCCGCCTGTTGCTCAAGCAGGTAAACCGCTACGAGTCGGAAGTCAATTTAGCCATGGAGAACTGGGTGGCTGAAATTGCTCACCGCTTACAACAAGGAATGCTGCTCATTATCGATTATGGTTTTCCCCGGCAGGAGTATTATCACCCGGATCGAACGACAGGAACCCTCATGTGCCATTATCGCCATCGGGCCCATCCAGACCCGCTGATCTTACCGGGATTACAAGATATTACCGCCCATGTGGATTTTACTGCCCTCGCCGAGGCAGGCCATAACAGCGGGCTTAGGGTCGCGGGTTATTGTTCCCAAACCGATTTCTTGCTGGCCTGCGGTTTGGATGAATTAGCGGCGGCTGAAATCGCAGCGGGAGGATACCATGCTTTGGAAATCAGCAATCAGATCAAACGCCTCACTCTCCCCAGCGAGATGGGCGAACTTTTCAAGATCCTTGCCCTGACCCGGGGGATAGATCCACCCTTATTGGGCTTTAGCTTGCGAGACCGGCGGACCCGCCTATAGCTCGTTCAGCAGCTCCCGGCGCTTAACCTGGTATTCATCACGGTTAATGAGCCCATTATCATAGAGCTTCTTCAAGGATTGAAGACGGGCCTCAATCGTTGCATAACCCCCTCCCTGTTGGAGCTCTAGCAGGTCCTCCTTGAGTTCGAATAAGACTTCCTTAACATTGGCAAGATCTTCCTTAAGGTTCTGGGTCTCCTGCTTGCTGCGTGCAATATCCTCCAAAAGCGTCGGATCAATATGCTCATCTGGGGTATTCTGATCGGGCTTGGCAACGAGGGTAGGAATATCCAACACCAACCAGTCTTCTCGTTCCTCGCCACTCTCCGGGTCCAAATAAAATGCTTGGCCTTCCTCCAAAGCAACGGTATGCGAAAGCTTCGTTTCGTAAAGGCGGGAGCCCACCACAAAAGGATGTAAGCGTCGATCAATCTGCGCCCCGGTTTCACGGTCCTGGTCACGGACCTCATGGTGAAGCATGCCAAAAATAATATGGAGCTTATCGTCTTTAAAAAATACCCGTCCCGTATTGGCCTTACGGACCTTGGCAAAGGTTCCCTGGTGAATACCAATGCTCACAAAGGTAATATCTTGATCGGGCCGAGCTAAAGCCAAACCTTGGGCCAAAGCCGCGCTGAGCACTTGAACCTCTCCCGGAGAGAAAATAGGATTTAATTTTTTTCTAATAAAACGCCGCTCTGGGACAAAGAGCGATTCCAAAGCAGCGCGCATCTCTTCCGCAGTCACTGCTGCGGGGTGCTGATTATCCACGGCCCTATCACTGGAGTTGAGGCGCACATATTGCTCACCTGCCTCCCAGAGAACACGGCCCTCTTCGCTGCCTTCTACCTCCTCTTTGGTTGCCGAGCCGCCACCACAAGCCACCAGGCACAGAGCCAAAAAGAGGAAAAAAGGTAATCTTAGCCACGAAGATCGGTGGCAATCATCGCTCTTCATTAAGCAAACACCTCATCTTATACATATTCGGGTTTTTGTTCCCGGCTACACAGAGCTTCAACGGCCTGTCGTGGCGAGCGCCCAGCATATAATACTTGGTAAACTTGCTCTGCAATGGGCATTTCTACATTAAGTTGTCTAGCCTTTGCGACCACTACCTTAGCGGCTGTTATTCCCTCCACGGCCTGGCCAATGAACGCCTGGGCTTCGTCTAACTGCTTTCCTTGGGCTAATGCCAGACCAAGACGCCGGTTACGGGACTGATCATCGGTGCAGGTCAGCACTAAATCCCCCAACCCTGATAATCCCATCAAGGTCTCTCTTTGGGCTCCATAAGCGAGGGCAAAACGCATTAGTTCTGCAAGCCCACGGGTAATCAAGGCCGCCCGGGTGTTGGCACCAAACCCCAAGCCATCACCAATCCCCGCCGCAATGGCAAGAACATTTTTTACCGCTCCCCCTAATTGCACACCTATGAGATCATCGCTGGTATAGACCCGAAAATTATCCCCATGAAGGCAACTAGCAAGGCGGGCCGCTACCACCGATTGGGTAGCGGCTATCGTCACCGCTGTCGGTAACCCGGCAGCGACTTCCTGGGCAAAGGTAGGTCCCGACACCACAGCCATTGGCCACCCAGGACCCAAAACTTCCGCCACGACCTCATGTAACAGCCGGCCAGTACCGGGTTCTAAGCCCTTGGTCGCCCAGGACAGGGGGATGCCATCAGGTAAATGCCCCGCTAAACGCTCTAATACCGACCGAAAACTATGGCTTGGGACGACCACAAGGACTTGTGTCACCTGTGGCAATGCGGCTTCCAAGTCCGCAATCGGTTCTAGAGACGGGGGGAAAAATACTTGCGGCAAGTAATGGTCATTGTGACGGGCATGGACCATGGCCGCCACTTGAGCCGAATCCCGCGCCCATAGCAAGGTAGGCACCTGATTGCGAGCAAGCAAAATGGCTAAGGCGGTGCCCCAAGAGCCAGCTCCCACCACTAAGGTCTTTAAGCACTCGTTGCCGTTTTGAGGTCCCACTGATAAAAAATTAACCCACAGGTCAATGCCGAACTTCAGCCGCCTCGGCCGATTGGCGTTGTTGCTGTTGCTGCTGCTTCAGCCGTTGTGCATAGAGCGCGTCAAAGTTGATTGGCGCCAGCAGCAACGGCGGAAAACCACCTTTCGTCACTAGATCCGCGACCACCTCCCGGGCAAAGGGAAACAGGATATTAGGACAGTAGCTACTCAGTAGAGGTCCCAGATTCTGATCACTATAGCCATTGAGCGTGAAAATACCTGCTTGCTGAACCTCGGCAAGAAAGGCCGTTTGGTCGCCAAGTTTGGCTGTTACGGTCAGCGACAATATCACTTCATATACATTTTCAGCGATACGTTTATTTTCATTACTAAGCTGAAGATTGACTTCAGGCTTCCATTCTTGAGTAAAAACCTGGGGAGAATTAGGAGTTTCGAAAGATATATCTTTCACGTAGATCTTCTGGATAACGAACTGGGTTTGTTGATTTTGTTCGTTGCTTTGTTGGTTTGCACTCTCTTCTGCCATTTGGTCCATCCTGTAAAAAGCTCGTGCGTTAAAAAAGCCTCCTAGGACCATTGCTTATGGTCAAGCAAGGCCTAACAGCGTATCAAGTTCTCTTGCCCGATCGAGTCGAACTAAGTCATCGAAACCACCAATAGACTGATCATCGATGAATATCTGGGGCACAGTCCGGCGACGGCTTCTATCAATCATAATGGCACGCTGTTCAGGCTCAAGGTCAACGCGTATCTCTTTGTAACCAATGCCCTTATCATCTAATAAACGTCGAGCCCCAATACAATAAGGACACCATGCGGTGGTATACATCACAACTTTTGGCACTGTTCAACTCCGCCTGGCCTTGGCCTTTTTGCTCCCCCTGGCTTTTTTTCCTTTACCGCCCCTGGCTCTCTTACTGGCTCTAGGCTGATCGCTCATTTTGGTTTGGGCAGGAGCTTCAGCCTGAGCGGGAGTTTCAGCCTGAGCGGGAGTTTCAGCCTGAGCGGGAGTTTCAGCCTGAGCGGGAGTTTCAGCCTGAGCGGGAGTTTCAGCCTGAGCGGGAGTTTCAGCCTGAGCGGGAGTTTCGGCCTGAGCGGGAGCTTCGGCCTGAGCCTGAACCTTTGCTTTGGCCTTATGGGCCTTAGTATTGCCGCTAAATAAGGGCATTTTCGCTTCTTTCCATGTCTCGATCCCGCCCTGAAGTACATAAATGGTCTTATGACCCTGGAGGCTCAACTGCGTGGCAACATAGAATGCTCGCTGCCCTGTCCCCCATATCACCAACAAAGGACGACCTTTGAATTTGTCGAGACTATCTAAGCGCTTAAGAAAATTAGAGAAAGGTAGGTTTATGGAATCGAGAACATGCTCTTTATCGAATTCTTTTTCTTCTCGAATATCAACGACTTGAGCGTTTTCTTGATTAATCAGTCGCGTGGCCTCAACCGCAGACACCGTCTTAATCCCGCGTAGTCGACGCAGCAATGGATCAATAACCAAAGCAAGCAAAATAACCACGAGCAGCAGTGACAACATCCAGTGGTTGGTGAGAAATTCAAAAAGGCGATTGGTATCCATTTTGTTATCCTGTTTCTGTACTATCGGCTACTCAGGTTGGCTGATCAGCAAATTCCTTAAAAGATTTTGTGGTCGCATCGTATCAGGGTCGCGGACAGCAAAAAACCTTCATTTTATTTCAATTTCGAGACTCAAAGATGGGACATTGCTTTAACCTGAGCGCGCTATGAAATTTCAAAGCCCCTGTCCTGAATGGCTACTTCTGAACTCTGCATGCATCATCAACTCAATCTTGCTTGCCGCCATCTATGGTATTCTAATGAATTAAACCATAAGGAATTTACATTTTTTCGATTCTGGGTTCTGTGCGAATGTTATTTCTGGATATCCTGCATCTTTTTGAAAACACAGGAATAAAGAAACAGAAGCGCTGGCAGAGGACTTATAGCCTGTTTGAAATTTGCCGTTGGCTCCATTGAACATACGGGCTGAGCATGCTCAGCATTTTTGTTAATAAACAACGGGTCGGCAGCATTCTCCATGAGTGCTGACTAACTCCTCGCCTTGGATAAACCGAGATCCCTTTGGCAAAAAAAGGGGGAGGGAGGTCTCCAGACCCTAAACCAAGCATGCCCATGTCCATCAACGGCCCCAGGCCTAGTAATCAGCTTACCGTATCACTCTGGGACATAAATCAATATATATCTTTGAGGTTTGGACAAAATCACTAACTTTTTAAAAGCGGTCCATTATACACGGATATTAGAAAACCATGTATCATCATGCCGCGCTAAGACCTTTTGCCGTCACTAGAGCAAACTTGAGGACGTACTGAATAAACAACTGCTATGTCGATATCTCCTAGACCTTTGACCTTAGTCATCTTAGATGGATGGGGCTATAGTGAAGAGACAACATCCAATGCTATTCAAGCTGCGCACACCCCTGTCTGGGACACATTATGGAATCATTACCCCCATACAGTGATCCGTGCTTCCGGCGCCGAAGTGGGTTTACCCAACGAACAAATGGGTAACTCTGAAGTGGGCCACCTTAACTTAGGTGCGGGACGCGTCGTATATCAAGAATATACGCGGGTCAATCGCGCTATCCGCACGGGGTCCTTTTTTACCAATCGCACACTCACCGAGGCTGTTGATAAAGCTGTCCAATCAGGTAAAGCCGTCCACATCCTAGGTTTGCTCTCCCCCAGTGGGGTTCACAGCCACGAAGAGCATATCCATGCCATGGTGGAGCTCGCCGTAAAACGCCACTGTCATCAGGTCTATTTGCACGCCTTTCTTGATGGCCGAGACACCGCCCCCAAAAGCGCCCAGACCTCGATCTTAGCCATGCAGGATAAATTCACTGAGCTTGGTCATGGCCGCTTTGCCTCTCTTATTGGCCGCTACTATGGGATGGATCGTGACCATCGCTGGCCTCGCATTCAAGCTGCCTACGATCTGATTGCTGCCGGCCAGGCGGAATATGAGGCAGAAAACGCTGAGCAGGCTTTGGCCATGGCCTATGAACGGGGTGAAACTGACGAATTTGTCCGAGCTACCCGGATAGCCTCCCCCAGCAAACCGCCCGTTCGAGTAGAAGATGGTGATGTCATCATCTTTATGAATTTTCGCTCCGACCGCGCTCGGCAGATTACCCGTGCTTTTATCGAGCCTAATTTCACTGGCTTTGAACGCACCTACTGGCCAAAATTAGCCCAATTTGTCAGCCTCACCGAGTACAGCAAGGATTTTGATATTCCAGTGGTGTTCCCGAGTGAAAAACCCAAGAATACCTTGGGTCAAGTACTCGCTGAGACAGGTCTACACCAGTTACGGATTGCAGAAACCGAGAAATATGCCCATGTGACCTTCTTTTTTAACGGGGGAAGGGAACAGCCTTTTGAGGGGGAAGATCGAATTCTTATTCCCTCGCCTCAAGTCGCTACCTATGACCAAAAACCCGAAATGAGCGCAGTGGAGATCACCGACAGTCTGGTAGAGGCGATTGATAGCGGCAAATACGATGTCATTATCTGCAATTACGCCAACCCAGACATGGTCGGCCACACAGGGAATTTCAATGCCGCGGTCAAAGCAATAGAGGCCCTTGATGAATGCTTGGGGCGGGTATGGGCTGCTCTCCAATCCGCCGGCGGCGAATTAATTATTACCGCTGATCATGGCAACGCCGAGAAAATGTATGATGCGCAGAGCGACCAGCCCCATACCGCTCATACCCACAATGGGGTTCCTCTTATCTTTGCCAGCAAGCGCTCCGCGATTGTCAGCGCCAATGGCAGCCTCGCAGATGTGTCCCCCACCATGCTTTACCTAATGGGCATTGAACCGCCACCCGAGATGAGCGAGCACCGCTTGATCGAGCTACGGTCAACATGAGATCCTGCTATGAGACCGTGACCTTGCACCCTCTCATCCCAACAGGACAGAGCTAGAGTGCATCCGCTGACTAGTTAGGCGACTTATAGGCTATTATTGTATAGTGGGTTATGGTGATATAAACCGTCTTCTCAGTAAATTGAGAGGTTTCCATGCCAGGGCAATTCTCTAGGAGTCTATATGGACATAACCTATCGCTTTTCAAGGAAATCGGAGATGGAGTCGATACTAGAGGGGTGTTAGTCCAAACTGGTCATAACAGCGAACACCAGCAGGTAGGAGTTTATATTGAGCTTCGCTAGCAAGGGAAGGTTGTCTCTCCCTATTATCCTGGTTGATGAAACCATCTTGATTTTAACGGTCAAAAGACTAGAACAAGCTACCCTATCAGGGTAGAGACTAGGCGACCTTGCTAGATGAAATTGTGATTATCGAAACGATGGGGCACCATAAATTTAGCATCCGAAATCTACCCTCGATCTGGCTGGATTAAGCGCTTTCTCGCAGGAACGATAGATACATGCCATTCTCAAAACGTGATTTATTGATAATGACCTTAGGTCTCGTCTTGGGTGTAAGCCTGGTTTTTGGACAAATGGTCCTGGCTGAACGCTCGGAGAACGAATCGAAATCCTTGCCTCTGGAAGAGCTACGGATCTTTTCAGAGGTATTTGGGCAGATTAAGCGTAGTTACGTCGAATTGGTGGATGACAAAACACTGATCGAGGATTCTATCCGTGGAATGCTTGCTGGCTTGGATCCCCACTCTGCTTACCTAGACCCTGAAGCTTACAAGGAACTCCGCATTGGAACTTCCGGTAAATTCGGAGGGCTGGGTATTGAAGTTGGCATGGAAGATGGCTTTGTCCGTGTAGTTGCCCCTATCGATGACACTCCAGCCCAAAAAGCAGGTATCAAGGCGGGGGATCTCATCATCCGCATTGATGACACGCCGGTAAAGGGCATGAGCCTCAGCGAAGCCGTGCAGCGAATGCGCGGTAAGCCAGGTACAGACATCATTTTGACTATTATCCGAGAGGGTGAAGAGCAACCTCTAAAATTCACCATCACTCGTGCCGTTATCAAGGTTAAAAGCGTCAAAAATAGGACCTTGGAAGAAGGTTATGGGTATATCCGCGTCAGCCAGTTCCAAACCCAAACGGCATCCAATGTTCAGAACGCCATTGAAAAACTCAAAGAAGAAAACAGCGGAAAGCTTAAAGGTTTAATTCTAGACCTACGTAACAACCCAGGGGGAGTCCTCAGCGCCGCAGTAGAGGTCTCTGATGCCTTCTTAGAAAAAGGCGTCATTGTCTATACGGAAGGCAGGGATCTGGAGTCCAAACAGAGATTCCGGGCCACCTCTGGTGATATCCTTGATAATTCACCTATAGTGATTTTAGTAAATGGAGGTTCAGCCTCCGCCTCTGAGATTGTCTCTGGGGCCCTTCAGGATCATCGCCGAGCAATAGTGGTCGGCTCACGCACCTTTGGTAAAGGATCGGTCCAAACTATTTTACCGCTCACTGAAAACACCGCGCTGAAACTCACCACTGCTCGCTATTACACTCCCTCTGGACGCTCCATCCAGGCTGAAGGGATTGTCCCGGATATTGAACTTGAAAGTGTAAAGGTTTCAGCCTCTAACCCCGCTGAGTTTAATCCGGTTAGAGAATCGGATCTTTCCCGTCACCTCAGCAATGGGAACAAAGCGGAAGAAACAAAAGATAACCCCCAAGAAGACAATAAAAATTCCCTCGCTACGGAAGACTATCCTTTGTATGAAGCATTAAACTTACTTAAGGGACTCAGCATCCTAGCAGCAGAGCAATAATACCAATAAATACAGGGAACGGCGCAGGTCCCCACAGAAATATTAAGCACTTTCAGGGTAGACCCGCAGCCTGGAATCAAAGGACAGGGAAGTCTTTAGGGTCTTTTTAAAGGAGGTCGCTGATGATCAACGTTCTTATCCCTTTGGCCCAAGGTTGCGAAGAACTGGAAGCTATCACACTCATTGACTTACTACGGCGTGCTGGAATCCAGGTCGTTACAGCGGGCCTTGATGAGCAGGTAGTAACGGCTAGCCGTGGCACCCGCTTAATTCCTGATACCTCGCTGGATAAAGTGGTTCAACAAGAATTTGATATGGTAGTGCTACCAGGTGGCCAGCCTGGGGCTGATAATCTCAATGCCGACCCGCGTATTCACGCCTTGCTAAAGCATACCGTAGAACGGGGAAAGCTCACCGCTGCCATCTGTGCCGCTCCTACCGTACTTGCGAAAGCAGGACTGCTTGATAGCAAACGGGCAACGGGTTATCCCGGCTTCCTTGACAAGCTCAACTTACCCACCACCACCTTAGAAGACCAAGCCGTCGTTGTAGATGGTCCCGTTGTCACTTCAAAAGGGCCGGGAACGGCAATGGACTTTGCCCTTACTTTGATTGAACTCCTCGTGGGTAAAGAGACTCGCGACGAAGTTGAAAAGGCCTTACAACGTCCAGTGGGAAGCTAACCCGATAAAACTTATCCAATTCTTTAGAAGATCTCCTCTACTTTCCGGTTTCCTTTGATATGCTATCGGGCAAGCTGACGCTACCCATGACCTGAATGGTGACCCCTCCCACTATTCTGCGTCTAGCCATCCCTTCCCCCTTGCGGCGTTACTTTGATTACCTACCGCCAGCCGGAGTTCCGCGTCAACAATTGCAACCTGGCATCCGTTTACAGGTCCCTTTTGGCAGACGCACAGTGGTGGGCATCCTCGCCCGAGTCGTCTCTCAAAGTCCAATCACTGCCGATAAGCTAAGGCAAGCCCAATACTGCCTCGACAAAACGCCCATCATTCCCCCCTCTTTACTCCAACTCCTCACGTGGGCCACTGAGTATTATCATCATCCCCCCGGAGAAGTCTTTTTTAGCGCTTTACCTCAACACCTACGCCAGGGGAAACCCGCTGCCCCCCCTGTCTACCGACGGTGGTTTCTGAGCCCTAAAGGCCGCGCCGCTGAGTTAGCAACCCTTAACCGAGCTCCTCGGCAGCAACAACTGGTAGAGCTACTACGCCCCTATCCAGAGGGTTTAACCTCATCCCAGATCAAGGAGCAATTGGGTGCTTGCCAAAGCAGCCTTCGCAGCCTCATTGCTAAGGGTTGGGTGCATTCTCAAGAAGAACTCCTCTGCAAGGACAAAGAACCCCTAAAGGAGCAACTTCGACACCAGCTCAATGACGATCAGAAAGCAGCCGTCACCACCCTCCTTGCGGCACAGCAACAATTTCAACCTTTCTTATTAGAAGGGGTGACTGGCAGTGGCAAAACAGAAGTCTACCTGCAGGCCATTGAAAAGATAATCACTCACAACCGGCAGGCCCTGGTGCTTATTCCGGAAATCGGGCTAACGCCCCAAATCGTGGAACGCTTTCGCCGCCAGCTTCAAGCGCCCATCGCGGTTTTGCATTCTGCCCTGAGTGACCGGGAGCGCTTAGCCGCTTGGCTCGCTGCTTATGAGGGCAGAGCTGCGGTGGTCATTGGAACCCGCTCCGCCATATGGACCCCTCTCCAGCATCTGGGGATAATTATTATTGATGAAGAACACGATCCTTCCTTTAAACAACAGGAAGGATTCCGCTACCATGCCCGGGATCTAGCCATCATGCGGGCCTACCAAGCTAAGATACCGGTTGTATTAGGCAGTGCGACCCCCTCCTTGGAAAGTCTTGATAATGTCAAGCGACGACGCTACAGCTTGCTGCGGCTGTCACAACGGGCAGGCCCAGCGCAAACGCCACGGATTCAATTGATTGATGTCCGCTCCCGCCCGCTGGAGGCTGGAATCTCTCCGTCTATGCTGGCGGCCTTGAAGCATCATTTGGGACAAGGAAATCAGGCATTACTGTTTCTTAACCGACGGGGCTTCGCGCCGACTCTAATCTGCCACGAATGCGGCTTTGTTGTACCTTGTCGCCGCTGCGACGCTTATATGACCGTCCATCAGCGCACCGACCGACTGCTTTGCCACCACTGCGGAGCTGAATATCCTTTGCCCACCAGCTGCCCTCAGTGTGAAAATCCGCTCTTGCGCCCACGGGGGTTAGGCACAGAACAGGTGGAAACTGGGCTTAAAACTTTTTTTCCGGAGGTTGAGATTGCACGTATTGATAGGGATACCACCCGTCGGGTAGGGACCTTGAATGAGATGCTCGAGGGTGTTCATAGTGGAAAATATCGCCTCTTGATTGGCACCCAGATGTTGGCCAAGGGCCACCACTACCCCAATATCACGCTGGTGGGAATCCTCGATGCTGACCAGGGTCTATTTGGCAGCGACTTTCGTGCTGGAGAGCACATGGCTCAGCTCATCCTTCAAGTGATGGGACGGGCCGGTCGGGGCAATAAGCCCGGCGAAGTGTTGATCCAGACTCATCACCCTGGGCATCCTTTGCTGACGGCGCTAGTCGACCATGGCTATCGACACGTCGCCGAGATACTTCTGGAAGAGCGCCGCCAAATCGGATTTCCTCCCCTGGGTTACCTGGTCCTACTTCGCGCAAGAGCCGTGTCCCCTGCCGCTCCAATGATATTTCTCGAAGCAGCGCGGAAACTGGCCACAGAGTTTAATTCCCAGGGGATAACCTTACTCGGACCGGTACCCGCTCCCATGGAGCGCCGAGCTGGCCGTTACCGCGCTCAACTTCTACTCCAAGGAAATTCTCGCACCCATTTGCAACGATTATTGGCTGCCTGGGTACCTGAACTAGAGCATCTCAAAGCAGCCCGGAAGGTACAGTGGTCCTTAGATGTGGACCCGGTCGATCTCATGTAAACCTCCCCAAAAGCAATCACACGAGCCCTTCTCGTTCGGCAACGGCCAGGTTAGAATCTTCTGTTTTTCATTTTCAAAAGACAATCACTAAAGAAGACCCTCTCTTGAAAGAACAACTTCGGAAACTTATCGTTACTGCCCTTTCCTCTTTGCAACAAGAAGGAATGCTGCCCCATTGGGATACCCATAACATCCAAGTCAAACGGACTCGGGACAAACGTCATGGGGATTTTGCCAGTAATATCACCATGATGTTGGCCAAGGAAGCGCGGCAAAAACCGCGCGATCTAGCCGGACTTATCGTGAGCCGCTTGCCGGAACACCCTTGGGTGGAAAAAGTCGAGATAGCGGGCCCAGGTTTTATCAATTTCACCCTGGCTTTACCTGCCTTTCAGGCTGTGGTTTCCCTGGTGCTAGACCAAAGGGAAGACTTTGGCTGCAGCAATCTAGGGCAAAATAAGCCAGTCCACTTAGAGTTTGTCTCTGCCAACCCTACTGGACCTCTCCATGTGGGCCATGGTCGGGGAGCAGCTTATGGCGACGCCCTCGCTCGCTTACTCACCACTGTGGGCTACAAGATTCACCGGGAATACTATGTGAACGATGCTGGACGCCAAATGGATATTCTTGCCGCCAGCGTCTGGTTACGATACTTAGAACTGTGTGGCGAGACTCTCCCCTTTCCTGCCAATGGCTATCGGGGCAGTTATGTTCGGGATATTGCTCAGGTTCTTAAGACTGAAAAGGACGATATTTTCCATCGTCCTGGGCAAGAGATCCTAGACGGATTACCGCCGGATGCCCCTACGGGAGACAAAGAACAGTACATCGACGCGCTTATTCAAAAGTGCAAAGACCTGTTGGGAGAAAGGGGTTATCGGCAAGTTTTTGATCAGGGGCTTAATTCGATTTTGGCGGACATCCGTGAGGATCTGGCTGAATTTGGGGTCACCTATGACGAATGGTTTTCCGAACGCCATCTCATGGAAACCGGTGCGGTAGAGCAGGCGGTAGAACAGCTCAAGACTTCGAGCCATCTTTATCAGAAAGAAGGCGCCTGGTGGTTTCGTTCCACTGATTTCGGCGACGAAAAAGATCGGGTCGTCATCCGGGAAAATGGTCAACCTACTTATTTTGCCTCGGACATTGCGTACCACTTGAATAAACTGGAACGGGGTTACCCTAAAATAATCGACGTCTGGGGCGCCGATCACCATGGCTACGTGCAACGGGTTAAATCATCCCTCCAGGCCCTAGGTGCTGATCCCCAGCAACTGGAGATCCGACTGGTCCAATTTGCCATTCTTTACCGCGGCAAGGAAAAAGTACAAATGTCCACCCGCAGTGGTGAGTTCGTCACTTTGCGAGAATTGCGCCAAGAGGTGGGGAAGGACGCAGCCCGGTTCTTTTATGTCATGCGCAGCGCTGAACAACATATGGATTTTGATCTGGAGCTGGCTAAGTCCCAAAGCAACGAAAACCCCGTCTATTATGTGCAGTACGCCCATGCCCGTATTTCCAGCGTTTTCCGCCAACTTGAAGAACGGGGGCTTGCCTGGGATCCAAAACAAGGCAGGAAACAATTACAGAAGCTTAATGAGTCCCATGAGGTAGCGTTACTGGACCGCCTCTCCTGTTATTCAGAGGTGGTTGAAGATGCTGCCACCCAAAGTGCGCCCCACCTATTGGCCTATTACCTTATGGATTTAGCGAGAGATTTTCATACTTATTACAATGCCCATACCTTTCTTGTGGATACCCCTGAACTACGGGATGCTCGATTAACCTTGATTGCGGCAACCCAACAGGTCATAAAAAATGGTCTGACATTATTGGGTGTCTCGGCACCGGAGGCCATGTAACCCATGCCCCCTAATAAACGCAGACGACGCACCTCCTCTGGTCAAACATCTAAACCCTGGTCCTGGCTTATTGCTGGATTGCTGGTTGGCGCCTTGGTAATGTTTTTGCCTTCCCTCCAGAACTGGCTTCCCTGGATAGGGAAGAGCGCTGATAATACTCCCCCAGTCGAAAATGCCATCGAAGCCCAAAAAGCCAGTACGGAGCAGTCCACAACACCCCGGTTTGAATTTTATACCCTACTGCCCAAAATGGAGGTGGCGGTACCAGAACCTAAACCGTTATCCTCTCAACAACAGCCAAAACCTCAACCCAAGGCGCCCCCCGAACCCTCCCCCAAGCCCACGCCTAAGCCATCACCCTCCAAATCGGTACCCTCGCAAGTTTATGTCCTGCAAGCAGGTTCATTCCGCAGTTATGCCCAAGCCGACAAACGCAAGGCTGATTTGGCGCTGATGGGAGTAGAGGCCACCATTCAAACCGTGACCATCGGTAACAGCAAAACTTGGCACCGAGTCCGCATTGGCCCTAGCAGCAATCTCCCTAATCTCCAGCGGATCCGCCAGCAATTGCGCAAGAATCAAATTGAATGCCAGATGTTTAAAGTAAAGTCTTAGTCAATTTCTCTTGCTATAGGCTATGCTATCAGCCTAGAGGAGAACGAATTCAAGGGAGGTCACCATGACTGAGCAAGTAAAAGAAAGGACTTACACCGAAGAGGAGATTGAGGAGCGGCTCAAAAAAGAACTGCCCCATTGGTATTACGAAAAAGGTTGGATCCGCAGGAAATACCGAACCAACAGCTGGAAGGGAACCCTGATGGTCATTAATGCTGTGGGCCATTTGGCAGAAGCGGCTTGGCATCACCCCGACCTGACTGCCTCTTACGCTTGGGTGGAAGTTAGGCTGGTCAATCACCATGCCAAAGGCGTTACCGACAAAGACTTTACCCTAGCCAAGAAAATCGAAGAGGTCATTCAATGGCAACCGGGGAAAGAGGAAGGGCCCCTAGAAGGGACCCCAGATGACCCTCGCTTTAAGTATATTAAATACGACTGAGGAAGATCATGACCCGCCAGATCCAGCCTGGAGTCTGGGATGAGGTCCCCAGCCCATTTTGTGGTATTGCTGCCGATGACCTTAAGGTGAAGGTAGAAGGCAATCGGCTCACCGTTCTAGAGAACGGCTGCCCGGTGACCCAACCCGCTTTTGAACAGAAAATAGGCGAGAGCACCCCTCAAATTCAAGGTAAAGCAACCCGCCTAGAAACGGCGATCGCACGCGCCGTTGAAATTCTCAGCCAAGCGAAACTACCCCTGATATCTGGGCTTGCCACTGATGTGGAAGGGATTCGGGCCGCATTAGCGCTCGCCGATCGCTACGGGGCAGTGGTCGATCATATGGATTCCGAAGCGGCCCTGCGCAACATTTTGGCCCTTCAAGACAGCGGTTGGATAACCACAACCCTCAGTGAAGTGAAAAATCGGGTCGATCTCTTGCTGGTGGTGGGCAGCGATATTGAAACCCACTTTCCCCGCTTTTTCGAACGCTATATCTGGAACCCGGAAACTCTCTTTAACCAAGACACTGCCCAGCGGGAAATTATCTATTTAGGCAAATCTCCCAGTGGGCAGGCGGCCTACGGGCCTGATGGTCGTGCCCCTCTAGTCATCCACTGTAAACAGGAGGAACTTCCAGAAGTAGTGGCCGCGCTACGGGCCCAAGTAGCTGGCCATCTCCTCCAAGCCGAGGCGGTAGCTGGAATTGCCATGGAGGAATTAGCCGCTTTAGCGGATCGATTAAAGCAAGCCCAGTATGGCGTGGTGACCTGGGCTGCAGGACAATGGACTTTCCCTCATGCCGAACTCACTATCCAAATGCTCTGTGAGTTAATCATGGCCCTAAATAAAACGACCCGCTGCTCGGGACTTCCCCTGGGCGGGCAGAACGGTCAGATCACCGCTAACCAAGTCTGCACCTGGCAGACGGGTTATCCTGTACGTACCAGCTTTGCCCGAGGTTACCCTGATTATGACCCCTATCACTGCAGCTCTGAACGCCTACTCGAATCAGGAGCAGCGGATGCCTTGGTGTGGATCTCGGCCTTCGACCAAGGCCGAACTCCGCCGGCGACTTCTATTCCTACGGTAGTATTGGGGCGAGCTGGCATGGATTTTAACCAGGCGCCAGAAGTCTTTATCCCCATAGGCACGCCGGGGATTGACCATCCGGGACATACCTACCGCAGTGACAATGTTGTCGCCGTACCCCTGCGTCAATTGCGGCAATCAGGGCTTCCCAGTACTGCCGAGATTGTTAACGCCATGCTCCAATACAATCGTTAATTTCATCGCCTGCCTGACGGGAGGAAGGCCTACCATGCTCATCAAACTCACTGGCGGCACCGTCTATGATCCTATGCATGGAATCAATGGCGAAGTTCGTGATATTTATGTACGCGATGGCCGCATTGTCGACTCCCCCGGTGATCTCCCTATCGACCAAAACTATAATTTGAGCAATAAAATCGTTATGGCCGGGGCTATTGATATGCATACCCATATCGGTGGGGGCAAAATCAATATCGCCCGCACCCTGCTACCGGAAGACCACCGTGCCGATCCGCTAGCCCGTACTGATTTATTACGGGCTGGATGCGGACATGCCGTTCCCAGCACCTTTACCACTGGTTACCGGTATGCAGAAATGGGCTATACGGCAGCCTTCGAACCCGCAGTATTGCCTACGAATGCCCGCCAGGCCCATATGGAGATGGGGGATATTCCCATCGTGGATAAAGGCGGTTATGTCTTATTGGGCAGTGACGACTATGTGCTGCGGATGTTGGCAGCGAACAAGGACCAGAAAGCCTTTAACGACTATGTGGCCTGGACCTTGAAAGCAAGCCAATGTCTAGGGATTAAGGTGGTCAATCCCGGCGGCATCAGCGCCTTCAAATTCAATCAACGCAAGCTGGATCTCGACGAGCCAGGTCCCCACTACGGCGCTACGCCGCGCCAAGTCCTGCTTCATCTTGCCCGAGCGGTGCATGAGTTAGGCGTTCCCCATCCCCTTCATGTCCATGGCTGTAATCTGGGTGTGCCGGGTAACATAGAGACCACCCTAAACACCATCCAGGGAATTGAGGGTCTTCCCATGCATCTTACCCATGTGCAGTTCCATAGCTATGGAACTGAAGGTGACCGCAAATTTTCCTCCGGGGCAGCCCAAATCGCGGAGGCGGTGAAGGAGCACCCCAACATTACTATTGACGTCGGTCAGATCCTCTTTGGACAAACCGTCACGGCTTCAGGTGATAACATGCGCCAGTACGCTGGGCACCGCCATGCCCACCCCAAGAAGTGGGTCTGCATGGATATTGAATGCGATGCGGGCTGCGGCATTGTCCCTTTTAAATACCGAGATAAGAGCTTCGTCAATGCCCTACAGTGGGCCATTGGCCTAGAGATCTTTCTTTTAGTGGATGACCCTTGGCGGGTATTCCTCACCACCGATCATCCCAATGGCGCGCCCTTTGTCACTTATCCCCACCTCATCCGATTGTTGATGGACCGCAGCTTCCGTAATGACATGCTAGCCACTATCCACCCGGATTCTGCCCAGGCAAGCACTCTAGGCGCTATTGACCGGGAGTACTCCCTCTATGAAATCGCCGTCATCACCCGGGCCGGAGCCGCTAAGCTACTCGGCCTTTCAGACCGGGGGCATCTGGGTGTCGGGGCAGCAGCCGATATCACCGTCTATACGGAACATGAAGACAAAGAAAAAATGTTCTCTAAACCCGACTATGTTTTTAAGGACGGAGAGCTGGTGGTTAAAAATGGGGAGGTCGTCAAGGTGACCTGGGGCACCACCCACGTGGTCCGGCCGGAATTCGATAACAACATAGAAAAGGAGCTTGCTAGCTACTTTGATCGTTATCTTTCCATAAAGCTTAGCAATTTTAAAATAGACGATGAAGAAATTGTTCACCCTGGACGGGGCCGTATTCAGGTGCATCCCTGTCATGGGGGAGCATTCCGATGATCATCAACGGCGTCAAGATTGACCCCTCTTTTGCTGAAGCTTTCCCCATGAAAGCCACCCGGGTCATTATTACCGCTCAAAATCTCAAGTGGGCCCATCATTCGGCTCAAGCCATGACCGGGTTTGCGACTTCGGTGATCGCCTGCGGTTGTGAAGCAGGCATTGAACGGGAATTAGACCCTTCTGAAACGCCGGACGGACGACCGGGGGTTGCCGTTTTGGTATTTGCTATGGGGGGCAAAGGATTAGCCAAGCAGCTTGAAACCCGGGCCGGTCAATGCGTGCTCACTTCACCCACTTCCGCCTTATTTGCCGGAATCCATGAGGGTGAAGCCCTTCCCCTGGGAAAAAATCTCCGCTTTTTTGGTGACGGCTTTCAAATATCAAAATTAATTAATGGCCGCCGCTATTGGCGAGTTCCTGTCATGGACGGTGAATTTCTCACTGAAGAAACTGTGGGCATGATCCCCGCCATAGGAGGTGGCAACTTTCTCGTTCTTGCCCAATCCCAACCCCAAGCCCTCGCTGCCTGCGAGGCAGCTATTGCAGCCATGGAAAAAATTCCCAATGTGATTATGCCCTTTCCCGGTGGTGTCGTTCGCTCAGGCTCAAAAGTAGGTTCTAAGTACAAGGGGCTGAATGCCTCCACCAACGAAGCTTTTTGCCCCACCCTTAAAGGACAGACCCGAACCGAGCTTTCGGCCGAAATTGAATCCGTGATGGAAATCGTCATTGATGGTCTTTCTGAAGAAGACATCCAAAAAGCCATGCGCGCTGGAATCTCCGCCGCCTGTAGTCTCGGAGCCCAAAATGGGATCTCTCGCATCAGCGCAGGTAACTACGGCGGTAAACTCGGCCCCTTTCATTTTCACCTCCAAGAAATCATGGCATGACGAATGGCTTAGCAGCAGAATGACCAAATTACAGAATGAGTATTTCCTCTTGCCGATAACCCCATAGGATGATGGCTTCTGGAAACCTCCCATGAATACGCTGACTCTGACCTTAAAAACTGCTCCTCCCCAGGGGGTGGATGTCTCCCCGCTCACTCCAGAAAATTTAGCGGGCCTCTCTAAGGCTGAAATAGGTTCTATTGCCCTGGTGACAGGTAATCGCCGCCTGCGGGTAGATGAACTCTTTGAGATTTCTGGGGACAATACCAAGCACCTGGTTTTCACTGGAGAAACCGCCCTGCTAGATTACCTAGGTAAAAATCTTTCTGGCGGCCAAATCGAAGTCCAGGGTCCTTGCGGTGCCTATGCAGGCATGGGCATGAATGCCGGTCAAATTAATGTCCGCGGCAATAGCGGTGCTTTTGCGGGCTGTGAAATGGGGGGGGGATTACTCCGAATCGAGGGTAATAGTGGTGATTTCCTAGGGGCCGCCCGCCCCGGTAACAAAATCGGCATGGCCGGGGGAACGGTGATTGTCAGTGGAAATGTGGGTGCCCGTGCTGGAGATCACATGCGTCGAGGAACTTTACTTATCGAAGGAAACGCAGGTGATTACTTAGGCTCACGCATGTTAGCGGGCACGATTGCAGTGCTGGGTAAAACTGGAAATTATCCAGGATATGGCATGAAGCGAGGAACTCTTTTGCTTTGGCAAGCTCCCGCTAAGCTGAGCGCGACGTTTAATGACTGTGGCCGTCACACGTTGGGGTTTTTACCCCTTATGCTGAAATCTTACCAGAATCTAGAAACCCGCTTTACCACCCTCACTAAAACGGGCCGGGTCCATCGTTTTTGCGGCGATATGGCCACCTTGGGCCATGGTGAGATTTTGATCCAGATCCAAGAAACTGCTTAAAAATATACTCTTTCACGCCCATATGGAAATTTTATTTCCTGTTATTGGTATAATAGCGCCTTTTTTGTACCCCAAATGGACATGATAACCCTCCCCCTCTGGCCCCAAAGGCAGTCTACCCCCACGGCTGAGTCAAGGACGAGGGACAGCATTTGGGCAGAATACCAATATCCTTGGGTATAACATTCGATTGAGCAGGGATGCATCCCCCATGTCGGTTTTAACTCAACTTTTAAGTTAAATATTACCCATTGTTATTTGGATTCTGACGATTTAGCTCAGGGTATACAGCCCTTTCTCCATCCATTTTCCATTAAGTTTTTGTTTTTCATTAAACACGCAATGAGGATGATTAATTTATGCATAGTGGTACCTTTTTAACTCAGTTCATTATCGAGGAACAACGCAGTATCCCCAACGCTACAGGCGATTTTACCGGGCTGCTTAACGATATCGTGACTGCCTGTAAAACTATCTCCCACTTAGTTAACCGTGGTGGTCTCATCGATATACTAGGGGCTGCGGGGACCGAAAATGTTCAAGGCGAAGGCCAGAAAAAACTCGACGTGATCAGCAATGAAGTCATGGTGAAGTCTCTGGAATGGACCGGGCATCTAGCCGCCATGGCCTCAGAAGAAGTTGAAGGTATCATTTCCATTCCTAGCCAATATCCTAAGGGTAAATACCTTCTGCTTTTTGATCCTTTGGATGGCTCTTCCAACATTGATGTCAACATCTCGGTAGGCACCATCTTCTCCATTCTACGCTGCCCGGATGGTGTGCCTGAACCCACCGAGAAAGATTTCCTACAACCGGGTACCCAGCAAGTGTGCGCTGGATTTTGCATCTACGGTCCTACTACCATGATGGTGTTAACGACCGGCCATGGCGTCAATGGTTTCACCCTAGACCAGGACATTGGCGAATTTATCCTCACCCATCCAAATATGACCATTCCGGAGGACACTGGGGAATTCGCCATCAATATGTCTAATCAACGTTTCTGGGAAGCACCGGTACAACGGTATATTGAGGAATGCATACAAGGGAAGGAAGGTCCCCGAGGCAAGAATTTCAACATGCGCTGGGTTGCCTCCATGGTGGCGGAAGTCTACCGGATTCTGACCCGCGGCGGGATTTTTATGTACCCCTGGGATAGCCGGGACCCGAGTAAACCTGGCCGATTGCGTTTAATGTATGAAGCCAACCCCATGAGTTTCATCGTGGAACAAGCCGGCGGTGCCAGCTCCACCAGCCAACAGCGCATTTTAGAAGTAGATCCCGAAGGTATTCACCAACGAGTACCTGTCATCCTCGGCTCTAAAAACGAAGTGGAACGGGTAGTGGCTTACCACCAAGAAGCCTAGCTTCTCTCCATAGAAGAAAATTTTTATTGAATAAATTGGTCCCCATGGGAGATATTTCCATGGGGACCAGTTTCCTTTAAATGAGCACTAAGGCACTTAGGGTCAGCGTGGCCAGACCGTATGACTTACGAAGCACGTCTTTTGAGTGCGCCCATTACAATCACAATGCCTCCTAACAGCAATCCCGCAAGGAAAGTTAATGATAGAGAGCGGATACTAACGAAGCCAGTTACCAGTTCAGGATCACCTAACATGCCTGCTTCGTCATAGCTACTCCAAGCCGGTACTTTTCTTTCATAGAATGCTTTAGAGAAAAATGGCTTGATATCGACACCGTGGAGTAGCGGCATATAATTTTCACCAAGGTAGGAGCGATAAACAATCAAGGTAATTCCTCCCCCTGGATACATCCCGTCAGAAGTCAGCGCCTTCTCTTGGTGGTCGTGAAACATCCATACCCCTTCGCCGAAGCTATGCAAACCATCATCAATGGTAGTGAGGACTAAATCCAAGCGCTGGGCTGGACTGAGATCAGCCACATCCCGCGTAACCTGAGCCTCCGGGTTATGCTCTATCCCGTCATAATGGGTGATTCTCATCCTGTGTCCATGGCTATGGATAGCGATGTACTTATCGTCTCCCCCATTGGCCAAACGCAATTTGACACGTTCATTGGCATTGACAACGATAAGTGATTCTCGCAACGTATAGGGAAATGATTGTCCATTGAGCAAAAAGTAATCAGGGGTACCCTCAGTCATATCATAGCCGCGGGTGGTGGCCTTGGCGATCAAGCGGGGATCATTTGCTGTTCTAATCAAATTATTAAGATCCTGGTCCACCTCTTGGTAAATCAGATCATATTCCCGATCGTAATTTTCTTTAACAGCCACGGAAGGATGACGCACCTGTCCTGCTCCCACATTTAAGGTTTGGACCCAGTTATTAGGGCGATTCTCTTCCACAACGAACATCCCCATCAACCCTAGCATGACATGGACAGGCGCTTGTTCATGGCAATGATAGAGCATGGTACCCGTCTGCCTTGGCTTCATTTCATAAATAAAACTTTCTCCAGGCATCACCGGTCGGTGGCTCGTCTCTGGCACCCCATCATTACCTTTGCCCATCCCATTCATGTAAGGATGATCGACCCCATGAAAATGGATCGTGTGAGGCAGATAATGGGTATTTTCCAGAATTATTCTTATCCTATCCCCTGCTTCGACCCGGATGGTAGGGGAAGGCAACCGCAGTAATGGGTTAGCCTTCAGGCTTTCGAAGTTTTCAGTAGACATGCCATGGGTTTTAGGGACAAAGGCCCAAAAGCCGGGCTGAATACCTGGAGCAATGAAATAACCGGGAATAGGCTCAGCATAGTCGGGGGAACGCCCGTTTAATTCAGCCACTTCAAGTCGGATCTCAATAACATCCGGGTCACCGTCCCCATCCAAGTCTTCCCCCTTGGTAACGGCATCCATCGCCAACCCTGATTCCATCAAGGTATCATGGGAAATATTGTTAGTGCCTTTCACAAAAGCGGCCACTAAGGCGGGATTATCTGGATGACAAAGGGGAGACTCCTCTATCAAAACACCATCAATAACCTGGGATTTCCGCCATAGGGGATCCACCTCCGGGCACACAGGTTCTGTTTCCAATTTTGACAGATCAAATTTGGCGGTGGGAGGCGGAGGTTGGTAAGCGTTTTTTCCAATGGGAAAGGCAAGCAACCCCGCCCCAAATAGGATAACGACCAAAAAAAATACCACCAGAAAACGGCGTGGAACCATCTTTGATTTAACCTCATAAAGATTCGGCCAGCTCATCGAACCTCATGGATTATCACAGTTTTCAGGCTCCCCCAGGAGAGAGCTGGTTTCCTGACGGTGGGTGATTCTGAGTAGACCTACTCAAGCCAGGTTAAGGTTTTATCCTACAAGAACAAAGAACATTGCCCACTTACGGCACCAAACTTCATTGTGATTGCTTGATAAGCCCGATCACCGAAACTTGAATGCAAGAAAAGCACCCAGGGACTATGACCTGAAATGAAGCAAGCCTAAAAAGCTAGGGTCTAACTTTGAAAGCACTCTATTCGAGTGAACTATTAGTCACCACCTGAAAGTCATTAGTTCCAGGCAACAAAACAGTTGGATGCTAGAGGCAAATGCCCCCTAGTTCAGCCACCTGGTAACTTTCAAAAGGACAAACAAAGTAAACTTTTTGTGGAAACTGGAACTCTAAATAAAAAATAAGTGTCCAAAAGCTGGGCCGAAGAAGGAGCCAGCATTGAGTCAGCCAGGAATCCCATCAGCCACTGCACCCCGCATCGTCTCTGTGGATCTCCTGCGAGGAATTGTTATGGTCATCATGGCCATTGACCATGTCCGTAATTTCTTCAGTCCCTTTCCTTACCCACCCGAGGATCTTTCCCAAGCCTCTGCCGGATTGTTTTTGACCCGCTGGATCACCCACTTTTGTGCGCCAGTGTTTATCTTTTTAGCTGGAACCAGCGCCTACCTCTACCGCCACAACCGAAGTTGCTCCCATCACGAGCTAGCCCGTTTTCTAGTCACTAGAGGGCTATGGCTTATCTTTATTGAGTTATCAGTTATCAACCTTTCCTGGACCTTCGGCTGGTATCCCTATCTTTTTGTTCAGGTGATTTGGGCCATTGGTTGGTCCATGATCTTTCTGGCTGGAATGCTCTATCTGCCATTTTGGGTGTCCATGGGAAGCGCTCTTACAATGATAGTGGGTCATAACCTACTTGATCCTATCCAAGCCCAACAGTTCGGTGACTGGTCCATCTTCTGGAACATCTTGCATGAAATGGGGGGCCAGCCAGTTCCCATTATCAATTATTTTTTTGTCGCCTATCCTCTGATCCCTTGGCTCGGGGTAATGGTGGCAGGCTATGGCTTTGGCCGCCTTGTGACCCTGCCAGCCGACCACCGCAATCCTCTCCTCTATAAACTCGGCCTAGGATTAGTCGCCGCTTTTATTATTCTTCGCGGCTTCAACCTCTATGGTGACCCTGAGCCCTGGCAGCCCAGTGAGCGCGGCCTTCTGTTCAGCGTCCTTGAGATATTGAATACCGAGAAGTATCCACCATCGCTCGCCTATCTGTTGATGACCTTAAGCCCAGCCATTGCTTTGCTTCCCTTGATTGAAAAATGGCGTGGACGGCTCGCCGATGGAGTGAAGATATTTGGGCAGGTCCCCTTTTTCTACTACCTTGTGCACCTACTCCTCATCCACATCCTGGCGATGCTTTGGATCAGATGGACATTTGGTACTTGGGATCGACTGCGGTACCTATCCCAATCCGGCGGCTTTCCGGAAAGCTACGAACCTAGCCTGCTGCGGGTTTACCTGGTGTGGATTATGGTAGTGGGAGCACTGTATCCCCTGTGCCGATGGTATGCCCATCTCAAAAAACGTAGCCAAAGCTGGTGGCTGAGCTATCTCTAAACTCTCCTTATCCCTCTAGCCCCATCGATAAAAATTATCTAACTCAACTTAAGAAAGCCACAATCACGGACTTTTCAAGCAAATAATGTTATTAAAAGGTATTTTTTTGAAACCATTGTCAGCGCCTATTCAAAGCGCGCTTAAGCAAAGCAATAGCCTTTGGATCAAGGCTAGATTGCCGCTGCCCAGCACAGCATAAAGCGCTACGAAATCCCAAATAATCAGCTCCTAAAGGCAACAGCTTGGGTATATCCTCAAAACTAAGAGAACCTGCCAAGCCGCTGACTAGACCACCACTGCGGGCTGTTTGCACGAAGCCACTCAGCTCAGCCAGTGACAGATGGCTGAGCAAATTGTGGCCATCTTTAGCGGCCGTATCCAACATGGCTCCTGTAAAGCCCACCTTCTCCATCAAGGATATCCAAGAAAAATCGGGCCGTTTGTCGGCGAACATCACGCCTACCAAAGAAATTCCTTGAACTGCCAATGGCTGCAGAGCTATCAAGCAATCAGGTACCCGGTCATCGGGGAACAGACCAATTTTCACGTAGTTCACCCCAGTGGCTGCGATTTGTTCCACGGCATGGCAAATGGGTGCTGGTTCCATGGGGAGATCACCGATAGTGGCACTAGTGGGACAACGACCTCCGATCAAGGCTACAGCCTGGCAGATGGTTTCTGAGGATAGAGCCCCCAAAGCTCCTTCTTTGGGTTCCTTAAGATCAATGATGTCAGGCCCTTCCGCAAGCAAGCTGCTGACCTCTTCCAGATTACGAACACTGGCCAGCCAGCGGTTCATGACTTCATTTCCTCCCCACGATAATGCTGAACCTGTTCCATCAACCATTCCCAGGCTTCCCACTCACGAGGTCCTCCAGTCTTGTCAACAGCAATTTGGAGATATTTCAATTCTCTTTCAATCTTATCGAAAGGTAAGAGATGTAAACGGCTTACCAACACGGCGGCTTCGATAACGGCCCCTTGGGCCCGGTTGAAACCACGAAAAGGCCTATGGTTCGCTTCGTATATTACCCGGCAATAAAAATGGGCTCGAGGATCCGTATCCTGCAATTGAGTCACCCGCAGTTCACTATGGGCCAAAGCTTGTACCAGGACCCCCCCGTAGACACGGGTAGCTGCTTGGGTAGGCCAATGGCGCCGACCCGTAACCGATCCTGCAAATACCCGAACATCGTCTGTGTAGTTGACTACACACTCAGGGTAGCGGGATAAATTGTTATAGGTGGTAGAGGGCTTGAAAGGAGCCACGATAAAATTGCCTTTCTCTTCCCAAATGCCCATGGGTGCTGCATGAATCTGCCCGTCTTCACTTAAGGTGGTGAGGATAACTTCATGGATCTTGCTTTCAAGCCTTGCCATTGCCCTCCCCCCGCTTAGAGTTCTGCAGCGTGGTACCGGGTGGCTTCTGCTCCATGAGATCTTCTGTCTCTTGCTCATAGGCACAACCCCAATCTAGTTCTTCATCCTGGCTGTAGCGCTTGCCTAACTGCCAGGCAATCTGTGCCCGTGCTAACTCTATTCCTAGATAAAAGGCATGGCCTGCATCTCCTGCTACGGCAAGGTGGGGAAATAAATCAAAGGGATCTTGAGCTCTGTGGATGCCATCCCGATTAAAAATATGGATTCCTTCCTGACTGATGCGAATGCGGTAGCTGGGATCTCTAACTCGGGCCGCCAACTCAGCAATTTCCTTAGAGGAATCGGGGAAAGGTCGGCGCTCATGGAGACATAGCAGCCCATCATCAATATTCTGTGGCAGAGCATTGTTTTCCCGTGCCGCATACATGATACGGCGGGCGAGATCTGCTTCCCGGACTGCCCGCCGAGCATGGGAG
The DNA here is from genome assembly GCF_000024725.1 of Nitrosococcus halophilus Nc 4. Classification (NCBI taxonomy): domain Bacteria; kingdom Pseudomonadati; phylum Pseudomonadota; class Gammaproteobacteria; order Chromatiales; family Chromatiaceae; genus Nitrosococcus; species Nitrosococcus halophilus. The sequence goes on along the minus strand of NC_013960.1, from coordinate 9,072 downwards.
CTCACTTCTGTCGTCAGAATCGCACTGATTCCAAGCTCAGAAATAATACCAAACAGGATGGCGTTGATCCCGGTAGTATCAGCATCTGTTAGCTCCGTCAGATTACCTACCCCCATCAGGAGGGGTGCTTGAGGATAGCGACGACGCAGTTCATGATAACGGGCTAGGGAATCCATGAAGCCAAAATGGATAGGTTCCAAAATAGGATCAGCAAGCCAAGCACGCCCCTGTTTGTCTAGGCTTTCCATCGCCCGCTCCAGGGAAGGCAAATCCCCCCGCGCAGCCGGGACTAGAATTGGGGTAGAACCCACTTCATCAGCAATATAGAGAGTTTTCTCAGTAAGGCTCAGTAGATAATCAACACCCGCTTTTCCGGCGCGAATTAAATCTTCTGGCTCCAGGGAATCGGCACTTAAACAATACCCTTCCGCCTTAAGGGCCTGAATAGCTTCCTCCAGGTGGTCAAAAGGTTCACTCGGAAGAAAACCTAGATCGATAACATCGGCACCACAGCTTCGGTAATAGGCAGCCCGGTCTAGAATACCCTGAACTGACTGTTGTGGGGCATCCACAATTTCAGCAAAGAGACACACCTTGTATCGACTGAGATCAGGGGCTGGACCACTACGACCAAAGTAAGCAGGGAGATCTTTGAGCTCATTTGGCCCTCGCTCCACAGGCAGCCCCAGTTTTTTAGAGAGTTTTTCTAAATCGCCGCGACAACGGCCTGGCACCAGAATCCGGGTGGCTTCACCGGTTTCCGTCAAACGACGTTCGACCATCTCTGCCGTCATCAAAGCAGCAACACTCAATCCCAATTGTTTCACGGTGTAATCAAAATCCACCGGTTCCATAGCCTTGAGGATTTTGCACAAGCTGGGTTCAGCCAGCTTCCCAGTAAGAAAGAGGATATGTTCTCTCACTAGCGGAGCTCCCAGAAACTTTTCTATATTTTAGTCATTATGAGCGCAGAGCCTAGATAATGATCATCCTAGAATTCATATTGCCGCAAAATTAAACACGATAGAATAAGTTTTTTCTTTTAACAAAGATCTTATACACCATGGCAACAGAAAAAGCAGGGAACAGTAAACATAAAATTATCGTCGTGGGTGGCGGGGCTGGAGGCCTACAGCTAGCAACTAAATTAGGAAAAAAGCTTGGTAAAACAGGATTAGCTGAGATTATCCTAATAGAAGTCAGTCCTACTCATATTTGGAAGCCCTTGCTCCACGAAGTTGCTGCAGGCACCCTTGATTCCCACGAAGATGAAATTGAATATCTAGCTCAGGCCGCTTGGAGCCATTTCCGCTATCGCCGCGGGCGGATGGATGGCCTAGATCGCCAGAAACGGGAAATCTCTGTTGCGCCGACTTACAATCAAAAAGGAGAAGAGATCATTCCCCGACGTAATTTTAATTATGATACTTTGATAATCGCAGTGGGTAGCGTCAGCAATGACTTTGGGATTACCGGCGTCCAGGAACATTGCCTCTTCTTGGATACTACCCAACAGGCTGAGTATTTTCAGCGGCAAATCATAGAGTCTTATTTACGAGCCCATGCCCGAGGCAAACCCATGGCAAGTGGTGAACTCGATGTAGCCATTGTCGGAGGGGGAGCTACTGGGATTGAATTGGCTGCCCAACTACATGCGGTCTCCCGTTTATTTACTGCCTATGGCCTAGAGGTCAAGCCCGCCGATATTAAACTCAGTATTATTGAGGCCGCTCCTCGCCTGTTACCAGGGTTGCCATCTCGAATCTCTGGTTCTACTGAGAAGCAGCTTGGCAAACTGGGCGTTGAAATCCTGGTTAACGAACGGGTCATTGAAGTCACGGAAAAAGGGATTCAAACCCAAAGCGGGCGTTTTATTCCAGCGCGAATCAAAGTCTGGGCAGCCGGTATCAAGGCGCCGGATTTCTTAAAGGATATAAATGGTCTGGAAACCAATAAACTCAACCAATTGGTGCTTAGACCAACATTGCAAACCACCCGTGATGAAAATATTTTTGCTCTAGGTGATTGTGCCGCCTGCCCCTGGAAAAATCATGAAGGAGTGGTGCCACCCCGTGCCCAAGCAGCCCACCAACAGGCTCAATTGTTATATAAAAATATCCGTAATCAGCTGGAGGGGAAGCCACTTCAGGAGTATCACTACCGTGACTATGGTTCGCTGGTATCTTTGGGAGGATATAGCACTGTGGGAAACCTGATGGGAAATATTACCGGTAGCATCATGATAGAAGGGCTAATTGCTCGGTTGGTTTATCTTTCCCTTTATAAAATGCATCAAATGGCCCTATTTGGTCCCTTTCGCACCACCATGCTTACTATTTCCCATTTATTCCGACGCAGCGTCCATCCTAAAATCAAGCTCCATTAAACCGAGTTTGTTAAAAAGCTTTTGAACCCCAGGGACAAGGATGTCCCCCCTTTTTACCCCAAGATACTTTTCAAGCTAATAATCTTTGGTTACCTATCAAACTAAACATCAAGATGGGCCACATTTAGCGCATTGGCTTCAATAAAATCTCGTCGCGGTTCCACGTGGTCTCCCATTAAGGTGGTAAATATTTCATCTGCCGCAATGGCATCCTCAATTCGAACCTGACTGAGACGCCGGGTAGCAGGGTTCATCGTGGTTTCCCATAATTGATCTGGATTCATCTCTCCGAGCCCTTTATAGCGCTGTACGGCTTGACCGCGCCTAGCTTCTTCCATTAACCAGTTGACCGCTCCTTGAATACTGCTCACGGGTTGTTGCTTGTCATTCCGTTGGACATAACTTTCTGTCGTAATCAGTTTGACTAAAGGCTTTCCTAACTTCTGAATATGTTGGTAATCAGGGGAAGCAAAGAAATCCATGCTAAAACGCTGATAGGTAGTCACTCCATGGCGGGTAATCTTCACTTGGAGAATGGGTACCTGATTTTCAACTGGTGTTGTGACCTCAATCTCATAACGTACACCATCTCTTGCTGCGCTATTCGCCCGTGACTCTAGCTGAGCAGCCCATACCTCCAATCGCTTAACTTCTGTCACCAGCTCAGTGGACACGGTGTCAAGATATAATGTTTGATCGAGCAATAAAGGATCATAGCGTTGAGAAAGCCGCTCGATAGCGCCTTTCAATTGAAAATAATCAGTTACCAGGGTTAATAGGGTTTCCCCCTCAATGGGTGTTGCGCCCGGCTCGGAATAGATTTTTGCATTATCAATCGCTAAGTTGATTAAATAACGTTCCATCTCAGCGTCATCCCGGATATACCGCTCTTGCTTTCCTCTCTTGACTTTGTAAAGGGGAGGTTGAGCAATATAAATATGGCCACGCTCTACCAACTCAGGCATCTGGCGGTAAAAAAAAGTGAGCAACAGGGTACGTATGTGGGACCCATCAACATCGGCATCCGTCATAATAATGATCCGATGATACCGTAACTTATCGGGGTTATATTCTTCCCGACCAACACCACACCCTAGCGCTGTAATGAGGGTAGCTACTTCTGCAGAGCTTAGCATTTTGTCAAAACGGGCTTTCTCCACATTCAGGATTTTACCCTTAAGAGGAAGGATAGCCTGGTTTTTACGGTCACGTCCTTGTTTAGCAGACCCCCCCGCTGAATCTCCCTCTACCACAAATAGTTCCGAGAGCGTTGGATCCCGCTCTTGGCAATCTGCCAACTTCCCAGGCAACCCCGCCATATCCAGAGCCCCCTTCCGGCGCGTTAACTCTCTGGCTTTACGGGCTGCTTCCCTGGCTCGAGCAGCATCTATCATTTTGCTGCCAATGGCTTTAGCATCGGCAGGATGCTCCAACAAAAAGCTTTGAAAGTATTCTGAGACCAGGGCATCAACCACTGGTTTAACCTCAGAGGAGACTAGTTTTTCCTTGGTCTGGGAAGAAAACTTCGGATCTCGCACTTTTATGGAGAGAACTGCCGTCAGCCCTTCCCGAGCATCATCCCCCGTCGTGCTGACCTTGGTTTTTTTGGCTAATGCCTCCCTCTCAATATATTGATTCAAAGTTCGGGTCAGAGCAGATCGAAAGCCAGCGAGGTGGGTACCTCCGTCCCTCTGTGGAATGTTATTAGTGAAGCAGAAAAAATGCTCTTGATAAGAATCATTCCATTGCATTGCCAATTCCACGACGACGTCATCCCGTTCTCCTTGGAAGTAAAAAACATTGTCGTGGAGAGGAGTCTTATTTTTATTGAGATGCTCTACAAAAGCTTGTATCCCACCCTCATAAAGAAACTCTTCCTTTCGCCCAACGCGCTCATCCTCTAATAAGATACGAACTCCAGCGTTAAGAAACGCTAGTTCCCGCAATCGTTTAGCAAAAATATCGAAGTTAAAAACGATATTGGAAAAAATCTTAGGGCTTGGCGAAAACCGAATTGTCGTCCCACTATGCTTTGTGGAGCCCACAGTCGTTAAAGGAGCCTGTGGAACTCCATCACGATAGTGCTGTTGGTAGACCTGGCCATCGCGGTGAATCTCTAAAAAAAGGGTAGAAGAAAGCGCGTTAACCACTGATACTCCTACCCCATGTAATCCGCCAGAGACTTTGTAGGAGTTGTGGTCAAATTTCCCCCCAGCATGCAATACGGTCATAATGACCTCAGCTGCAGAACGCCCTTCTTCATGGTGGATATCGGTCGGGATGCCCCGTCCATTATCAGAGATAGTCACAGTGTCATTAGAATGCACAATGACACTCACTTCATTACAAAATCCTGCTAGGGCTTCATCGATGGAATTGTCCACCACTTCGAACACCATATGATGGAGTCCAGTACCATCATCGGTGTCCCCAATATACATACCAGGGCGTTTGCGGACAGCATCCAACCCTTTTAAGACTTTAATATGGGATGAATCGTAGGCAGTGCTGGCTTTCATTATTGCTCCTAAAGTTGTTCTTTATTATACCATTTTTCTGAGTTTTCCCAGTTCCACGTGGAACTGTTGGGAATCGGGATAGGCCTTCAGTTCATTATCTAGTGTTTCCACAGTAGTAACAAAGACTTGGATCCCTAATTGATTTAGCAATGCCAACACCCGTCTTCGATGATCTGCATCAAGTTCTGAGGTAAAATCGTCAATCAAAAAAATACAATGTTGTTCTTTTATTTTACATAATAACTCTACCTGACCCAACGCCAGGGAATAGCAAAACACCTTTTGCTGGCCCCTAGATAGTATATCCCTAACATCTTTTCCGCTTGCGTAGAATGCCACCTCCGCACGATGGGGGCCATATCGCGTATAGCCTGCTGCCCGATCATAATCTAAGGTTGCTTTCAGAACCTCTCCCAGAGCTATGGTGCGGCTCCAGCCTCGCTTAAACTCCATAGTCACAGGCCCAACTTGGTGGGCTAAGACTGCAAACAATTGAGATACGCTCTCTTGCAACTGAGAGAGAATAGCTTCCCGAAAAGAGGTCACCTGCTCTCCGTAGGTGGCAAGTTCCCTATCCCAGGCATCAATTTCTCGGCGCCAACTAGGCATCTGGGTTCTTAATGCATGATTACGCTGCTTTAGCGCCCGATGATAGCGCCACCATAAATCACGGAAATTAGACTCCAAGTGAAATAGTCCCCAATCAAGCCATTGTCTACGGTAGCGGGGCCCTCCATCGAGTATGAGGTGGCTATAGGAGGACATATAAAGCAAGGGTAATTGGGCAGCTAGTTGGGAACGCCTCTTTACGGCGTTTCCATTAATGCGGGCACGAAAACCAGTAGAGCTGAACTCTACTCCTACGATCTGGAAAGCATCTGTGGTTTGCTTGACTCTAGCCACAACCCGCAGCGATTTCATGTTACCCCGGACAACCGAGGCTAATTGAGAGCTACGGAAAGAACGTCCCAATCCCAGTAAATAAATAGCTTCTAAGAGGCTAGTTTTACCACTGCCATTGGCACCTGTAAAAATATTGAGGCCTTTTGCGGGATAAAATTCGATGTGCTCTAAATTCCTGAAGTTGCGTATATCAAGATGAGCAATATGCATTAAACAGGGCTAGAAAAGTGGCCAATGAATAAAATAAAAGATTAACGCTAGCAGTTAACTACAATCTCATAGGCATTACCACATATTTGCTGCCAACCTCGCCAATAGGAGTAATCAGGCAGCTACTATTCGCGTTGGTAAACTCTAATTTAACTTGCTCAGTATTTATAATATTAAGAACATCAATAAGATAGGAGTTATTAAAAGCAATTTCGAAGCTTTCCCCTTGATACTCAACCTCTAATTCCTCTTCGGCAGATTCTTGCTCTAAATTCGTGACCGTCGCTTGTAGCTTTAAATTTGATAAGTGTAAACGTACCCCACGGTATTTATCGTTAGTGAGAATATTTACCCGTCCTAAAGCTTGTTTAAATTGTTCCCGATCAGCAACAAACCGCTTCTCACAGCCCACAGGTATGACCCGTTTGTAGTCGGGGAATTGACCGTCGATTAGCTTAGTAGAAAAGGATAACCCCTGAAATTCTGCCCCCATTTGATTGGTACCAAACTTTAATCGTACCGGTTCATTTGATTCCTCAAGCAAACGCACCAACTCCAACACCGCTTTTCGAGGGATGATAGATTGGATCTGCACCCCCTCCCGTCGAGGTCCTTTTTCCAAAGAAGCCACTGCAAGGCGATGCCCATCTGTGGCAACTGCATAGACGGTTTCTTCACCAAGCTCCAATAATAAGCCATTGAGATAGTAGCGGACATCTTGATGGGCCATGCAAAAGACCGTCCGGTGCAATAATTGTTTTAGCTCTGCTTGGGTCAATTCTAGCTCTACCACCTCCTCAAGGCTATCGGTGCTTGGAAAGTCTTCAGCAGGAAGTGTGCTAAGCGTGAACCGACTATGACCAGAATGAACATGAAATTGCCCTTTTTCATGTTGTACTTCCAGTTCAGCTCGAGCAGGTAAGGCACGGCAAATATCCAAAAATTTCCTTGCTGAAACAGTCGTTTTTCCTCCTTTTGGATGGAGAACTTCAAGAGTAGTTCTTATCTCGACTTCAAGATCCGTTGCCGTCAGGGATAGCCTATCCTCTTCAACGGATAGAAGAACGTTGAAGAGGATAGGCAGCGTATGGCGTCGTTCTACTACACCACAAACTGTGGCTAAATGTCTAACGATTTCTTCTCTTTCAATGGAAAACTGCATCTATTGCTTTTTCTCTCTTAAAACAAGTAGGGATAAAGGGTATCTAGCATTGTCCCAGTTTCCCACAAGCTCTATTACTATTATCTTTAAGAATCTATATTAATAGTGATAGTGAGTCACCTGAAAATCTGTGGATATCTTACTTTTATTTAATTTAATCAAAAAGTTATTATGTGGATAACCCTATGGATAACTCGTGTATAACTGGTGGATAAACAGTGGATAATTTGTGGGGTAATTTTTTTCAACAACTTATCCACGCGTTATACACAACTTATCCACACCCTTATCCACATCTAGGTAGATAGTCTTTTCAGTAGATTTTGGTAATCTTCAGCCACTCGCCGATCAGTTCTCTTAAGCTCATCTATTTTACGACAGGCATGGAGAACTGTGGTGTGATCGCGGCCGCCGAAGGATTTTCCAATTTCCGTTAAACTGTGATCAGTGAGTTCTTTGGAAAGGGTCATGGCGATCTGCCGGGGCCGAGCTATCGCTCGGGAACGCCGCTTCGACGGTAAATCAGAAACCCGGATCTTGTAATATTCCGCTACTGTTTTCTGGATATTCTCGATAGTGACTAGCTTCTCTTGCAAGGCTAGTAGGTCTTTAAGTGCTTCGCGGGTCAGTTCCATCGTAATGGGACGACGGGTAAATCGAGAGTAAGCGATCACCCGCCGTAGTGCTCCTTCCAATTCACGGACGTTAGAATAGATGAGGCGTCCGAGGAAAAATGCGACGTCATCCGATAGGGCAACGCTTTCAATGTTGGCTTTGTTCATTAAAATTGCGACCCGTGTTTCCAATTCTGGAGGTTCAACAGCAACCGTTAACCCCCAGCCAAAACGTGATTTCAACCGTTCCTCCAACCCATTAACCTCTTTCGGGAAGCGGTCACAAGTCAAAATAATTTGGTGTTGGACCTCAAGTAAGGTGTTGAAAGTATAGAAAAACTCTTCCTGGGAGCGCTCTTTTCCAGCAAAAAATTGGATGTCATCGATAAGCAAGACATCTACCGAGCGGTAACGGGCCTTAAATTCGTTAATGGCGTTAAGCTGTAAGGCCTTAATCATCTCGGCAACGAATTGTTCTGAGTGTAAATAAGCCACCCGAGCGTCAGGGCTACGGGTTCGGATATAATTGCCTACAGCATGCATCAGATGGGTTTTGCCAAGGCCTACCCCTCCGTAAATGAAGAGAGGGTTATAGGCGCTTCCAGGGTTTTCTGCAACTTGATAGGAAGCGGCACGAGGCAGCTGATTAGATTTGCCCTCAACAAAATTGTTGAAGGTATAATTTTTGTTGAGTCGGGATTCGGGTATCCGATCGATGCCTCTAGGCGAAGGGGCGAATGGGGATTCTGAAGGTAGTTCAGGCACAGGGGAGGGGGCTTGTGGCTGCGGATTACAAGAACCCACTTCCAAGATTGCCTTTTCGATGCGACCGTCGCTGTAGTGGGATAGTAACGCATTAATGCGGCTTTCAGCGCAGTCTTGCACCCAATCGACCACAAATTGATTGGGCGCGTAAAGTCGCAGATTAGAATCTTGCTGTATTGCTTGTAAGGGGCGAATGTAGGTATTGAACTCTTGGAGATCAAGTTCCCCTTCTAAATGATTAAGGCAGTGTTCCCAAAGCGAGAATGGCACGGATTGCATACTCCTTGTAAACAATCGAGATTAGGCTAGATTGCCCAGCGTTTAAGAGAGATGCGGCCAGAAACAAGGGCAACTTAACGTATCCTTAGCGTATAAGGACTGGGTTTCTGCCCTGATTATTGTTACTGGGGAAATAAAAAACTTATCCCTATCGAGCCATCTTGGCAAGGAGGAATGGATTTCTAATTCTTCTCTTGACATCAGCCACCGCTGCCAGATAGTTTATTGGCTTTA